>DASYRR010000075.1:0-5250 GCA_036004125.1 Pyrinomonadaceae bacterium | reverse complement strand
TGCTGAGTTTGCAATCGCTGGCGCCGATCACAAGTGGTACTGGGCCGAAGCAACGATCGTTGGACGAAACCGGGTAAAGGTTTGGTCGTCATCTGTTCCCAAGCCCGTCGCCGTGCGCTACGCATTCAACAACAATCCAAGGAATCCGAACCTGACAAACGACACTGGATTACCGGCAAGTCCGTTTCGCAGTGACGATTGGCCCGGACTAACCGACGGGAAGCGGTAATGTCCGACGAACTTTTAGTTTGTCGTTGTCGCCAAGTTCTGGCCCCGTTGGTTAAATCCGATACGCGAGAAATTATTCAGTAGAACTAAGAAGAACTACCTCATTCTGTGGTTTTGTCGGTCTTCCAAAATTGAAAGGAGCACGAACATGCGACTCGTTACAACGGTCATTGTTGCCCTATTTTGTGTGATTGTGGCAACCGGACAAACAAACAAAGGTGGAATCAGCGGCACTGTGTTCGATCCCAACGGTGCGGTTATCCCAGGCGCAATCGTGACTGTGACCAACGTTGGCAGCAACCACCAAATCGTCGTGACTACTAATGAGTCCGGCGCTTACAGCGTTAGCTCTCTCGACCCGGTGATTTACAGCATCGCGGTCGAAGCAAACGGTTTCAAAAAAACCGTCTTAGCAAAGGTGAAAGTGGATACGGCTACAACAGCTACCGCCAACGTCACTCTGGAAGCCGGCAACATCAGCCAATCGATAACCATCACCAGTGACAACCAGTTGATTAACACCGAATCCGGAACACCGAGTCAAACAATTACTGAGCGGCAGATCGTGGAAATGCCGCTAAATAACCGTAGTGTGCTTGACTTGGTACTGACGACACCTGGAGTCACAGGAGTTGCTGGAAGCGAAGATCCTGAATTGGATTTCAATGACACGACTATACCTGCTCCGGGCTTCAACGTGAGTGTTAACGGCGGCCGGGCGGGAAGCACCGCCATACTCGCTGACGGAGCAAGTAATACCGGAGTCGGCCTTGCCCGTGCAGTGGTAACGTTTTCGCCGGATACGGTACAGGAATTTACCGTCCAGCGATCGAACTTCTCCGCTGAGTTTGGTCAGACAGGCGGCGGCGTCGTTAACATGTCCACGAAATCCGGCAGCAACGATTTCAATGGCCTATTTTATTGGTATCACCGCAATCCGAAGTTCAATGCAGCGCCATTTACTACCCAGTCGACCAATCGTCCGCTCTCCAGACGGAGACAGCATCAATTCGGACTGACTTTTAGTGGGCCTGTCTACTTGCCACGCTTCGGAGAGGGTGGACCCACATTCCATAGCGGTCGTAACAAAACGTTCTTCTTCGTGGCATTTGAACCTCGCTATTACTACGACGAAAACCCATTCACGTCCAATCTGCCCACAGAGGCAATGCGCCGCGGCGATTTCAGTAATGTCGTGGCGATCGATGGCGGCTTCGCGCCCCTCGATGTAGTGAACCGGTTTGGCCTGCAGACGCAGATTCGGGACGCTACTCTTTACAATCACTTCACGCTTGTTAATGGGAATCAATTACGGTTATTGACGAACCCAAATGGCACTTTGGTGACCAACTTCACGACGACTCCCTTCGTCAACAACATCATCCCGGCAAACATGCTCGATCCAAATTCGAAGAATATTTTGCAGTACATCCCGCCTGCGGGCGATTGGTTTCTGGCCGACGGGCAGTTAAGGAATTACGCGAGTTCGACCTTCATCAAAAATCTTGAGAAGCGTTTGACTTTCAAGCTCGACCACCAAGTCACAAACGACAATCGGATGACCTTTCGATATACGCAGGTGCCGATTCGCGGTGATCGCGGTCGGGCTAACTTTGAAGTCGGTCGAGATGAAATCAATACGGGAGGCACAGACTACAGTTGGTCTAAGCAAGTGCTCTTGGCAGACACGCATACGTTTGGCGCCTCGGTAGTGAATGAGCTTCGCCTCAATTACACGTATGGGAGATTTAGCAAAACGCTGCCGCCGGGGTTTGATCCGATCAGTGGTCGCAATCTTTCGACCGAACTTGGACTTCCTAGTATCACCGCTGGAGGTTTGCCGGAGTTTCAGACGGGCCCGTACTCCATTGGCACTAGCTTGTCACAGCAAAACGAAAACGCCGAGCACAATTACGAGATAGCAGATAATGTTTCATGGGTCCATGGCACTCACGTCAGTAAGTTCGGAGTTCTCCTTCTACGGCAGAATTTAAAGACGATTCCTTTGTTCGGTAGTGTCGGTGGTAGGTATGAGTTCGCTCGCAACACAACGCTTACGAACAGCAATGGCGCCGGGAACGGCACAGGTGGAATTCCGTTCGCGCAGTACCTGTTGGGTACTTACAATCAGACCACGCTCCGCGAGACACTCATCCCCTACTATTACCAATGGCTTTCAGGAGCCCTTTATTATCAGGATGACTGGAAGATCAAACCAAACCTTACGCTAAATCTCGGCGTGCGCTATGCACTACAGTTTCCGCGCACGGAGAAATTTGATCGCCAGGGCGCCTTCTTGCCAGAGTTGGCTAAGGAGTTTCCACTACCGGCACCGGTTACTCTGCCCGATGGCACGGTAGTCACAAAAGCGTTGGTTCCTCCCTTTGCTTTTTCCGGGCGAGGCGGCCGCTCGCGTTACATATTTCCCCTCGAGAAATGGAATTTTGAGCCGCGCCTTGGCTTTGCCTGGACACCGAAACTGTTCGGCTGGAACGAGGACGGCAAACTCGTCCTGCGTGGCGGTTTCGGTCGCTCGCATGCCCCGCTGTCTGGCACAGGGCGCAACCCTTCGCCAGACTTTTCGGCTGGTACGACGACCTATGGCCTGACAGATATCCGCAACGCGTTCGTGGACATGAGTGGCAGAAATGCTCAGGGCGCACCCATTAACGTTCTGGCAGCACGGCTCTGCTGTAACGTGCCTGTGTTGCGCCCGCAAACTCCCGAGGCGTTCCTCAACATACCGGCTGATGGGCTTCTATACCTGGGAAGCATCAACTACGTGAACACCGCCACCGCAACTTCGTCACAAGCACACATACCGTACGTGGACAGTTGGAGCTTCTCTGCGTCTTATCAGTTACCACAAAACACCGTGGTGGAATTGGCATATACAGGTGCGCGGGGGAGACATCTATTTCTGCCGCCGATAAACCTGAACCCTGTGCCGTTCGATCTTTCGGAAGCTTATCTACTCCAGGCTCGAAACGAATTGTTAATGATCAATGATCCGCTCGGTCGCACGACGCCGTCCGGAGCTGTGGTCCAATTCCCGGAAATCTATGAGGGCACAAAGTATTTTGGGTTTTCCGGTCTGAATGAAGCGTTCAATTCTTCGGCAAGTAGTGATTACCACGCGGGAAGTGTGAGCCTTATTCGTCGCTTCGCAAGAGGGCTCACCTACACGGCGAATTACACGTACGGCAAGTCTCTCGATAACGCCTCAGATGCTGGAGATATTCGGTTTGTGAACCTTAACGTGCGATCGCCGGGTCATGTGAACTTCGGCGCGCCGGCATCAGAAGACCGCTCGGTCTCTCTGTTCGACATCAAGCACGCTTTTAGTGCGACCTTTCTTTACGATCTTCCCTTCGGCAAAGGGCAGCGTTTCTTCTCGAACGCCCCCTGGTTGGTTCAGGGCCTTGTCGGCAACTGGAGCTTCAGTGGGGTTGGACGTATCCAGAGTGGAATTCCGTTAGTCACGGTCCTAAGAGATGACAATGGTTTGGGTGTGCCGGGAAACGTACGAGCAATTCGTCCGGATCTTGTCCCCGGAGTCCCGCTCCTTAATCCCAGTTACAGTCGCAGTTGCCCAACTGGATCTACCTGTGAACCTTACTTCAACCCAGCGGCCTTTATGCGTCCGATCAAAGGCCAACTCGGAAATGCACCGCGGACTCTCGACGGTGCTCGCACGCCACGGCAGCAGTTTTTCGATCTGTCGTTGCAAAAGAACTTCTCTTTAGGCAAGGACAGTAGGCGGCGTCTGCAGTTTAGGGTCGACGCCATTAACGTCCTGAATCATCCGATTTTCCGCATGGGAAGACTCGAAGATGCGGGTGAGATTTTCGCTGCGCCTTCAGAGGCATTGCTAAGTAATGCCGAATACGATACGTGGAGGAACTTCGATGCAGCAAACAGACCGGCCCGTGGAACTCCCGCCGCCACGACGATCATTAATCAAGTCAACGGTGTTATTGGCGCTAATCGCCTGACTGGTACTACCTGCCCATTGCCCGGATCGACGACTGCGTGCGCACTGCGACTGGACTTCTTTCACGTTCAATTACCGACAGGTTTCTTCTCCGCGAACGCTGGCCAGTTTGACATCAGAACAGCGCAGGGGTTGCAGCTTTTCCGCATGCGTCAAAGCTACACTCCGGATCGGTGGGGGTTTCTTGCTGTCATGCCTGGGCGGTCAGGTTACCAACCGAGGTTCATCCAGTTCGCAATAAAGCTCTACTTCTGAGCTTTCTCGGTCATCTGGGTGGGGGCGGCCCTGGCCGTCCCTCGTTTTGAAAAAGTGTTTCAGGGCCAGTTGATGGCCGTTTTGGTAAGACATAAATCCATCGCGTGGCCCGAATGCCCCGAGGGCGCACACTGAGTGCAGCCCCATAGATGCCTCATGATCTCATTTTCTTCTCTGTGTAGCCTCTGCGCTTTCTGCGTCTCTGCGCTAAACGATTTCGTACAGGCTTTTACCGCAGAGACGCAGAGAACGCTGAGGTTGCGCAGAGAGTCCATTTGTTTATTGATGGTGCTCTTAATTGCAACATGTCCCTTGGTATCATCAGCGCCAATCGACGATCTCCAACGTTCATTCTTCAACCCACCCGACAACTCGCGGATCATGATGCGGTGGTGGTGGTTTGGTCCCGCCGTCACCAAAGCCGAACTCGAACGCGAGATGCGTCTGATGAAAGAAGGTGGCATCGGCGGTTTCGAAGTTCAGCCTGTTTATCCACTTGTCCTCGACAATGAAAGCGCTGGTATTAAGACTCTCCCTTTTCTTTCCGATGAGTTTCTCGATGCGTTGCGCTTCACGTCTGACAAAGCTCGCGAGTTAGGACTGCGCTTCGATCTGACACTTGGTAGCGGTTGGCCGTTTGGCGGACCAACGGTTTCCATTGACCACGCCGCCGGTCGACTTCGTTACGAACACATTAAAGTCGACGCTGCTACTAAGTTTGTGAAAGTCCCTTCCATCGGCGCCGGGGAAAAGTTTATTGCTGCATTTCTCGC
>DASYRR010000074.1:0-7031 GCA_036004125.1 Pyrinomonadaceae bacterium | reverse complement strand
GCGCCTCTTGTAAGGGTTGCGTGAGGGATCGGTCAAGTGAATAGGTCCTATAGGTCGAATGTCCGATATGCGCCCGTCTTGTCGTGTCGCAGTCACCAAATATCCTGAAGTACTTGGACGGGCACCACCGACAAGCTAAAGCATATCGGACACTCATCCCAACAACCACTGCTTCGCCTCGTCCGCCAGCACGCACTCCGGAAGCTTACGATACGTACTCATCATGAACGCAGTGCTGCTCGATGCCAATGCATTACCATGAGTGGCGGCGAGGCGCACCATCTTCCCGAACGGTGACCAGCCGTAGTAGTAGCCATCATGCAAACTGATCAGTATGTCAGCGGTGTGCTTAACGCGAGCAGTGTGAAGCGAACTGTAAACGTTAGCGATAGCATTTGGATAGGACGCGTGGTTTGTCTTGTCGAACCAATCCGCGCGAGCAACAAAGCCCTGATCATCCATCTTTCCCTCTGCCTGCAGAGTCTGAATCGTGGGTTGCAACTGCAAGGGATCGCCAGTCGAAGCCAAGTATCTAAAACGATCTCCCTCATTGCGTTCGATACGTGCCTGGCCACGCGAACTCCTCAATACCACATCTGCTTCGTCGCGAAAGACCACGAAATCTACACCCGGTATTTCGATCAGAGCATTGGCAGCGTCCGGGATCAATTCCTGCTGGGCGCTGTAAACCGCGGCATAACTACATAATCCAAAGGCCGGGATCGCGAGCGCACGACCGCCGTTCTTCAGTTGACCGCTAAACTTGAAGTTCTTCCGCCGCAGATGCTGGACGAGATCAACGCGCTGGTTCTCTTCCAAATTCATTCCATGATCTGAAAACAGAACTATCTCTGTTTCACCTCCACAGAACTCACGAATCTCGTTGAGGATCCGGTCGAGCGTTGACAGAGCGACGTTAAGACGTTCTGGACCTTGAGCGTGCAGCAAACCATCGGTGGCCTTGAGGAAAGCAAAGTAATCGCGCGTTTGCGGCGCCGCGCGAAAGCTTTCGTGAAAGCGGCGCATGTCAGTGCGCCAAACTCTTTCGGGGGCAACGTAGATTAGGAACTCAAAAGCGAGCGGTTCCTGGTAATCAAGGTCATCCATGTATGACGAAGGAATTTTGTCGGGCGTCCGCCAGCCCAGATATTTCCGAACACCTCCTCGCAATTCCTTCGCACTGCGATCGAAATACAAACTTTCATAACCAGCAGGCGGAGTGGCGCCAAGCATCGCCGACAACGCGACGTTGGTCATAGTTGGAAAAGGTGAAAGCAGGCGAGTGGGAGACCCAAAGGCCGCAAACAGTCCCCGTTGTTTTGCTGTCAGAATTAATTTGTGCGGAACGCCATCAAGGCATAGGAGCAGACGGCGAGGACGACTTTTACCCGGACCACTTTGATTAGTCGATTGCATTTTGTCGCCGTTATGTCCGATATGCTTTAGCTTGTCGTGATTCCCCTTGCGGCCTCAGGATACACGGCGACAAGCTAAAGCATATCGGACATTTTCAGTTTATTGTTCGACTTCTCTTTGCGTGAACTGCTCAGCTTTGTAGGCTTGTTTCAAACCCTTCCTGGCTTCGTCGTGAGCATCGTAAACATTGGGCCGCGATAACACCTCTTTGTACTCAGCCACTGCCTCTTCTCGTTTACCAGAAACGTCGAAAGCGCGGGCAGCATACAGATGCGCCATGGTTACCAATCCCGCCTCGGCGTGATCCAATTTCGTGGTGGTTAAGAACTCCCTGGCGGCCCGATCATTTTGTCCGGCGGTCAGCAAGACTTCGCCGTATTTGAAATGGATCAAATCAAGCGCACGTCCGGCGGCATCGCGGACGTTTCGATCACGGAGTAGTTCATCAAATGTCGCAAAGGCCTCCTTCTCAGCCTGCAATGCGCCGTCAATATCTTTGTTCTTCCGCTTGACGGCAGCTATCGCGACGAGGGCATCGGCAGTCTCAAGTCTGAAGAGGTAATTGCGTGGATATTTTGCGCTGAGTTCCCTTGTGATGGGTAAGATGTCAGCGAACCGTTTTTCACGAGTGTAAAGCAGCACAAGCACGGTTTTAGCGTCGTCCTGTCTCCACTTTCCTTCCTTCGCGACTTGTTCCAACATCGCCAGGCCCTTTTTCTTCGACCCGCGAAAACCTGTCAGCCCGGCGAGGAGTTTAACTGGCAACGGCAGAGAGCCAACCGTGTATTCGTAGAGTCCTATGGTTACCTGCGCATCGATGTATTTTGGATCCAGTTTGAGTACCTCGCGATGACGATCGACCGCATCATTTCCATCGCGGAGTGCGGCAAAGTGTCGACGCTCAACCGCTTCCTCAAACGCCGCTTTAAGACCCTCTGTGTTTGCCAGGAAATCGAGCGCTTCAATGTTCTTTGGATCTTGCTTCAGCTTCGCCTCCGCCAAACGCTTTGCTTCTCGCGTAAGCGCACGAAACTCGTCGACGATTTTAGGGTCTACTTTGTCGTCACCATTTGTATAGAACGACTCAGAACTATAAAGCGACGATTGCAAGCGACGAGATTCGTACAGCGTCTTGATCCAGAGGCGTGCGGCTAGAAGCTGTGGACCTCCAGGATGATTTGGATAGAGCTGCGCGATTTCCTTGAAATCTCGTAACGCCTTGTCGTAATCAATGTTGTAGAGTGCTTCGAAGCCACTCCTACGCAAACTCTCGAAGCGCGCCCGCTCAGATTCAGTCAGCCATGGCGAGACTGATTGTTGAGCATTCACGCCGAGCGTGGTCGTGACCAGCACCAGGATTAACCCTAAGAATCGTTCCACTGTACTTCCTCCAAACTTGAGAACCACCGGAGAGCAAACACTCGTTAGTCAGTGCATCTCCTGCTTGCTATACAGGCAATAAGCGCGACGCCAAAACCGATCGCTATCCCAGCCGATACCTTTTTGAAGACACTCCCAGAAGTGGTGAAGTCTCTTCTATTCTTTGATACGTTTTGAACCTTCACCTTATCAACCTGATCGTACCTCAAACTCGCTGGCACTGAATTCAAAGTTTTGACGATGAAATGATCGTCCGCTACTTCACTGATGAATCCAATTACCTCTGTGTTGTCTTTCAACTTAAGGGTAATCTGTTTTTCGAGACCAGCACCGGTCTTGTGGATCGTCTGCCGAATCTTCTCAGCATGCTCTAGATCCTTTTCACTCGCCAGAGCAGTTTGCTGGCCGAATGCCAGTGAAGCGCAGGCGGCGTTCAATAAAAAAGCCGTCAGGATCAGCCACACTATTTTTTTCGACACAAACATTTCCCCTCTCATTCTCACCGGGCTTCAGCCAGGTGATACGCACCGTTTCTGCAAAGTCTCGAACTACGAAAACGACTCCATATACTTCACTCCGGATCCTGTATTGAACAAAACAACGCGATCCGATTGTCTAACCTGTTCAGCCTCAATCAATTTTCTAAGTGCGGGCAAACAAGCAGCTCCTTCAGGTGCACAAAAAACTCCCTCCGTCGCGCCAATCTCTCGCGTGGCCGCGATGAGTTCCTCGTCGGTAACAGCGACCGCGGTTCCACCCGAATCTCGCAATGCATCAAGGATCAAAAAATCGCCGATCGCTTTTGGCACTCTCAAACCCGATGCGGTTGTGGCCGCGTTTGGAAACTCATCCGCGAAACGTTTTCCGTCTGCAAACGCTCGTACAATTGGCGCGCAGCCCGCAGCTTGCACTGTTACCATTCTTGGACGCTTCGATCCAATCCAACCCAGCTGCTCCATCTCGTCGAAGGCTTTCCACATTCCGATCAATCCTGTGCCCCCGCCCGTCGGATAGATGATTACATCGGGCAATTCCCAATTGAGTTGTTCCGCGACTTCGTATCCAAGTGTCTTCTTCCCTTCAACGCGATATGGCTCCTTTAATGTGGAGACGTCGAACCAGCCTTCAGTTTCTTTTCGTCTCCCCACTTCGGCGCCGCAGTCGGTGATCAAACCATCCATCAATGTGACGTGAGCACCAGTTTGTTCACACTCAACTACGTTTGCCCGTGGAGTGTCGCGCGGCATAAAGATGAAACTTTCAAGGCCTGCTCGAGCCGCATATGCTGCCAACGCTCCAGCGGCGTTTCCCGCCGAGGGCACCGCGAGTTTGGTTGCGCCGAGTTCCTTCGCCATGGATACGGCAGCCGCCATGCCGCGCGCTTTGAAACTCTGCGTGGGATTCTGGCCCTCGTCCTTTATGTAGAGCTCCGGGAGTCCTACGATGTTGCCTAAACGCGAGGCGTGTAACAGCGGTGTCCAGCCTTCACCGAACGAAACGATATTGGCATCGTCCTCGACCGGAAGGACTTCACGGTATCGCCACAGGTTGGAGCGCCGTCGTAAGAGTGATTCCTTTGTCAAAGATTGTTTGGCTCGTTCCAGATCGTAGCGAACCAATAACGGTTTACCGCATTCACGACAAAGGTTGTGCAACCGTTGTGCCTCGTGGCGTAAACCACAGAGGGCACACTCAAGATGTGTCACGTTCATATTCAAGACATCCTTATTCTGGTAGGAAAGCGCCTACAGTATGCTACAGACAGGTGAGTCGAATGTAGTGGGATCCCGGTGTGTGCGGCGAGGTTGCTACCTAAAACGACATTCAGCGACAGAAAGAGGTTTGCTCTAGGTGCAGCAAACCTCTTGCACTTGGACTGGCCTCACTTGACTGTCGCGCAAGTGAATCAGCTGAGGATCTTGATAATCGACAAGTTCAGTGCTGGTGACCGCTGTTGCCATCGATCTGGCTGCGAACTTCGCCACCCGCCCATGTGGTGCTGTGGATATTGACGTAAGTAGCCCCAGCTCGTATCGCCGCGATTAGCTCATCGATTTCTCCGGTATTCAGTCCCTGATTTCTCGCGGCCTGAGTAGCGGGGATATTTGGACTTACGTCGGCAGCTACTATGGTGCCTGAGATCGTCGCGGGTGGTGCGGGACACGGCTGTGTTCCGGCAGGACCATTCCCGAGGTTCGTGCAAAGGAAGACAGTTATGCCCCCATTGACACCTTTATTGCCTAGGTGGATGTGAGCCTGTTGGACGGCGCCTTCAAGGTCAGCGTAACTGAGTTCCCAGTCGATTTGCGAGCCGTCGTTGCTAACCCTCGCGTTGAACTCACCGTGCCCCGTGGTCGAGACCGATGGGACTTCGTTATACCCAACAAGGAATTCGCTAATCTTCTTGAAGCCTTGCGCGTAAATAACCGTTGAGACCGACACTACCGCGGCCGCGGCTAGAAATAGACCTAGTCTCCTCATCCGACACCTCCGTTACAAAGTTGGCTGCACGTTAAATTGTTTCAGATTGGGGGCGGCATAATACCACGCAGCAGTGTCTATTTGAAATCAAATCGCGGTGACAAAATGGCTCCCGGTTAATCAATTTTGCGTTTTGTAGGGTATTCATTTAACTTGTCTTGGGCCTTTGGAGTTTGATCTCCGATATGCTTTAGCTTGTCGTGTGATGACCCAGAAAAGACCTTTGGGGAACGTCGACGACAAGCTAAAGCATATCGGAGATCAAACTCCAAAGGCCAAAGGCTTTTTATGACGATACGTCTTCTTGCGCTCGACCTGGACGGTACGCTCCTCAATCGTCGTGGCCAAATCTCGGAGCGCAATCGTCTCGCAATTGATAACGCTCGTGAGAATGGTGTTCGAGTTGCCGTTGTTACCGGCCGCCGGTTTCGTGACGCGCGACCAATTGCGTTGGACTTAGGCTTAGATGTTCCACTGATCGCACACAACGGCGCGCTGACTAAACATGCTCGAACACTCAAGACCGTCGCCGTTCTTCCTCTATCACTTGCCGCCGCCAAAGAAGCATTAAGAGTTGGACGCGAAGCCGGCGCCGATGCACTCTTAAGCGACGATCACGAAGGTCTCGGTATGCTTGTCTTCGATCATCTTAGTGGAGACAATGCAGCGGTTCATAAGTACGTTGCCTGGGCGCGCCACATTCACGGGGACGAAGATGGACGCAATGCCGTTATACAGGTTGAATCGCTTGAAGCTTACATGGATCACGAACCAGTTCACCTGGCGTTTTCAGGTACTCGTGCGCAGATGGATCGCCTTGGTGAGCTGCTTCATTCGGAGTTGGGCGATCGAGTCAAGATTCTCTCCACCAGGTATGCGGAACAGGATTTCAGTTTGCTTGATGTGGTGAATCCAGCGGCTTCGAAGGGAGCCGGCGTTGCCGCGGCGGCGGCGGAATTGTCAATCGCGCCAAACGAAATCATGGCGATCGGCGACAACTATAACGATCTCGAGATGTTGCTTTTGGCCGGCACCGGTGTTGTGATGGCTAACGCGCCACTTTCACTGCGCGAGATCGCCGGTCTGTATCCCACGGCATCGAACGAAGACGACGGTGTCGCACTGGCAATTGAACAGTTTGTTTTTGGCAACGACTGAACATCCACAGATTACGCAGATTCAAATTTACGAACAGTTGTGGCTTACTATTTGTGCTTTTGAATGTGCGTCATCGGCGTAATCTGTGGATATATTCTTGTAAGGACGATATTTCACACGAGGAGACACGATGGCAAATCGAACCGCAGTAATTCAAACAACCAAGGGAACGATACGAGTCGAACTTCTGGAAACAGACGCACCGAAAACGACTGAGAACTTCATCACTCTGGCGCAGCGTGGCTATTACGACGGCATCATCTTTCACCGTGTAATTAGAGGATTCATGATTCAGGGTGGGGATCCGACCGGCACGGGACGCGGTGGTGAATCCGCCTGGGGCGGTCGATTCAACGATGAGATCGACCCGAGATCAGCCGTGTACCAGACCGGCTACAAAGCTGGAACAATGGCGATGGCCAACGCAGGTCCAAACACCAATGGCTCGCAGTTTTTCATCATGCATGTTGACTACTCATTGCCACCAAGCTACACGATCTTTGGGCGAGTTACTGATGGTCAGGATGTGGTGAATGCGATTGCCACGACGCAGACTGATCGCAGTGATCGACCAACCGAGGAAGTGAAGATGGAGA
>DASYRR010000073.1:0-27552 GCA_036004125.1 Pyrinomonadaceae bacterium | reverse complement strand
TGATTCACGGGATAACAAGATAGCTTGAGGTGTGCGAGACTGTCAACGAAATGGTGAGCACGAGGTACTATCTAGGCGCAACGAAACACGTCTTTGTCAACACGAGGTTGCTTAGCCTATAAACGGTGCAGGATTCTGCGGAAGCAACCGGTCTGCCGCTTGTTTGTCGTAAGCCTGCGCGTAAGCCTGATGGAGTCTTTGGGTTAGCTCGACGAGGACCAGGATGCGGGCTGCGTTTACAAGTCGCGAACCCCTGATGCGTGTTTTGAGATAACTGTGCGAGGGTGATGACATGCGATCAGGAATGCGCGAAGAGATGGGCGGTTGCTGTTTTTTCTTTAGCTGCTGAGGGTGCATTAGAGGCAACTTTAGCAGCTACTCTGCGACCGTGACCAGAGCCACCTTTACCTCTTTAGCTGCTGCGGTTTTACTCTTAGCTGCTGCTCGTTGGTGGAGAAGCAACCCGATTTTGGTCGGCACTTTTAGCATCGATTCAGGTTAGCCCAGCTAGCAGGATGCTAGCACTGCTAGCGGGAAGTGAGCATCTCCTTGGTCCATACCAGTTAGCTCTGCTAGCGCCGCGCTAGCTGCGTAAGCAGGACGCGTTTTTCTTTAGGGGTGACGTGTCTGATCAACTTCAGGTGCGCAGCGCCTCGTTACGCTTCCACACTCTTTGATTTGACCCTTCACGCTGATTTTCGAGTGACCATTCCGTTGTGAGATGCGGCTAGTGAGGTCTCTTCCTCAGCAGCTTCAGCAGCTAAAGAGAGAAGTAGTTCTTCCCTGGCGTGATCGAGTTCTGGCGGTGAGTTGGTGATTGATTGTGCAACCTCGATGCGGCTTTCATCCTGCGCTGGTGGGAGCAGTTTTGGTTCTGGTGAGGCGCGTTGTAAGTGGGCGGGATGGGTGGCGGAGTGCACGGCTTTGAGAGTTCTGATCGAGACGTGAGTGTAGACTTCGGTGGTCTCCAAACGGGAGTGACCAAGCATCTGTTGGATGTAACGAACGTCGGCGCCGCCTTCCAGCATTAAGGTGGCCATGGTGTGACGAAACAGGTGGCAGGCGCCGGTCTTGCCGAGGTTCGCGGCTTCGACATAACCCTTGACCAGGCTCGAAAGATGATCGGCAATTAGCTGCGTGCCTTCCCTGGTCAAGAACAGCCAACCCTCATCCGGTTCAACTACAATCGAGGGTCTTACGTCGTTGAGATACTTCTCGATCCAGGCCAGAGCGCGGTCGCCGATCGGGATCATGCGGTCCTTCTTGCCCTTGCCATGAATGAGCACCGTGCCACGATCAAAGTCAATGTCGAAGAGCTTCAGGTTGACCAACTCCATACGCCTCATGCCGGTCGAGTAGAAGGTCTCGAGGATGGCGCGGTCACGCAGACCGAGCGGTTCGTTTGGGTTGGATTGATTGATCACGGCTTCGGCTTCGCTGATGGTCAGCACGTGCTTTGGAAGACGCTTTTCACGCCGCGGCAGCTCAAGTTCTGAAGCAGGATTTGAGAGGATGTGATTCTGTCGCGCCAGCCAGCGGAAGAACATGCGCACGCCCATTAGCTGCCCGTACTGCGAACCGAAAGAGAGCGGCCGGCCGTCTTCTTTGCGATGGTGATAGAGCCAGCGGGCGTAGCGTTCGAGTATCGGTTTGGTGACATCCGTGGGTCGAGTGATACCACGGTCTTCACACCAGAGAGTGAAGCGCCGCAGATGCTTCTCGCGTCCCGTGACGGTCTGCTCCGAGTAGTTCTGCACCCGCATCCATTCCAGATGCGCTGACGAAAGTCGGGCCATGCCGCGCGGGTCTGTTGGGTCGCCCAGCACCGGCTTGACGGTCTTCTGTCCGCGGCGCGCCATCAGCGGACTCCTGTTGATTTATGATGGTGAGGTACGTACGACGGCGCGGTTTCTCTGCTCCCCAGAAGTGCTGTTTTCAATGACGCAGCTTCGTTTTCGAGGTTTACACTTTTAGCAACAACAGTTGCCTCACTCCGACCACCCCCCGACACCTCACCGACTTTGGCCCGACTTGACCCCGACCACTCAGTGTTAAGCCCCGACCGGTTGGTGTCGTAGCTTTGTGGCTGGCGAAGTTTTTCAACCTCAAGCAAACCGCAAAGGAAAGGCTTACCATCCTTGCCGTTGCCATCGTAAAGCAGTTCGTAGACAAAGCTCTGACCCCGACCACCACGATGCAAGAGCAGATACTCCAGCTCTTCCAATCGATGCAGATGAAGTTTTAGTTGGGTGTTGCCCCAACCCGTGAACTCTCTGACGTGACGCCGACTGAAGCGATAGTCGGAGCGTTCAAGCGCCAGTCGCTCACAAGCCTCAGTGACCATTTCATCAATGAGCAGCAACAGTCGTCTGGTTTGTGGCGCCAGCTCATCGAGCGAACGGCCCAGCGCTTCATGCGCCAGTGCATTCGCTGCCGCGATGTCCTCGATCGTGGCTTCGATGTACTGCACCGCCTGGCCGTGATGACTAATGCTCTTGGTGGAACGCTGGTACTGATGCAGCAAAGCGATGCTTCTGATCAGCGTGAGGTACTTCAGATGATCTCTGCGGGTCCGGGTTTGGTCATCGAGAAAAGTAAGCTCCCGCGCAAACGGATTAGTAACGTGCACTGGCCGCAGCAATCTTTGCGCATTGCGATGCACGGCCAGGAGGTGGTCGCGGTCGCGTTTCGCTAATAAGCCTTCGAGTGTTTGCCGCTCACGTTGCAGCCGGTGAATGGCCCGCGTCTGTTCGCGATCTTCGTCAACTGTCAGCACAATGCAGCGATTCAAAAGCTCTTCGTCAACTTCCACGGCCGTTGTGGTCAACAGGATCATTACCGGACCTTCAACCCGATACTCGTGAGTTACAAGTCTTCCGCTTGTCGGGTCTTTGCCGGTTGAAGCAATGGTCAACTCTCCTTCGCTCTGCAACAGCTTCAAAGCATACGAAGCACGTTCTGCGCCTTCTTCTTCGACGATGGCCAGGATCTTGTGCCGCAGATTCGTCTCGCTCATGTAGAACAAGCTCTGCCCGGTCATAGCCGAGTACTTCACCTGCTCTTCTTCCGGCATCATCTGCAACACTGCATTCATCAACCACGACTTGCCGGCTGCCGATGAACTCTGAATGATGATGGCCAGCGGCTCGTCCAGTTTTCTTGAGACCGCAGCCAGATAGCAGACCAGCTTGTTGGTCTCTTCGCCGACGACACCGCAGCGCTCATAGTCCGTGAGGATTCGCTCCAACAACTTGGGATCGCGCAGCAGTTCGAGTGCGGCCTGTTGTTCTTCATCGCTGAGCGTAACGGTCTCATCTTTCGGCTCGAGACTCTTTCTCACCGCCTCGTCCTGCAACTCTTCCAGCTTCAACAACAGCCTGCCGAAGTCCCGCTTGACCACGTCCTCTTTAACGTTCATCTCTTCGGCTGCCTGCTTGATGAACAACTGTCGCTGTCTTGCGGCGTACATTTCGATCGTGTCCACATGAAAGCCGTTTTCACGCGAGGCCATCACGTTGACTTTCAACGCATCGAAGCTCAGATTCTTCGCTAGCCCGCGCACCCGATAACGCCGGTCGCCACAGGTCATCACGATCTCATCGCCATTGATTTGTAAGGGCGGATCGACTGTCGGTGCGGGCGGCAAAGGTGAGGCGAGAGGCAACTCAGCAACTTCAGCAGCTAAGTAAGGAAGCTCATTACCTGGCCCATCCTTGGTTTTATCTTTAGCCGCCGCCGTCGTCGTAGTGGAAGCAGCTAAAGAAAAAAGCGACTCCGATTCCTTGACCGAAGCCGCTTCCGGGGCTGAGGACACAACACCATTGCCGATTAGCTCAGGCGGAGTTTCAGCTTTCATCCTGCCGCCTTCGTCCTTGCTCTTGCCGCCCAGCCACGTCGCACTGCGAATGAGCACGCCCAGAGATTTCTCCGCCGGCTTCACCGCCAACGCATACTCGTTTGCGTCCATCCCTTTCGGAAAGTGAAGGCGAAAGCACTCGATTCCTTGGCCAATCAACTTCTCAGCCAAAGTCTGCGCGGCTTTCTGTCCCGCGTCATCGCGATCGTAAGCAAACAACACTCTTTCCGTGCCGTAGCGTTTGAATGCCGCCAGGTGATCTTCCGTGAACCCTTCAATGCCATAGCTTGCCGTCACATTCCGATAACCCGCGCACCAGAAAGTCAAGGCATCGATCAACGCTTCGCACAGGATGATCTCTTTCGTTACCTGTAGCGCTTCGAGATTCCACACGCCGCGATGTGGACCACTCAAGTACAGATGCAGCGGCGTGCCCACTCTCAAGTTGTTGAGGATCTTTCGGCCATAGACTTCCGTAACTGCCCCGTGTTCATCAAACACCGGAATGACCAGTGAGCCAGTGAAGTGCTCATGCCCACTCTCTCGATACAGGCCCAACTGCTGCAGTCGACCACGTAGTTCTCTACCAGTCGCATTTAGCTTCGACGGCAACCGGTACCCGAGCGTCCGGTTCGCATAACCAAGACGAAAGCGCTCAATCGCTGCTTCGTCTCGCAGTCCGCGCCGCTCCAGATACCGCAGCGCCTCCGGACTCTCTTTTAGCGTCTCGTGGTAGTAGCTGACCACCTGCAGCAGCAGCTCGCGATCATCAGCTTCCTGGTCCAGCAGCGTCTCCAGCTTCTGCACCCGCGACCGCTTCACTCCCAACCCTGCGCGTGTCACACCTGAATGAGGTCCTGCCGGCAGCATTCCCGCGGCCGTTGCTGGCGAGGCATTGTCCTCACGCAACAACTCCACCGCATGACGAAAGCTCACGCCTTCAGTCTTCATCACCCAATCGATCACAGAGCCACCCTGTTGACAGCCAAAGCAATGCCAGAGGTTCTTCTGAGGCGTCACCACAAAGCTCGGCTCACTATCCTGGTGCGTCCCGAACGGACACCGCCCTACCAGGTCCGCGCCCTTGCGCTTCAACGCCACGCCGCGCGCCTCCACCAATCGCTCCAGAGCGATCTCCCGCTTCAGCCGCTCTATCTCCGCCTCCGGTATCCGCGCCATCAGTTTTCTCGTCTGGTGTTGTTTTGGAAAAAGCTGTCAAGTCTCAGCTTGAGATTCTAACCGTTTCGCCAGATACTAAGATATCTTAGAAAGCTAGGTCAAGCGCAAATGAACTTCCGAACCCACCCCTATACTTCCGGCTTCATGATTGGCACCGGAAGACCGCAAACCAAAGACGCTCCCGCATTCGGCAAACGGCTGGCCGCCGCGCGCATCGCCAAAGGCTGGTCGCAAACCGAACTGGCGGCTCGACTGGATACCACGTTGAAGATGATTGATTACTACGAACGGCGGGCCAACAATCCGTCAGTCGAGTTTGTCCGTCAGGCCGCGCGGGTCCTGGGTGTCTCAGTGGCAGAGTTATTGGGTGAAGATGTGCCGATCAAACGCGCCCGCAAAACTGGACCAACTGGCAAGGTGCACAAGGTTTTTGAAGAGGTCTCGAAGCTCCCCCGCCGACAACAAGAAAAGATCGTCGAAGTCGTCTCCGCCCTCGTCCGTCAGTATGCGCAAAGTCGGCGATGATGAAGCGATTGACAAGCCGTCATAATCTGCTTAGTGCTTTTCCGTCTTTGTCCTTCAATACCAATCGATACAAGTCCGGTTTCTTTAAAGCTATCTCAGGTAACAGGATAGGTTCATCAAGACCACTTGTAGGTACCTCGATCCTTTCCAGAGCATAAGCAATATATTCAGTTGACGAGCGGTGCCGCCGCTTCGATCCATGCCTCTCGACAACCATTCTGTCTATTTTAACCGCCACACGCCAAACGCCTTCCTCATCAGGTTCCACAAAGAGGTGAGACGTACTTGGTTCTCCTTCTTTGCTGAACTTCGTAAACGTCACATAACCCAATCGACGCTCACGCCAATGTTCCCACACAAACTCTCTGACTTCCGCCTCTAGCTTGATTCTTGATTGGGCGTCAAGATTGAGCGCGATGCTGAATGGGCCAGCTTTCTCGTAAGAACGGAGGTCTCTGACCTCTGTTTGATTCACAAAGCTAGCTAGTGTGAGTGCACCAGCAAACAGCGAAATTATGGAAGTAATGCTTACTAACATTGCTACGACATGTTAAGGCCATTGCAGGGAGCCGAACAAGCACTTTTCAACAGCAGCTCCAGTATCTGTGTCTTCAGGGTCGTTTGGATTCCCATACGTCCTTCCCAAAGTACCGGGCGGTGGACTCGGGTTCAGCTTTATATCCAAAATAATCGCTAACTCATGAGCATACGTGCCAAAGATAGTATTCATGGTGTTAGGCGTATTCCCGTTGAAAACGTCTCTGGCGACATAAATCGTGTCTGTGGGCCCGCCCTCACCGCTGTATCCTATGGGCCGGCCTCCACCTGCTAGTCTTCCCAGTTGTCTTCGGGTGCGATGGACGTTCAGAGCAGGGGCATTAAGGATGGTCTGAGTGGGCACTTTAGCTGCGTCCCCTTTAAAGACTTTGTTAATGCAGGCGTTGAGGGCTGCGCCATGTAAATCATAGAACTGCTTCTTCACTTCAAGGGGATCTCTTTTGTTCGGAGGGTTCTGCGGGACCCCTATCTGATTCGTCTAAGGATCACGCCATCGTTTCCGGCGGTAAATAGTGCTCTTGAAGTCGAGGTGCTTGCACGCAAGTAACCACTCTTACTTTTACTCTCCAATTGCCAACTTTCGCCACCATTGGTAGTTGCAAGGATTGTCCCATTGTTGCCGAAAAGCCAGCCGCGGTGATCATCTAAAAATAAGATCTGTGAAAACCACGCTTTTTCAAAATCGGGTGGGAGCTTACTCAGTTTCCATGATTTCCCGCCGTCCGTCGTATGCAAGAGCAAACCGTTGCCACCGACAATCCAGAGATTAACAGCGCTGACAGACTCAATATCAAAGAGATAGTCGCCCTTCTCATGGCGTTGCTCAGTCCAATGTTCACCGCCATCGATCGTATGTAGTATTACGCCCTCCCCAACTGCCCAACCAACTCTAGTGTCTACGAATTTGACCTTGGTCAACGAGCCCGATCGGTCCCCGGCAAGGTGCTGTAAACTCCAGTTTTTACCCGCATCTTTGGTGATATAGATTGCTCCTTGAACTGTCCCTTCGTGCTGTACTACACCGACAGCACAACCATGCTCGGCGTCCATAAACACAATATCGTTCAACCCGCTTAACTCAAAACTCCTAACCCTCAATTGCACAGCCCACGTGTCACCTCCATCGTCTGTGTGTATTACGATCCCGAAGCGCCTACCGTCTTGTCGCACATCACTTCCCACGAGCCATCCTTCCAGATTGTTGTAGAAGAAAATGGCGTTTAAGTCAGCCGCAGGGCGAAGCGTCTTAGACTGCCAAGTCTGTCCACCGTCTCTTGTGTGCGCAACGAACCCATTGTTACCGGCGGCCCAACCTCTTTGTTGATCGCTGAAGAACAAAGACTCGAGGATCGGAGATTGCCGATTTGGCGGGTTGGAGCGAAACCGTTTCGCAAGGTGCCATAGTGGATTCCCTTGACCGATGGTTTGCAGCGCCGCAATTAAGATAAGGGCTGCCAGAAACAAGCACCTGAGTAGCAGTGATTTCAGTTTCAGCGGGGTCCCAGTAGCCATCAGCCTATACCTCCAATCTTACCCTTTAGAACCGGAAAGCATTTCTCGACTATTTTGTTCGTCAACGCGTTGCTGTTCTCCGATTGTTTCTTGCTTGTACCAAACTCGTTGTCCTTCCTTCCTCCCACCTGATGTACAGCTTCGTGAATTAAGGCTATAGCGCGTGCTATTCCTGGATTCTGAGTAGGGGCAAAATTGAAGAACAAATCGCTCACAAAAGTTGCCGCCTGCGTCGTACCGGTACCATCCACCCATGCCGGCACCTTATCCTTATTCGCCCTCCCATAAGACGTGCCTCGGCCGTCAAAGATATTCGCGTTTGGTCCATCAGCACTTAGTCCAGTGACCAGAGCATTCAGACTATCAATGCCATAAGTTTTTAGTGCTTGATCGCAATCCTTATGTTTCTTAGGGTCGGTGAGGTTCAGCGCTTCATTCAGAGCAGCCTTAACTATCTTTAAGTCATCACCGCTGAGAGCCGTCTTCTGCGGTTCTGGAATCTACGCGAGATTCATTAGGGACCCCTACCCTTGAGAATGACAGTCTTCATGTCCGTATTCGGCGGGTTGGTACTATAGCGCAGCCACTCGTCACCTTCCGATCGAACTAAGAGTGCTTTGCCGTGTTTGTCAAGGGCCGGGAGGTCATTAGATTCAGACAGGTTGCCTATTTCACTTTCTTCAGGTGTTTTCACTTGTTCCAAACTGGTGTATACCCACACATCCAACCGATTCGGCTTTGGAAATCTAACCGACACTAACTTGAATAACTCTTTCAGGGTCTGTTCGGAAAAAGATTTCTCATCTAAGAGAATCTCAATGAAGCGATGAGCGTCTTTTGGATCGCCAGCGATGTCGCGAACATCGTTTCTGACAATAACGTAGCGAAACGGCGACCGGGACTGGTTAAAAGGATTTTGTTTCTGCGACGTATGGTTGATCCCAATCTCCATATAATGGGGCGTGAGAAGAAGAGCAACGCCCACGGCTGCATATAATACGCTCTGCATTGTCACGGTCCTTTCTTGGTGCATTTACTGTTAAAGAATCTGCTGACGGCAGTTGACCAACTTTCACCGGTTCTTCTTGTTAGCCCTAGCCTTTGAGCCAGAGTCTCATCTAGATCGTGATTCACCCCGCCAGATGGATACGCTAAGTGCGTCATCTCATGCAACAAGAGGTACATGCCTGCCTCGCCTGAGAATGTGCTTGTACTCCTAAAATAGAGTCCGGAGCGTGGTACGTCAGTAGCCGCAAAAGCATGATGCCCATAGCCATCAAAGAATTGCCCCAAAGTGCCACTCCTTCTGGCCCCCAGATATGCTGATGCCGGAGCATTACCAATCTTGTTCACATCATACAGAGATGCACCGTACGCCAGAGCTTTCAAATCCTTCATAAAGCCTTTCAAAGCATCCTTGCAATCCTGTGACATATTGCTCAGGAAGTTAGAGAAGTCATCACGTAGCTCTTTATGATCGATTGCGGGCATAAGAGTGCGCGGTGAAGTGGAGTTCTGCGGATCAGCGATTCCAAGGAAAAAACCACCCATCCCGAAGAAGGAGACCTTAGCCCAATCACGATAGGTGGTCCTAGTCTCTGGACCCCAGTCTTCACCGTTAACCCTTGATTTCACACCTCCTATTTGTGTTGCTTGATACCAATAATCCAATTTCCCTGTCTGAGGGTTCCAATCTAGAGGAGCTAAATGAGGGTTACCTTGCGAGTCATGCACCATTCGGGGTCCGCAATCATTGTTAGGGCATTGACCCGCCGCGCCATTTTCAATCGCTTGACGTACTGTATTGCAATCTGCCGGTCGTCCATCCAGCCTGCAACCACCTGAGAAGTTATTCGCATTGGTCAACGAATTCGAACCCCAGCCATATGGAGGTCCGTAGACGGGCGTATACCCTGGAGGTCCACCACTCACAGGAGGTTGAACGTTAGCGACTAAGGCGCCAAATGGATCATAGCCTGAGCCGTTTTCCTGAATGCCCAACGGGTCGCGAGACACCGAGGTCAAGTATGATGCCGGTGAGGAGTAGGGTTGATCCTGCATCTGCATCGGAGCCACCAGACCAATGGCTGCTGGCACTGGTACATAGGTAATATCCTTTCCGCCGTTGGATTTGAGCTTCGTTAGCACCCTACCGAGTACGGACGATCGAATCAGGTAATCGGAAGTCGAGCCGTTGAAAATTTCGCTTATTAATTGGCCATCACCATCGAAACCGAGAGCGGTCGTTGTTGTCTGCCCATTCCTGACTTCAGACGTAAAAATGAGTGTCCCGGCAGCATCATAGGTCCAGGCGCGGGTGCTGCTACCACCACTATCTGAATTGTCGGTGCTGTTTGTAACCTGCCCTTCGGCATTGTAAGTCCAGCCGGCGCGGCGATTGTTCGTGTAGCTCGCGCTGTCTGATTGCGTGCTATTTAACGCATACTGTCCGCTCCTGCTGGTCAGATTGTCGAAAGCGTCATAACCATAACTGCCACTGAAGGGAGGCAGTATCGAGTAGTTTTGCAATTGGCCCACTGACGACACACGGCCCTTCTGGTCATATGAGTACCTCCGGGACATGTAGTGGAATTGCACATAGTGTGGGTCACCAATCTGATCATTCAGATCGCGAAACTCTTGCAGTCTCCCATCGTCATAATATGTGTAATCGTATGAGCCGTAATGTGTGGGCAGCATCCTACTGTTGTAACTGATTGTGGGTCCGGATGAGACGCTTTTCACCGCCCCCCAGGCACGATAAGAGACGTTGTCAGCGTATGTGTAATTCGTTCCATTCCAAGTACCAGTCACAGTCTTAGTTCTACCAATTTCATCGTAGCTGATGTCTGTAGGCGAGTTGAATGGATCAACAACACTTGCCAGTTGGTTTGATAGAGTGTATCCGTAACCAATGGTGTAATAGCCATAGTTCGGGCTATAGCTTTGCAGGGCGTTTATATGAATGGTCTCAGATGTCAATCGCGATAATTCATCGTAACTATAACTTGAGTCGTCATGGGCGATTCCACCAACAAGATGTGACATCGTCTTTCTGTTGCCCGCACTGTCGTAACCGTAAGTCACATTAATAGTGGGCGAACCGCTCAACACGCTGTCTGCACTGGTTACCAGGTGGCGAGCGTTATACCCGTAAGTCGTAACTGCGCCACGTGCGTCCTTCACCGTAGCCATAGTGTCATCAGGGTTATACGTCCAGGTTGTGTGATCGAAATCGTTCGGATTGTTTGGATCATCCTGCTGCTCTGGCAGATGTCTGGTCGCCAAACGGCCATAGCCGTCATAAGTCATTGTCGTGTCCTGGAAGGTTGAGCTACCCTCCGGCCCATCGAACCGTCTGATCTGCTCAACTTGATCGCGGGCGTTGTAGGTCGTCACTTTCGTTGAGTAGAGCGCACGACCATTGCCCCCTGGTCCGGTACCCTCGAAGTCCCATATCTCGGTTTTGACGGTACGACCCAGCACGTCTGCGTAAATCTTTTGCTGTCGTGCTTTGTTTGTGCCATTCACCAGTGTGCCTTCATCAGTTAGGGTCACGACTTCACCACCGGCACACCCACAACCAGCATAACTGATTTCCTTCGTGGTTGTTTCAGCCGGATTGCTGGTCAGACTGGGATTGGTCGTTACGAGAGGTCGACCCTTCCAATCGTAAGTTTGCAGCGTGTACATCCAGCTAGAGCCAGCATCACCTTCCACCAATTGCCATTGCGAGGGATTGTCACCGATTGCGCTGGTCTCTGCAGGGTTTGAAGTTTTAACCACTCTACCCATCACGTCGTATTCGATTCTTTGCGCGTCGAAACGAGCAACTGTACCAGGTGTCGCCGGGTGGTCTGACGCACTGGCAATTACCCGGCCCACGCCGTCGGTAATCTTAAATGAGTGCGCCTCACCAAGACCTTCCTGAATCGTTGCATAAGTGTCGCTGCGGATGCCGTTGGAGCCATACTCGAAACGGGTGTAGGCGTTGTTAACGTTGTTAACCAGACTCGTAGTGCGTTCCAGCCGGCCCAGGTCGTCAAATGTATAAGTGCGCTGTGGCCCAGGGGGCTGCGGGTTTGGTGTGCCCGTGACGTTTGGCGGAGGCGTCTCCGTCTTCGTGACTGCGCCAAAATCAAAATTGTAAATTGAAGATGACCAATAACCGTCGGGGTCGGTGACCTTTGTGGGATAAGCTAGGGTTGCCGGTGAAGGCAATTCTCCGTTTGTGAAAACATCTGCGTAGCTTATTTTCACTTCATGAAGGAGCGGATCCTTTAATGAGACAACGGCACCCGCCGTGTTGTACTGCAGACTCGAGGTGGTCGATTGTCCAGTCGATTGTCCATTGGTGGTGACCTCGAACCGTTGAATGCTGGAAAGATTCCCACGACCACTCACAGAGCTTGCACTGTGCTGCACGGGTGCATCCGTGCCCTGGATTGAACCCGTTCCGTCGTAATTGAATGCAACTCGAGACTGCAACGTGCCGCCGTTGGTCACATCGCCTTCATAGAGAGTCTTTTCTTTTGGCAGACCAAGAATGCGTCGACTGAGATAGGGCGTTTTGATTTCGTCGTCACCGTCCACGTAGTCCGTGCGCGTGCTGCGCAAGACAGTCGCTGCATCAGCGGCGTATTCGAACACGTCCCGCGGCAGTTTATAGCTGGAACCACTCGGTGGCGTGAACTGTTGATAAGTAATGCTGGTGAGCTTCCGATTGCCTGACGGATCGTAGATGTTCGTTTCCTTAACGCGCGGATTCAACTCGTAGGAGATCGTCTCGTTGTCCTGCTCCCAGCTCGTGAAGACCTGTCGTTGGGCGACTGTGCCGTTGACATCGTAGCTCTCGACAACTTCCGGCAAACCACGAAGCCAACCCTTCGCAATACCTGCTACGGTGTCGGCAAAATAGATCTTTTCAAAGGTTCCGTCTGGCGATGTGATTTGGCAGCGCAGGCCTGAATGCTGTGTGTTATCGGGCATCATCGTCCACGAGTGGCTCACCGGAATAATGTATGACGTAAGAGTTTCCTCACTAGTTGCGGGCGTTCCATCCGTATCGCCATTGGCCCACTGGCCCCAGTCGCGCCGTTCGGTAAAACGGGGACAATCCGGGTACGCCATGCTCCCGTCCAAGGCAAGATTGTAAGCGCGGTAGTTGAGCAGGTGATTGTCGGCTGCAAAGCTACTGATCTTCCAAACCTGGCCCCAACTTGTGTAGCTGAAGTCGAAATGTGAGTTCTGAGCGGGCGTCGTTGAATTATCATCCAGGGTAACTTTGGACAGCACCTTGATCGTGCTGTTGTCAGCCGGACCAACCACAGTGAGCGCGCCAAAATTTGGATCGCTGAAATTTGTGTCGATCGTTCGATTGATGTAGTCAAACGTCGCCCAGGTGTGCGTAATCACCTCCGCCTGATTGGGAGGCTGCCTCTTCCATTGTTGCGTGATGGAAGTTAGCCAGCCGTTGGAGTCATAGTTGAACGTAACGGTTCGATCGAGTGTGTCATGGATATTCGAAATGCGGCCGGATGCCGCGCCAGATGTGTTGTAGTTGATTGTAAGGTAATTGCCATTCCGATCCTTTATCTCAGTGCACTCATACGCCAGGCTCATGAACTTAAAGGTCAACTGTGTTCCGTTACTCAGTAGCAGCATTCTCGGATTGTTAGGATCTGTTAATTGGGTTACATCCAGAAGCAGATGAGAAGAGTCCGCTGACTCGTAGAAAACGGAGTTTGTTGCCACCTGTCGCAGCTCGGTATGGCCACCGTCGGAACCAATCAGGAGATAGGCGTTCTTACCGGTTTCGGAGTTGAAATACGGTGTTTGAATTGTTGGAAAACCAAGCCGAAATCCGGGCCCAGGAAATCCGCGATCATCATCGAAAGAGATCGTCGAGCTGCCGCTCTTCGTCCACACCAGGGAGTTGTAAGACAGACTGAGTCCGAGGTCGAGACCTGCTCGACCCGGCAAACTTACCAGCGGCAGGTTCCAATTAAAGTTTCGTGAGAGTGGATTCTCACCCCCACCACCTGTTCCGTTGAGAGGATCCAATCTTGCAGTTGACGAATCGGAATCTATTGGCCCCGAGCTACTGCTGCTACCGCCGGTAGATCTTGTCTGCAGTTGCTCGAGGTGGATAGCTTTTATAAGTGTGCCGTTGGCTCCAATGGCTAAAGTCGGATCCTGATACGCACCCGCGTTGATACTGAGAACGACCAAGGCCTCGTCCAGCTTGTTGCGTAACTCCTGAACAACGCTAGCTTGCACAAGCACACCGCCGAGTGTCCCGAGAGTCCACGACGCGGCTGTCAGATTGGCAACCGATCGCACCGCGTTCACGGCGGTACGAATGTCATAAATATGCTGTGCTTTGATGAGCTGGCCCTGCAATGAACTAAACTCAAATGAGACGGCCGTACCCAATGCCATGTTGCTGGGCGTGGAAAAGATGCCGCCGCTGCCGATCGCTCGTACTCGATAGAGATACGCATTGCCATTGCTGACGTTGTTGTCTGTGTACGTACTCCCAGTCGAAGTCCCCTGTAAGAGAAACGGTCCGTTGACGTGCAGGCTTCGTTCAACCTGATAGTGATCGACAGAGCCTGCTGGTGCCGTCCAGCTCAGGCCAATTGACGAACTTGAAGCTGTGGTGACGACCAGATTACTCGGAGCATCGAGGAATGGTGGCAAGGGGCTCAGGTAAGCCGTGACTGGGGGTGCCACCACATGCTCTGGAGATTTACGTCCTATCTTGTCCGCTAGCCAACCGGCAATGGAGAGAAAACTGCTGCCGATATTGAAGCTAGGAAACCACTTGGTCTGTTTCAATCCCTCACTCGTGGCGTTCGCTTGTCGAGCGTAAGCACTGTGAGCTCGAGGCATAGGAAGCGTTACTCCAATCAATAGGAGTAAAACCAACAATAAAGAAATCATTCGCTTCCGATTCCTTACCGTGGAAGCGCGAGCGCATAACTTTCGAAGGTTTGGAAAACCTTTCGGCGCCAGTGAGTGACCGCTTAGACCTCTCATCGTCTTTTCTCCCGGAGGCAGAAGAACTGTTGAATTCGATTATTGAAGGCTCAGGAGCACAAGTATTTCGCCGCTCCCGTTAGCGAGAGGTTCAAGCGCCTTGCCGATCAATGTGCCGGGCCGATGAATTCGCACTCCACCGATGTCCACTGGCACCGACTTCATCGCGAATCCTTGCTTTTCTCCCGTGACTAGCAGGTCACCGATTTGGATAGGTCCACTCGTCGCATCGACTTTCACTCGCACGCGGCCTGTAGTAGCAACTAACACGCGTCCGGCGCCTTCTTCACCAAGTGCCAAACCTGGACGCGCTGAAATGACGCCAGCGATCCGACTATCGTACGATTGGGTTGATGCGATTACGTGATTGTTCTTTGTTGAGTCGAGAACGACGACAGTGCCTGTAGCTAAGTCTTGTGAGGAATCAACCCACTCAGCGACGTCCTGGTACCTCGCTTTGATGACTCCGTCCGCCTCGATGTTCCCGGAAACCTTGATGTTGCCGGTGACGTGCAACTTCTCAGTAGGGATGGACGTGGCAATACCGACATTGCCACCGACGTAGTTGATACTACCTGTGCCGTTGGTCCACTGGCTTCCGCCCACCTGCGACCAAGCAGTCTTGCAATCGCCCGCAATGCACAACCCACCCGATGAGTTGATCGAGCCGCCCAGTACGTCCAGCTTGTAGAGTGAGTTCGGCGTCCCTGTGCCGATGCCGATGCTGCCTGCCTGGGTGACAGTTAAGCGCGGACTAACACCAGCGGACTCCCAGAACTGCAAAGCGTCGCCGTTACTGACGTTACTATTCATGTACCACTTAGTTACGCCGTTGACAGCAAGTGCAACATTCGGGTTGTATCCCGCCGCCGAGTCGATGATGACGCCGCCGTTAGTGGCGTCAGTTTTCTTGAACCTCGCCACCCACTGAGCGGCGCCTACCACGTCGAACTGATAGCTTGGCGTCGCGGTGCCGATACCGATATTACCAGCGGAATTTGCGACTAAAATATTCTGCTTTACAAAGCCACTCCACGCATCATTGATTAAGGACATGCGAAACACGCCGCCTTCCGAACGCCATTGGTAGAGCTTCGAGTTCGCAGGGCCGTTGGTATCCTGGAGCGAGATCATTCCACCACCGTAACCAGCCGTGAGCAACGCACCGGCGGCTGTGGCGTTATTAATGTGCAAAAGAGTAGCGGGATCCGTCGTGCCGATTCCTAGACGGCCCCGTCCGTCTATTCTAGCGATCTCCGCAAAGGCACCATTATTGTAGGCATTAAAGCTCATGTAGGTTTGACCGTTGGCGCCCCAGGCGTTTGTGATCTGACCACCCAGCAGGCTTGTGTTAATGCCCAACGGTACATTGAACTTCATGGCCACACCGCTGAGCGAGGAGGTGCCCGTCGAGGACAACGAAAACGGATAAACCAACCCGCCGGTATTGGGAAGAGTTATGTTCAATGCACCGGTCATTGTGTCCCCTGCTTTTCGCACACGGTCAGCTCCCAATACGGGGTTGGGATACGTGCCTGAGAGATCGCCTCCGGCTGGGCCAGTCGGTGGACTCTGCGCTTTTACAACTGCAGATGAAAACAGCACGCTGACGGTGAAAACCAGCAGTGCGATGTTGCGCAAATATGTTTGCTTTCGCATGTTGATGTCGCCCTTTCTCCGCTTCGCGCCGCCCTGATAGGCCAGTCGACGCTATTAAATAGATGGCTATGGTTTGGTAATAGACTCGGATGCGAAAACAAGCTGTTCGTCGGTTCGGATCCGCCTCTCAACCTGAGCATGCTTCGTCATTCCGGAGCACAGGTGGTATCAAACTTCGCCTTGTACGCACCCACGATACTCTTCAGAGATAGATACGCTTCGTTTCCAGGCGCAGCGCAGGTCGTGGCGGTCGCCGCAAGATTCGCAGCTTCCACGCGCACCCACTGATCACTCGAGTTGTTCTGCACCTTGTATCGCTCTTTGGACTCGTCCCAGGTAACCGTGACCTGGCCGCAAGCGTCGCCCTCGCACTCATCAGTGACTCTAGGTTCAGCTTTAACGGCGGGCACACCGCGAACATGAGTCATCCCGGAAAACAGGGAACAAACACTCAAAGCTATAATAAGAATCATGGAAATCGTGACCTCCTCATGTTAAAAATTCACTCATCAAGATCGATAAAACTACTAGACACACATATAGCGTGATTGCGCGTTGCCAACTACCTGGTTTGCTTCAATCCTTGCCACCAAAACCACGCTTCGCACAGCAACTGCTGCGCAATTTGAGTTAGCGTTTGACTACTTCGTCAGCACCACCGACGAAGAATCGATCTTTCAATCAAGCAAAAAAGAATTGAGATCAAGTTATCTGTAATGGTTGACGCGAGGCTTTTGCGAGGAGACTCGCGAGAACTACGGTTGCCAAGTGAACGGCCCGTGCCCGATGGAAAATCTCTTTGTGCGACTTTTGCGAGGAGTCGCAGGTGACAAAAACCCTTGCTGGAACGCCTACATCCAGACGCAAAATTCATTCCGATTTGGACTTGGCCCAAATCTACGTCATTGACTTTGATCGCTGCGAGCCGCATCTTATCGCTCGATTTGGAATACCGTCAACAACCATAGGAGTAGATTTATTTGTGAGGCAACAGGCAAGCAAGATCTTTTTGCACAAGAATCAGCATTGCTTGAAAATCCTCACTTGTGTTTGGATACCCGATCCTTTGGGCGACTCAACTGAAAGGTAGTTAATCAGAGTTTTCTGAACTTCGCCGGACATTTTGTTATTATCCCCTCGCCAGCCGCATGCGAGTCTTTTACACACCACGCTATTACGCCGAGATTGGCGAAGGCCATATTTTCCCCATTCGAAAATTCGAACTTGTTCGCGACCGACTGATCGCCGAACGAACACTGCAAGAGCCAGAACTTATTGAACCTTTGCCCGCAGATATTGAGGATGTGCGATTGGTTCACACGGCAGACTATGTTTACCGTCTCTGCAATGGAACGCTAACGACGCGAGAAATCCGACGGCTGGGTTTGCCATGGTCCGAGTCACTTGTGCGACGTTCTTTCTACGCAGTCGGCGGGACTGTCGGCGCCGCGAAGCAATGCTTGGCGGACGGCTACAGTGCAAACCTCGCTGGCGGTACCCACCATTCATTTCCCGATCACGGTGAAGGTTTTTGCGTGCTCAATGATGTCGCGGTTGCGATTCGAACACTTCGGTCTCGAGGTTTGATTCGTCGGGCAGCAATCGTTGATTGCGACGTCCATCAAGGTAACGGCACGGCTGCTATCTTTGCTCACGATAACGACACTTTCACCTTTTCTATGCACGGGGCCAATAACTATCCGCTCTTCAAACAACAGTCGTCGTTGGATGTTGAGTTGGCTGATGGCACTTCCGACGATGAATACTTGCGAATCTTAGAACAGAGTCTAACTTTCGTATTTCGGCACGAACCAGAAATCATCTTCTATCTGGCGGGCGCGGATCCGTTTGCGGGAGATAAGCTCGGCAAGCTCTCGCTAACGATTGACGGCTTACGCTTTCGTGATGCCTCTGTCCTGCGACAATGCTACGAACGGGAGGTTCCAGTCACAACCGTCATGTCAGGAGGATATGGAAAGCAGATCAGCGATACGGTCGAAATTCACTGCAATACGATTCGGACGGCGAAAGAAGTATTTGAGTTTCAAACGAGGCAGGCAAGCGCCCCTCCGACGGTAAGTTTTCAATCTGCATGAGAAGAATTCTCCGCTGGACATTTCGCCTGGTGCTGGGGGTTCTTCTCGGCATCATTCTCTACGAGGGGATTCTATTCGTTCGCGTTCTCGTATTGCGCTCAAGCAATCCTTTCTCCACTTCACTAATCGATGCACGCGCCTACGAAGCACGAGACAAAGGACAAGACCCGAAACGTGAGCAGATCTGGGTGTCACTCGATAAGATTTCCTCAAACCTTCAGCGTGCAGTCCTGGCTGGCGAGGATACAAACTTTGTCACGCACCGTGGCTTTGACTATCAAGCAATACAAAGAGCCTGGGAGCAGGCCCAACGAGAGGCTGCAAAGGAGGCTAAAAAGGAAGGTGAGGATGACGACTGGCTGCCGAGTTTGCCGGAATTCAGGCGCGGGGGTTCAACAATCAGTCAACAGCTCGCAAAGAACCTCTATCTCTCATCGCAAAAGAATTTCATTCGCAAGGGTCAGGAAGCAATCGTCACCGTGATGCTCGAACGCGTACTCACGAAGCGGCGAATTCTCGAAATCTATTTGAATGTCATCGAGTGGGGTGACGGTGTGTATGGAGTGGAAGCGGCAGCCCAACACTACTTTCACAAGTCAGCGTCGGCGCTGACAATTAATGAGGCGGCGTTCTTGTCGGCAATGATTCCGAATCCGCGTACGGTCTATAACCCTCAACTTAATCCACGCCGTGTAGCTCGACGACAACGGATCATTATGCGCGGGATGCCGTATGTAAGTTTGCCGTAAGAGTAGTGTTCCTCCAGCTCAGCAGTTTTGTACTGAGTACGCGCTTGGATAAAGTCAGTACCGTAACGCGGTAGCGTCGGGTCCGTAACCACCCACACCGTTAGAGGTGACAACGAGCCCGACGCTACCGAGTTGCGGTACTGACTTTATCCAAGCATGAGTAATCCCACCAAAAAGCAAAAGCCCGCCATTGCTGGAGGGCTTTCTAAATCAATTTGCCTTGACGTCAGTTGGTTCGCTTCGGCCTATTGTCGGAGCTCTTCCGATCACTCACTCTAAAGGAATTCACAAACTGCGAAACCTTGTCATCCATCTCATTGAAGAACACAAATCCGAGGTAAAGCTGTCTCTGATCGCCAATCACCCTCGTGTAGACGCGGGCCATCCCTCGCAGTGGACATGAAGTCAGATCAAATTCAGTGCCGACATAGTTTCCAGAAGATATGTTCCGTTCAGAAAGTGGGTCACATTCAAAAGTCCCCACTCCGGACTTCTGAAAAGCTCTATTCATTTCTTTGTAGATTCCGCTCAGCCCTGCTTTTATCGCCTGCGCATCCGTTTTGTCCTGATTTGGTCCTATGGCCCAGAGTAGCTCGTAGACTGAGTCACGATCGCGAACCACGTAGTAATTGATTTCCACCGTCCGATCGAGGAGGGTCAAGGGTTTTAACTTCTGCGCGCCCCCTTTTGGTACAAACGCAGAAAAATCCTCTCCTTCTGGCTTAAATTGGTACCAGGGCTTTCGCGAGTCATCAAACGCCGCATACTCTTCCGATAAAACCGAAAGTGGCTTTGCTACGCCACCACCAGTTTTCAACAAACTCATACTATTGAGCTCAGGAGCAGGATCGTCTGGTCGCACGAGCTGAGTTGGTCCACCTTTGGTTGGTCCGACTACTGAAGTCGTCTTTAGCGCCTCGGCTTTGACGAACTCCCAGGGAGCCACCGCTCCATCTGTCTGCCAAAGACCGCGCCTCTCATTTCGCGCAGCCCGCTCAGATTGTGAGTACATTTCGCGCTGCGGCTCCGAGAGGGTGAATCTGTTATCAAACCACGCCGCACCATCGCGTAGCATTTGCGCGCTGATGTCAGTCTCATTCAACAATACACGACCGACCAAACTACTGTGTTGAGCTATACCGGAGTATTCAACGAACACCACCTTGCCATAGACCAAATCCGCCAGATGCTGCTTCGCAACATCACCGAAGGCCTGATTCTTTTCGGGCGCATCCATCCCGATCAATCTGATCCGAACTGGTCGGTTCAAATTGAAGATGGTGATCTCGTCACCGTCGTTAACTTCGATCACTTTCCCGGTGAGTGATGCTGCATTAGCGCGGCAGGCTAACAAGCAGATCGCCAAGACAATTAGAGATGACCAACGGAACTGGATCTGCATAAATCCCCTTGCTAAAACAGGCATTGACTAGACGGCGAACTCTTTGGCCAGTTTCAATTCAGCTTTTCGGAGCTCGAATCTTCCTCGACCCAGATTGCCCTGCGGATTGATTGCTAGCACGACAAAATAATCCCGACCCAAAAGACGCATAATCAGAATTGCGCCTTCATGTGAGACGACGAGTTCGCGTAGACCTCCGAGGCCAGTGTCGTTGCCGGCGCGTTGTGCACCACGAACCAGTGATGTGAATTCAGCTGCGGCTATATCAAGGTTCGCGTCAGTACCCGCTTCACCGAGCACTTTCTCGACGGCGATGCCGTCGGTTCCCATAATGAGTGCACCGAGGCTTCCCTCGGTGCGCCCAATAATCGATTCCAGCATTTCCTTGAACATCCTTTTCCTCCTTAGGGACGCTGGCCGCCTATCGCACCTGGTCTTGCAGTGGTTGAGCCGGCGGGCGAGGTCGGTGTCGGAGCGCTCAGCAGTTGCGGCTGCTGCGTCGTTCCGGGGTTTGTCGACTGAGGATTGGGTTGTTGCAACTGAGTAGGCGTCGGTGTGTTGCTCCCAGGATTGCCTAATGGCACTGGCTGGGGAATTGTCACTGAACGCGGACCGCTGCTAACTGCTCCGGTTGTCGGCCGGCCTTGGTAGTCCGGACGATAAATGTGTGGGGTGATGAAGAAGAGGATTTCAGTGCTCGCCTTGGTTGTCAGTTTTCGTTTGAATAGATTGCCGAAAACTGGGATTGAGGCGATGCCTGGCGTGCGCTGACGTGTTTCGCCTTCTGTGTCGGCCAACACGCCGCCCATTACTGTCGTGCCGCCATCTGGTACCAGCACTTCTGATTGCATACGCTGGGTATCGATACCAGGGACGCCACCGACGGCTATACCAGTATTGATAGTGTTGTTTTCAATTGTAACTCTCAAAACAACAGTACCAACGTCGGTGATTTGTGGGGTGATTGAAAGTCGAAGCGGAACAGAAACAAACGTTGTCGTAACGACGGCCGTTCCGCTTGCAGCCTGAGTGGTCTGAACTGGAATTTGCGAACCACTCTCAATTTGCGCTGGACGGTTGTTCAAAGCCGTCACACGCGGTGTTGCCACCGTCTTCGCCTGGCCGCGCGATTCCGCCATCGTGATCAAAGCACTGATCTGCGCCGTACCAAATATGCCAGTCGTCAGACCGATCACAGTTGAGGCAGCCGCTGCTCCCAAAGATGGATTAGGCGCATTTGAGCCGGCCAAACCGCCAAAAATGCCTTGCGGATGCGTTCCGGGTGATACCGTGGTGCCTCCTCCAGCTCCGCCACCTGTGCCACCGCTACCGCCACTACCTCCGGTACCTGAGCTAGAACTGGAAGGCAGGGTTGAAAAATTGCCCAAGCCACCACGACCGAGACTCAAAACACCGGCGGACAACTGAGCACCAAGATCGCGGCTGAAGTTACGTTGCGCAATCACAATCCGAGTTTCGATTTCTACTTGCGGTTCGGGTTGATCGAGGATGGCAACAAGTTGACGAACCGCTTCGATGTTTTCCTTAACGTCGGTGATGATCAGAGTATTGCTACGACCATCAACTTCGATTCCACCACGCCGAGAGAGACGACGGGAAATTATCGGCAACAAGCCTTGGTCGCCACTGCCACCAGTCGAATCGCCACCTGCACCACCACTAAAACTCAAATTGGTAGCACCGCCTGAGAAGGCTCCGGTTGAGCCCGCGGCCTGAGCCAAAGTGCCCGAAGCCCGAGCATAGTTCAAGCGAATAAATTCGGTGACAAGGGGTGAAGCATCGAGACGAGAATCGTTAATCACCTTCTGTGTCTCCGCCTCTTTTGCCAGCACATCCGTTGTCGCAACCCGCAGAATATTGCCGTTGGCTTCGACTCCTAACCGGTTCGCTTTCAAAACGGCATCCAGCGCTATATTCCAGGGAACATCCTGCACGTTGACCGTCACTGGTACAGCTGCCACAGAACTGTCGATAACAAAGTTCACACCATATTGCTCTGTGATGTAATTGAGGATGTCGCGAATATCTGCATTGACAACGTTCAGATTGATCGGTTCGCCGACAAATCCAGGTTGTCCATACTGCTTACCCTGATCAGACTGTTTGTCCGTCGCTCGCGACATTCCAACAGGTGGGGTCGGAGTCGGAGCAGGAACCACAGCTGTTTGCTGCGCGGATGGATTCTGATTATCGGCATTGCCGACATTCGATTCTTGGGGGGCAGCCAAAGCTGAGATAGCGAAAATGCATATCAACAGTGGGACGAGCGTAGTCCCTACAATGGCTGATCTTACTCGAGGCTGATAAGACATCTTTCCCTCCTTGGGGAATTGTTGGACAGTACCGTCACGCACTACGCTCGATTGCCGGAGCAACTGAAGCGCGTGCCGCACAAACACGGCCTTCGTCCTGGTTTATTGTCAAAATTCTCAGCTCTTCAAAATTTGAGCCGAGCAGTCAAGGTTTGGTTAGACAAGAACCAAACCGGAAAATGGTTCAAAGGCTTTGCCTTACAACTGACTAGTTTTTCTGAGCATCAGGTGCTGCAGATACCGGAGAAGCCATCAGTACATTAACGCTGTTCGGCTGTCTCAGTGGTTTCATCTCCACGTTTCGTTCCCGTCGACCATCAGTAAAGACAGTCTCATGACGAAAGATCAGTCGGTTGTCCTCAATAGCTACCAATTGACCGTCGTAGAAAGGTTCACCCGGATAGATCACGTAAGAGAGTTTGATTGGGGTTGCTTCAACGATCGCTGCGTAGCCTCGGGGTGTACGAGAGATTCCGATCACCTGAATTTCACTCAGCAATAATGCTGTCATGGGCTTAGGCGCCGGCATACGTGCGTTCATCGCCGCCTGTTTCTGCGCCTTATACAAGTTGATTCGTTCTTGAATCGAAGGAATGGTCGCTTCTCCCGACACTTTCTTAATGACAACTCTCGGTGGTTCGTATTTTTTGAATGGATCACGACCGGAACTGACGTTCTTCGACTTCGTCGTCGGTTGCTTGGCTTCGTCATCCTGCCCCACAACAACCGAAACAGAGCCGACGACCAGCAGGGTCGCTCCGCTCAACAGCAAACCAATGAATCCTAATCTCTTGGTGTTGTTATTCATCATGATCCTTTTCACTTCCTTGTGTGCATCTGTCGCTTCAGGCTGAACCTATTTTGCAGTTTGAGGAGCGGCAGGCGCTGGGGCTGGTCCACCGGATCCAGCTTTAGTGGGGCTCGCTTGCGTCTGACCTTGCAGACGCTCCGCGGACACGTAATAGGCAGTCAGGTCAAATCGAGCATCGACAGTCTTGCTAGCCGATTGCTTTTCTAACTGTTTCAATTCGAAGTTTGTAATCGAGACTATTCGCTGATAGTGAGCAAGCTGTTCAAAAAAAGCGCGCAAACCAGCGAATGAACTGACAACGCCAACTTCGATTTTCTTGCCGTTGTAATTGTCCTGCTGCACGTCTTCTTTAGGATTGAAGCGGGCCAACACCAAACCATTGGTCCGGGCGCGGTCCTGAATTCCCTGCAATACCATGGTGAGCTCACGCTGTTCAGGAAGCAGTGCTTTCAGTTCCGCATACTCCTCCTCGCGGGCTTTGTATATGGCCTTGAACTCGTTCAAACGCTGGGAAGCAATTTGTGCTTGAGCGTTACGAGGTTTCAACTGCGCGATTTCGTCTTCCATGGTCTTGGTCTCAGCGCGCGTGCTGCGCGTCATGAAATACCAGAAGCCTGCGTACATAACTCCAGCGATTGCTACAAAAACTACCAATCGCAGATACCAGGGAAGGTGTGGAAGCTTGCCGAATCTCATCTGTTTCATCCTTGTAAGCGGACAGTCTAATGACGGAAGTTACTTCTTCATTGCGACCTGATTGGCAGGTGCGGCCGCCGGTTGCGCCTGGGTCTTTGTGGTACCGAAATTTGCCTTGACAATAAAGCTCACGACTTCCGGTTTTGGCGCGTTCGTATCGGTTGGAGCACCTGTATTGTTGACTGGGGCTACGTCTTTCGCTACCTCGCGCTGAGTTTCGATATTCAGATTGCTGAACAACCCGTTCGAGAACTCCAGACTTTGACCAAACTTCGTAACTGAATACTCGTTCGGTGATTCACCCTTAATCGTCACTTCACCATCTTTGTTTTCAATGCTCTTTAGATAGAGACCAGGAACCGCATCGAAGCGGGCTTTAATTTCATGAAGTACGGCGCTCGGGCCTTGCTGCGATTCACGCAATCTCTTGATAGCGTCGATTCGAGCCTGGATTTCCTGGGCTTTCTTTTCCAGCTCCGTTTGTTCGCGCTGAACCGCCAGCATTTGTAGATTGATGCGCCGCTGGTTCTCAAGTTCTTTTTGAGCAGCGGTGCGAGCGCTATTAGCGCTAACATATTCGTAACTGATTCCCAGCACCATCAATCCGAAAACGGTTAGTGCAAGCAATAGGGTTTGCATACGCGGGCTGGCCACCTTCTCTTCGACCAGCGCTACGCCCTGCGGACGATCAGTAACGGATTCAAGTAAATTGATCTTGATCATGCCTCAACTCCTCTCAGGGCGAGACCGACGGCAACTGCCATTTCCGGAATTATTTCTCGCATATAGTCGGGATCAAATTTCTTATCGTCGACTTCGATCTGTCGGAACGGATTGAACACTTCGACGGGGATTTCAAATCGCTTCGCGAGATAATCGCCAAGACCTGGAAGTTTTGATCCGCCACCAGCTAACAAGATTTTCTGAATGGCCGTTTCGCCTTCGTCTGCAGTCGCACGGTAGAAGTCCATGGTCTTTCTTACCTCGAGAGCAAGGATGTCCGAAACCGCCTCAATGATTGGCTGGATAGGTCGAGCTTCCGCACCCTCCGGCAACGGCATCCCTCGCTTTACACCTTCAGCTTGCTCAAAGCTCAGACCCAATTCCTTTTGCAGCAAACTCGTATATTGGCTACCACCTACTGAAGCGTCTCGTGCAAACACTGAACGCGTGCCATTCAGAATGTTGATATTCATCGTCGCCGCACCAATGTTCAGCAATGCCACTACCTCACCCGCCTTCGGCCGGTAGTTGACTTCGTAACAGTTCTGCAAAGCGAAAGCATCGACGTCGATGATTACGGGTTGTTTTCCGGCAAGCTGGATTGCCTGCTTGACGTTGGCGATTTTGTCGCTCTTGCAAGCCGCCATCAGAACATGCAAAGACTCAGACGACTTACTGGTAAGCTCGTAATCTAGATTCACGTCCGCAATGTCGAATGGGATGTGCTCTTCGGCGTGCCAGCTAAACGACTCCTGAAGTTCTTCCTGACTCATCTGCGGCAGCACTATGTTCTTAACAATCACGGAATGACCGCTTACTCCTGCTGCCACTCGAGGCGTGCGAATCTGATGCTCGTTAAAGATGTTTGAGATGACGTCAGACACGTTGTTGAGCTCCATAATCTGGCCATCAACAATCGTGTCGGTCTGAAGGTTTTCAAAACCCATGTTGAGAAGCTGCAGATTGGCTCCTTTTTTCGTTAGCTCCACTGCCTTGATAGAGCTTGAGCCAATATCGAGACCAACAAGGTTCTTTTTACCCATGCTTTTCTTGAACATAGTTAGTTAATCCTCGCAAGCTGAGCCCGCAGTCTGTTTTGTTTGCGAAGCCGAGCACGAGCCTTTCGTGCCCTGGGCATTCGTGTTTTCGATACTTTGGCGGCGGCGTAATTGTTTGTCTGTTTCAATGTAGGAGTCCGTGGGTGTGTAAGGTGATTGGGCGTGACACCGATTTGCGGCGGGAATGCCTTTTCGGGTATCAACGGGTTTGAGAAGTCAGAAACGGCAGGATGGAAGCTCATTCGGGAACCCAGCCAAGTTGGTTGCAACCAACTTCTGTGGCTTTGCGACCTCCGCTCACGCGAAGTGTGCCTTTATCGTGCTCCAAAAGATTTAGCGGGATTTACCGCGTTATGTAAACCAGGTGGGCACCCCACAAGACGGCAGTGCTGCCGTCAACTTGAGTGAGAGTACATTACCCAAACTAACAATGTCAACCGCTATTTTTCTATGTTTAACCTACTGTCTTAGTGGGAGTAAGCTACGACGTGGACGGCTCAACTAATAATTTCTGGAAGATTATGGCCTCGATTCCAGATTGTTGTTTGAGTCGGAGTACCCTATTCCGAGTCCTCTTTTACCTTGGCCGTCTTCGCTGGAATTCCAACCACAATGTGATTCGGAGGAACATCTCGAGTTACCACCGCGCCGGTACCAACCATCGCATTTGCGCCAACCTGAGTTCCGGCCAAAATGGTGGAGTGATATGTGAGGCGGACACCATCGCCAATTCGGGTAACCGGGGTGTAAACCTTATCAATATCGTAGATATCGTGAGAGTGAGAATAGACGTTCACGTAATCGGAGATGGAAACATTGTTGCCTATCTCGATGCCACCGCGATCGTCCAGGAGCACATGTCTATGCAACACGACATTATCACCGAAGCTAAGATTGTAGCCAAAAGACCAATCCACGAAGTGCCAACATTTGAAGTTCTGACCGACCTTAGCAAAGATGTAGGGTGCCAGCATTCGGCGAAAACGGTGACCTAACAGCGCATTCTGGCCAAGTGGGGACCTATCGAACATTTGCCACAGCCAGATAAAAGGCTTAAGAGCAGCATAGCGTTCAGAATCAATGTCGGCGTAGTGCTCCGGTTCAGTCGTTATATTCCGGGGGTCAAAGTTGTGAACTACTAAGCGAGCAGCCAGCGGCAGATGTTCAGGGTTAGCGCTCACCGTCGGGTAATAGATCTGCAGCAGAACTTCCTGTACAACCTGGTTCGGATCTTTGCGACCGTCAGTTAACGACCTTTCTAATTCGGTCAGAAAACTATCGTAGTCACTTTCTGCCAACGCTTGAGCAGACAATTCACGATAAGTCATAGCCATTCCCAGCCACTTCCCTGTCC
>DASYRR010000072.1:0-35921 GCA_036004125.1 Pyrinomonadaceae bacterium | reverse complement strand
AGCAACGTACGGTGCGGGAATGATCCCGTCCTGTTCCACCAACTCTGCAAACTTCTCAGGTGTGCATTTGAAAGAGAGCTTAGTCGGATATTTTGCGTCGAGTCCGGCAACAGCAAACATCTTCTCGCCGATACAGAAAAGGAGATCGTTACCCCATTGCACATGTTCCGTTACGTGTGGAAGAGAGAGGCAGTATTGGCGAATGTGTTCGAGGTCCATGATAGTGGGAGCTTTGTGCTTTTAAGTGTCCGATATGCTTTAGCTTGTCGTGATCCTCCCAGGAAGCTCTTTGTGAAACTAAACGACAAGCTAAAGCATATCGGACATTCAAAGCCCACTACTTCATCAAATCCAGCACCGCTGCGGTCATCGCCTTTACACCCGTTCGCAGCGTTGTTTCAGGCACAGGAGCGAAGAGTGGTGAATGTAGCGACGGCAAAGGTGTTCCGGTGTCTTTACTCTGTTTCACCTTCACTGGATCAACTGCACCCAGCCAAAAGATTGCCGCCGGTATCTTCTGCTCCAAACTCAAATAGCCGAAGTCTTCACTAGCCATGAAAGGCGCCACTTTTACTACGTTCTCCTCACCGAGAGCTTTCTTAAACGCGCCAACCATCCGTTCCATTAACTGGGGTTCATTGTAAGTGGCGGCGGTCACCTCGTTTTCACTGACCTTAACAATTGGTGCGCGATCCTCTGGAATTCCCGCAGCCAGGGCCACGCCTTTTGTAATGCGTTCGATAGAAGCCAGAACACGCTTTCGCACTTCTTCTTTGTAGGCTCGAACAGTTAGCTGAAGGTTTACTTCATCGGGGATAATGTTGTAGCGAGTACCACCGTGAATAGAGCCAACTGTGACCACTGCGGGATCTAACGGTGAATTCTCCCGACTTACAATTGTTTGTAAGGCCATCACAACCTGCGCCGCCAGGACAATAGGATCCTTTGTGGCTTCCGGTTTCGAACCGTGCCCTCCAAGACCGCGAATCTTGATATCGACGGCTGTGGCACTTGCCATCGCATATCCGGGTGTGTAACCCACTCGTCCGGTTTCCAGTTCAGCGTTGTCGTGCAACGCGATTGCGTAATCAGGTTTCGGGATTCTTTCGTAAAGCCCGTCTCGAAGAACGGCTCGCGCGCCGTCAATCGTCTCTTCGGCCGGCTGAGCAAGCACAATCAACGTGCCATGCCAACTGCTCTTTGATTCAGATAAAATCTTCGCCGTCCCAAGCAGACTCGTCATATGAATATCGTGACCACAGGCATGCATGACACTGACTTCAACTCCGGCGTCGTTCTTAGTCTTTACTTTGCTCGCATAAGGGACGCCGGTCTTCTCATCGACTGGTAACGCATCGAGTTCCGTGCGAATCAAGACGGTTGGCCCGGCACCATTTTTTAGAATCCCCACCACACCGTAACCGTTCCATTCCGGGTGCTCGAATTTGCCGATCCGTTCAGTTACCGTAAAGCCAAACTTCCGCAGTTCAGTTGCGAAGAACGCCGCAGTCTTTTCCTCGTGATGAGATAACTCCGGTGCGGCATGGAGCATCTTGTAAGTCGCCAACAACCAGGGCACGTCGCGCTCAAGTTGGGCGTCATAGTTAGTCAAATTCACCTCCTCCAAAAATGACTGTGTGCGAGTATTCCGCTGACACTGAACAGACGCACCAAGAACCAGAGATAACGAAACTACGAAAAGTGTGACAACTTTCATTGATTGCTCCGGGGGTAAAAGGTTAAAGGCTCAAGGTCTCGGCGACGATTGCCGCAGTTCGCTCAGTCGCGTCAAGTGATAGTCATCATGTTCCGCCTGGAAAAAGAGCATGTCAACTAAACGCATATCGACATTGAGCCGCGGATGTAGCGCGATCCTTCCAAAGACTTCTGTCTCTAAATGCTCAAGTCGTTCGACAATTGCCGTCCGTTTGCTGCGGAAGGCATTCAGGATTGTCTCGATCCTGACATCGTTGTGATTCGCCTCATAAGTCTTGCGATTAGACATGTCTGCGGCGTGAAGCACGCGAGCGTTCGCCAGGTATTCATCAATTCTTTGGTCAACCAGACTTTCTAGATCCAGGAGGTGACCCGCGTTCTCCTGCATCGACCAGCGACCTTCATCGCGAAAGGTGAGAACATCAGCTGGAACCGAACGACAATGTTCCTCGAGCCGCGCCGGCGTTCCGCGCATACGCTCGATAATTTCAGGATAGATTCCAGTTGGAAAACTGAAATCAAACTTGCGTTCTGTCCACTTGATGCGGTTCACATTGCCTGAACTAGTGCAGAGACACACACGACTAACAACAACGACAGAACGGAATGCTTATAAATGGAAAATGATATGACCAATGATCGGCTCCTGCTCCTTACTCGCCCTCAGCGGGTTCAGTCAAACTAAACCAGTTTCCCGAATTGTCTCGAAAGACAGCTTCGATTCCGTAGGGTCGTTCGGCGGGCTCGGAAACGAATTCTACGCCCTTCTCTTTTAACTCTTTGTAAGTTCCACGACAGTCGTCAGTATGAAATGCGCCGGCGCCAAGCACGCCTTTCGCCATAATCGCTCGCAACTGATTGGATGTTTCTTCGTCCATCAACATTCCGGGCTTCGGTTCCATGAGGATGATTTCAAAGTCAGGCTGGTCTTCTGTGCATAGCGTTAACCAACGAAAGTCTTCGCCCACCATTGCGTCGGTGTGTACGTTAAATCCAAGTTTGTCCCGGTAGAATTCCAACGCTTCATTCTGATTGTTAACAAAGATAGTGGCGTGCGACATCTTTCGAATCATAGTTTGACATCCTTCCTCAAAATTGCGGCAAGCATAGTGAATTCCGGATGGAAATGCTTCTTGAAAATTGCGAAGTGAATCGCCTAGGAACACCCGACACAGACTTAACCACTAAGACACAAAGGCACTAAAAAGTTAAGACTTGGATCTAATCCGATTATTTGTGCCTTTGTGTCTTTGTGTCTTAGTGGTTAAGTCGTCGTCCAGCTCCAAACTGAAAACTCGAATGACTAAGAGGCTTCGAGCTTATACATCACCAGGAAGCAGCCTGGGACTTTGCGTTTGGCCAGCTCTTTCTCGCGAGCTTTTTCTCGGTAAGTGATTGGGGCGTGCCCTACCCACTTATGAAACAGACTGCTGAACGACCCAAGACTTTGGAAGCCAACCTCAAAACAAACGTCGGTGACGCGTAGTTCGTCGGAACTAAGCAGTTCTTTGGCTTTTTCAATCCGCCGTTCAATCAAATACTGATGAGGCGTTTTGTTGAAGGCTTGACGAAAGAGTCTGAGAAAGTGGTAGCGCGAAAAGCAAGCCTTTTCCGAAATCTGATCGAGGTTTAGCGGATGATCGTAGCAATGGTCGATAAACTCGCGCGCTCGCCCAAGGCGCTGGAGAGTTTCCAGATCCTGAAGAGTTCCTGTTTCGAGCTCAGAGTTTCGAACGACCATAATCGAGTGCAAAGTCTCTACAAATCGATACGTTGAGTCAAGGGTTAGGGTTCGGTGATTGTCGGGATAAGGTCCTCCAGGTCATATAGGTCCTATTAAGTCGACCAGGTTCCTAAGGCTTCGCTGGCAACGGCCGACTTAACGCCGATGCGACAAATTCCGTCAAACCGGCATCTGACCCGCCATGTCGAAACTTGTAGTAGTTGGTGAACGGCGTCATCCACTCTTTTCGACTCGCCTCCATGGCCGGATCAGCGTTTGCTAAAGCGATTGCTCGAGCATAGGCGTCAACGATGCGATCAATGAGCACGTTGATCTTTTCGAGTGCTGCTTTGCTGGCTGGTGTCTCGGGCTTATCGGCGTAAGCAGTTTGATACGCCGCCGACTGTACCTTGTAGGGGCCAGTTTCATAAGCAACTGCGAGGGCGTAATAGGTGCGTGGATTCTTCTTTATATCGCTGTCGAACGGTGCCGCCTTCAAAAGTGCATCAATTGCTTGATCAGGATTTGTCTTTAGAGTCAGCAGACCAACTGCGAAATAGAGATAGGCAAGGCTATCTTCCTTTCCCTTGAATGGTGCCCATTCAGTTGTCCTAATAGACTCCAGCTCAAAGTGAAGTTGTGGAACCTTGCCCACTTCCAACGCTTGAATCGCTTTATGCGCGTATCCGAGAGCATCAGCGTTGTAGGTTTCGTTTTTCGAGGTTGCAGCAAGATAGCCGGCGTACGCTAGATCTATCTGAGCACGTAGATAGTCGGGCTCATCAGCCAGGATTTTCTTGCCGACGGTGTATGCGTCTGCAAACTTCTTCTCATTGATAAGACCTGGAAGCTGTCGCTTGCGTTCATCGCTTTCGTAAAGCAGGATCCATTTCTGCAAATAATCGACGTACTGATCTTTGTCTTTGACGTATCGCTGCAGGTAATCGCGGGCCGCCTGATAGGCCGCTGACTTATTGTTCTCACGATTGTCATAAAACTTCCTGTAGACCTGGATCTTGATAGGGTCGTCTGTTTCCTGACCAAAGACCACCTGGTAACTCGACCCAACCGCCAGAACCGACGTCAAAAGCAGAGCACTTATCCCAAACTTCTCGACGAACAGCTTCATAATCAACTTTCCTCCGCATCGATCTCTAACAACTGCCGAACTGCTTACCGTTCTTAGACGCTTGTTTGCCCGCTAAGGGTTTTATCAGCGTACGGTTATAATCAAGTTTGTTTAAAAAGAAAATATCACAGCATCACCAGAAATGTCCGGCCGCGAAGATGTCCGATAAACTTCAGGTTGTCGGACGTTATCTAAAAGAATCTAAGAGAAAAGGAGCCTTTTGGGCCACCGGATTGACCAACTGAAGTTTATCGGGACATTCGACCCAAAAGGGAGATGCAAACGCAATAATGGCTGACGTAACTGAACGGCGACCTAATCAGATCAAGTTTTCCGGTCGAATTCTCTTTCTAACTGAAGACACAAGCTTGGTTCGGCGACAACTGGAAGCGGATTCGGACGAAGCTGCCGAGCTCGAATCTGAACTCACGCAAAGACTCCAAAACGGTGATTTACCCCTGATGAGCAATATCTCAACCGACGAAATAACCCCCGGCTGGGTTTGCTTCTACTACGACGAAACTCTGGGGCAATACGTTTACGTTGGAATGCGCGAAGGAGCGGTGCAAAAAGATGAAGTGAAGAACGGCGGTTTCGCGGTCGTAGTTTCTGGACTCTCAAAGGGCTGCGGCTCATCAAGAGAAACTGCGCCTTATGCCGAAAAAGCTTCCGGCATCCAACTGGTCATCGCCCAAAGTATTGAAAAGATCTACGGACAAAACTCACAAAACATAGGCCTTCTAACCTCAACTGACTTTGGTCTAATCGATCGGATTCGCCGCGGTGAAGAAATACCGCTTGCGGAGTTCACGAGGGGCCTGGATCCAATTTCGCAAGACATCGTGGCGCACGGTGGTCTATTCAATTACAACAAGGCGCGACTGTCGGGACAGATATCACCGCCGCCCGTAACAACGGGCCAGCGGCCAATGACGATTGTCGAGAAGATCATCGCCCGTCACGCGTTCGTAACTGCCGGCAAGATTGGCGTGCAAGCAGTTAAGCCCGGGGATTCCTTGTTTGCCGTTGCTGACGTTCGCTTCTCACACGAGTATGTGACGCCAATGGCAGAGTCGCTTTTCAAGCAAGCCCTGGGGGCGACGGCGCGAGTCTCGGAAGCTGAATCCGTCTTTGCGTTTCGGGATCACTTGACTTTCCTGGGCCGCGTAATGTCGACAAAGCATCGCGAGATGGGCCTCTTGGAAAGAGCAAATGGTCTTGCGACGACGCAGGAGAGTTTCACTTCAGCTCAACACATCAAACTCTACGGTGAGAATCCGCAAGGTGGCTCTGAGGCGATCTGTCACAATGCGGTCGTTGAAGACCTCGCCCTGCCAGGTCAAATCGTGATCGGGACCGACTCCCACACATGCATGGCCGGAGTACTCGGGTGCTTTGCTTTTGGTATTGGTTCAACCGACATGGCCAACGCGTGGTACACAAAAGACATTCGCATTCGTGTTCCGGAGACCGTTCGCTATGTTTTGAAAGGGAGGAAGCGCAGCGATGTCGCTGCCAAAGATGTGATGCTTCATATTCTGGCAACAGAGTATATGAAGACGAGCAAAGGAATTGGCAAAGTGCTCGAGTTTGCCGGCGACGATTTGAAAAACTGGCCGATGGATGAACGCGCGACGCTGACTAACATGGCAGTCGAGGCGGGCGGGACAACTGGAATCATCGAACCTGATGACGTCACGCTCCAATATATCGTCAATAGCCGTGGGCTCGATGCGGACGAAGTGCGCAAAGGATTTACTTACAGTGACCCGAATGCCGAATATGCAGCGGTCTTTGAGATCAATCTAGAAGAGATTGGACCGATGGTGGCAACGCCCGGTGATCCCCGCAACGGAATTCCCATTGACGAGCTGACTGAAGAGGTTCGCATCGACGCAGCATACGGAGGCTCGTGTACCGGTGGGAAGATGGCGGATATGGATATGTACGCCGAGGTGCTGCAGAACGCACTGGCAGCAGGGAAGCGAGTTGCGGAGGGCGTCCATCTTTACATCCAGTTTGGTTCGCAGAAGATCAAACAGTATTCACGCGAACGCGGTTACATCGAAATATTCGAACGGGCTGGCGCCGAGTTGATCGATCCGTCGTGCGGCGCCTGTATTAATGCCGGACCCGGTGCGTCGCCGTCAGCAGAGACTGTCACAGTGAGTGCGCAAAACCGAAACTTTCCGGGTCGCAGCGGCCCTGGCAAACTCTATCTAGCCTCACCGTATGTGGTTGCAGCTTCGGCAATCGCCGGCAAGATTGTTGCGCCGCTTGAATTCCTAAATAAGCCCGACGAGGAACTATTAACAGCGTAGGCAGGAGGCAGGAGCAGGAGCAGGAGCAGGAGGCAGGAGCAGGAGCAGGAGGCAGGAGCAGGAGGCAGGAGCAGGAGCAGGAGCAGGAGCAGGAGCAGGTTGCGACTCAGCCTCTCTCCTTGCGGAAAGCCTTTGGCTCCGAGACGTTGCTAATAAACTTTAGAGGCTCTGCCTCCTGCGGCGTAGCCGCTTATTCGAATTTGAAATTAGTCGGAAAGCCGGAGGCTTTCCGCAAGGAGAGCGGCTGAGCCGCAACCTGCTCCTGCTCCTGCCGCCTGCTCCTGCCGCCTGCTCCTGCCGCCTGCTCCTGTTGTCAATTCTCTGAAACCTTTCTCTTACCCACATCACTAACTTACCGAGACGATGATGAAACGGCTGGCGCTCGACGAACTAAAGGGGGAAGGTCAGCCTGGTAGGTTTGCCGGAACTCTCATGAACAGTTCAGGAGAACTGGTAACTCGTGTCTGCCAGGGTGACCCGGAGGCCTTTCGTCTGATCTTTGAAAGGTATTCGCGACCCGTCATTGGGTTCATTTACGACATGGTGAGCGATCGCGAGTTGGCTGAAGAGCTGACTCAGGAAACATTCGTTCGGGCCTACCGCGGAATCCGCGGAATGAACCGTGAAACAAAGCTGTCGACCTGGTTGTTTGGGATTGCCAGAAACGTCGCCCGTGAGTCCTTGCGAGCACGAGCGCGGGCCAGTCGGCATGTCGATCTCGAGGACAAGTCAGTGCTTGATTTGAGCGATAACGAGCCTGTCCCTGTCGAACGATTACTTAGCAAAGAGTTGAACGAACTAATTCGACTCGCGCTCAACGCACTCGATGAAGACAAGCGAGTGGTGTTCACCCTGAAGGTTTTTCACCAGTGCAGTTATGAAGAGATTGCCGGCATCACAGGGTTCTCGCTGGCGAAACTCAAGACGGATTTGCATCGGGCGCGAGCTGAAATGCGACGGCGTATTAAGCCGTATGCAGGAGTTGGTTATGAAGTGTGAACTTTGTTTGGAACTGTTGGAAGAATATCTTGATGGTGAGCTGGCTGAGCGCGTGTCGAGCGAGGTCGCGGCGCACTTGGTCACCTGTTCAAGGTGTTTGACTGAAAGCTCAGTGTTGGCCGCCGAAGAGGAGATGTTCTCGCGTTACGATCGCGAGCTTGAGGTACCAGCGTCGCTCTGGGGGCAAATTGCAGAACGAACTGTTGTCACTCAGCTTCCGAAGAATGGTTTTGGGGCACGCTTTGTCAGTTTGTTCCGCGTCCCATCGTTTGGGTTTGCCTTGGCAACAGCAGTCGCTTTGATCGTTATCGGATTAGTGGTTGGCTCGACCTATATACGCAGTCGAAAGTCAGATCCAAAACATACGACAGTTATCGGGGCTCCAACTCCGTCAAGCGTGGCGTCTCGTAAGGATGAACAGCAGCAGAACGATGTGACGAGACCAGCGAATGTTTTTGCTTCGCACGACAAGTCGAAAACAAGGAGATCGCCAGCGCCCAAACGCACCCCGATCGATCAATCGGACGTGTTGTCATCTGATTTTGGTTATCAGGATCCGGATGACAAAGACACAGCAAAGCACATTGAACAGACACAAAACCTGCTGCGCTCAATTCGAAACGTTCAAGTGAATGACGGTGATCATGAGATCGATGTCACCTACGATAAAGCTCTATCACGTCGTCTGCTGAACGAGAACATAGTGCTTCGCCGAGATGCTGAAATGAAGGCGAAGTTCCCCACCAAATCACTGCTAAGTGACTTGGAGCCGTTTCTGATCGACATCGCAAATCTCCCGGACCAGGCGAGGCCCGAAGATATTCGGGCCATCAAGGAACGAGTGCAGAAAACGGAAATCGTCGCGGCGTTGATAGGTTATTAGACAGTTATTTCTTGGCTGACGGAATGTGAGGAAGAAGATGAGAACGAGAATTCCAGCAAACACCAATACTCGACGAAGCGCGTTTCGTCACCGGCTGCTTTGCACAACTCTGGTTATTGGCTTGATTCTGTTGTCGGGAATCACCGGCGTTAGCGCGGCACAGGAAAAAACAACTCGCGGCCGCACCAGCCAGCTAGCGCAGCAAAGCAGTAACGACGCTGCTGCAGTCCTGTTTCGCAGTGGGCGGGATCTGATCACTGAACAGGACTGGGCTAAAGCACAAGAGAAGTTCAATCAGCTGGTGACCGCTTATCCCAACGACAAGAACGTTGATGCAGCGCTTTATTGGACCGCTTACGCACAGAATAAGCAGTCGCAGATTGAACAATGTCGACAGACGCTAAAACGTTTGCTTGAGAAGTATCCAAATACAGCCTGGAAAGAAGATGCGCGCGTTTTGCTAGCCCAGACCCTGGGTGCGGCGGGCGCGGCGCCAAGTTACGTGTATGAAACCGTCACGCCCACTCCGGTTATTCGATCAGTAGACACCGTGGAACCGACGATCGTTTATGCGACACCTGCTCCGATGGCGATTGTTCCTGGACAATCAGGCAGCGCTGCGGTTTGGGCAATCGAAGAATCTAATGCCGCTGACGACGATCCGTGTGAGTTTAAGATCGTCGTCTTGCAGGCGCTTTTTCAAACGGACGTCCAGCGGGGAATCGTGGTAGCCAGCGATTGGCTGAAACCAGGTTCCACCCAAACAGTTCGTTGTAAGGGCGCTGCTCTCTCGTTGCTCGGAAGGAATGGTGGCAAGGCTGTCACCCCAGTCATTCTCGGGGTGGCGAGAAACGAGCCAGATCTGAAACTTCGCGCTCGCGCAATTTTCGCGTTGGGTGCTACCAATGACGACAGCGTGATCGACGCACTGCGTGACTTTGCTCTCAGCGCTCCAGAAAACGACATTGTCGAAGCTTCTCTTTATGCGTTGAGTAAGCACTCCAGTGAACGCGCCATCATGGTGCTCGGTGAAATCGGCTCGTCGAGTGCAAAACCAGCATCGCTTCGCAAGGTTGCGATCTCCAGTATTGCCTCTCGACCCGGCGAACCTTCCGTCGATGCGCTGCTCAGAATCTATGACGCCGACCAAACGATTGAGATTCGCAGGGCGGTGATTTCAGGGTTTGGCAATCGGAAGAGTGAACGCGCTGGAGCTAAGTTGCTCGAGATTGCGCGGGGTTCTGATCTGATCGAACTACGCAAGACTGCAATTAGTGCGATATCACGGCGCGGTGGCGAAAAGGTAATCGACACATTGCTGAATCTCTACGACACGGAAAAGAATGAAGAGCTCAAAGACCAGATCATGAATTCACTTGGATCCGGCACGGTTCTTTACGCTGGTAGTCTCAGGCAGGGACCACAGGGACCAGTCAAAGTTGCTCCCGGCGCCCCTCATAGCCGAATGAGCGATCAGCGCGTTATCCGCAAGTTGATCGAAATCGCTCGCAATCCACAAACACCAATGGAACGTCGGAAACGCGCAATCGGGTGGTTGAGCCGTAGTGACGATCCGGAAGTGTTGAAGTTCCTGGAAGAGTTGTTGAAGTAGGGTGTGCGCTCTCCGGGTTTTCTGCGCCTCTGCGGAAAGAGAATGTGCCAGCATTTCACCGCTGGGGTGCAGAGAAACTTCAAATTAGGTTACGACTTGAAATAGCGGTTTTTCGTCGACACTCTGTGCAGTCTCCGCGTTTTGAGGTTCTATTCGATTCCGCTCAGACCTCAAAACGCGGAAGCTGCCAGAGAAACAAAACAGACCACAGAGTTAATAAGTGATGACAAGGATCGTTTTCATAGCAGCGTTGTTAACAACAGCCCTGGTGTGTGTCTCAGGACAGACAAAGACGTTTACGCCTGTCGAGGGCGCGAATCTTAAGTCGAAGATCGACAACGCAATTATTCAGGGACGTAACAACGCGCCGGGTGGACGCTTCTGGGTTGCTTATCAGTTTGAAGTTCGACCGGGTGTGGCTACGGACTTCGAAGTTGTAGACGGCAGCGGTGGTGTTTACATCTCGATGGATGGAACTTCGATGATGTTCGACGCACGTTACGAAACTCGTGAACTTGGGCTGTTTCTGCTGTTTGATGTGGCACGTGAACAATTCACCCGTATGGAAGTTTACAACCTGAAACGAAACCATGAATTCAGCGGTTATCCAGTTTTTTGGGCCGGACGGATCGGGAATGAAGAGAGTCTGAACTATCTCAAGGCTGTTATCGACTCTGCTGCTCCAGAAGTGAACAGGCTTGCAGAACGGGCCACGTTTGCGATCGCTCTCCACGATGATGCGCGTGTCGATCCGTTGCTGATGGAGCTGATTCGCCGTCCCATCAGTGAACCGATTCGCTCGAGGGCGATCTATTGGCTGGGCAACACACCCGAGAGTGCCGCAAAGAACACGCTTTTCACAGAGATCATTCGAAACACGCAAGAGGGAGCTGAGGCTCGTCATAATGCAATGTCAGCACTCGCAATGAGTCGGTCTGCCGCGACGCTCCCGTTGCTCCAGAATCTCTTCGAGACAATGACGTCGCGCGAAATGAGACGGCGGGCGCTGACGGGCATTGGGCGCAATGACAACAGCGACGCTGCTGCGACATACCTAATTCACGTCGCCGAGACTGAGAAGGAGTTTGACCTGCGGAAGTCTGCGATTTCAGCGCTGGGAAAGGTTGCTGGTCAAAAAAGTTTGGGTGCCCTCACGAGCACTATCGATAACGACACTGAAGTTGAGCTTCAGAGGCAGGCAGTTGTCGCAATCGGTCGTCGTCCAAAGGACGAGTCGGTGCCGATTTTGATCCGGGTGGCGCGTAACCATCCAAAGATGCCTGTGCGAAAACAAGCGATTCAAGTGCTCGGTCAGACGGGTGATGAGCGTGCGATCGCATTATTTCGGGAACTTCTGAGTAAATAGGCGTGAATATTACTGAGTCATTCTGTGTTGCTCCCCAAGATGACGACGAAGACTAAATCAACAGGAGGTAAGTGATGGGCAGCACATGGATGCCAGAAGCTAACGTGTCAGCGAACGATGCTCCACCAAGACCGTCCGAGTTAGCATTACATAATCTCAACACTATCAGGGAAGCAGCCCTCACGCTCCTGCGCGAAGTTGAATCGCTCCGAAAAACTCACCAAGCCGCGACCAATCCTGGTCTTGCGCTTCAAGAGGAAGTGCAACGCTACGAGATCGAACTGATTCGCCAGGCGCTTCACCGGACGCGTGGGAATCAACGTCGCGCAGCGAAACTGCTGGGGGTAAAAGTGACAACGCTCAACTGCAAAATCAAGCGCTTTGGGATTTCACTCACCGACGAAGGCGAGTGGGGCGTTCTCGCCTGATCGATAGCTAATAATTCTGCTTGGACGAGGTCAGTACCGTCACGCGGTAGCGTCGGGTCCGTAACCCAACCAAGTCGTCAGGTAAAATACGGACCCGACGCTACCGCGTGACGGTACTGACCTCGTCCAAGCAGGGTCGTTGACATTGAAGTGGAAACTCCAGCCGGCTCAATCCGGCGGCGTCCCTCACAACAAAAAATCAAAAACGTTAGTTGCCTTCCGGGAACAAATGATGGTATAAAGCGGTCTGTTAACGTTAACTTACTTACGCCAATGAAGAAGCAGCCCAAAAAACCGGTGACCTTAGCGGACATTGCGGCGAAGGCTGCGGTCACGCCGATGACCGTCTCTCGCGTTATTAATAGCAGCGGCTATGTTCATACTGACACTCGCGAGCGCGTAATGCGCGTCGCTCGAGAGATGAACTATCGCCGCAACGGACTGGCGCGCGGACTCAAACGACAGTGCACCGAAACCGTGGGAATGGTTATTGGCGACATCGCCAATCCATTTGCCGCAGAGTTGAGCCGGGCAGTTCGAGAAGTCCTCGAAGAGCATGGTTACACTCTCTTTATTTGCATTAGCGAGCACACCGCAAAAGAAGATGTCCAGGCGTTTGATTCGCTGGCCGATCACCGCGCCGATGGCATCATCGTCGCCACTCGCGCGTCGAAGAGTGGCAATGAACGTTTGGCGGAACTTATTGACTCAGGCGTCCCGGTATCTTTGATTGGTCGAGATTTTCGGCATGAGCACGCTGATCTCGCATCGGCAGACAACCTAAAAGGCGGCTATGAAGCCACTACCCATCTGATCGAAAAAGGTCATAAACGAATCGGTTTTATTGGTGTCTCGCTTACTCAGGGCCTTCGCCTCCGACGTTTTCAGGGATACCTTGAGGCCCTAAAGGACCACGGTCTTGCGGTTGAGGATCAGCTTATCGTTGGTGGCCGCGACATCGGTGAGCAGATGCCTGGTTATTCAACTGAGGAAATGGGCTACGACGGCATGACGAAGTTGCTGGAATTGCCGAATCGACCGACTGCGGTCTTTGCGCGAAACGATTTCACGGCAATGGGCGCGCTCAATGCAATCAAACGTGCAAACCTGCGAATTCCCGATGACCTGGCAATCATTGGCTACGACGACATTCCGTTGGCGTCGCACACGTCGCCCGCGTTGACAACGGTTAGGCAACCAACTCGCGAGCAGGGCAGGTGCGCGGCTGAGTTTCTACTGCGCAGGATTGAGGGGGATCGTGAGCAGCCGCGAGTTGAGAAGACTTTTCCATGTGATCTGATCGTTCGGGAATCCACCACCCTGTTAAGAGAATTAACGTCAAGCGGTAATCGCAAACGAGAAATTAAGACGGCTTAAAGGCAATAGCTCGGACGTCGCTCTCTGCGAGGCACTGGGCTTCGTTTTTCAGTCGACGGCTATGTTAGCGATAACAGAGCAAGAGACGAGTTAGCTTGAATTGAAGGAGACTACGGTAATGGCAAATCAACAGGAATTGAGTTACTTCGCGTTGAAGGGGCACCCAATTGGTGTCCAATTGGCAATCACAAAGGCAGGAAAGTGGCAGTTCCTTTTAGCTGTAGTCTTCCTAGTTTTATTGTCCGCTACGGCATCAGCCCAACAGATCACCGCGTCAATCACCGGCGTAGTCGCCGATGAAAACAAATCGCTAGTTCCCAACGCGTCGGTCATTGTTGAGAGTTCGCAACTTGCACTACGACGTACGGCGACGACCAATGATGAAGGTTACTTCACCGTGACGAATCTTCCGGTCGGTCTGTATCGCGTGACGGTTCAGGCGAGCGGCTTCAGTGATTTCATCCAGGAAAACGTCAAGGTCGATGTCGGTATCACACTCTCGCTGAACATCACTATGACGGTGAAACAGATCGCGCAACAGGTGGACGTGCGCGACGAGGTTTACCAAACCATCAACAAAGACAACGCCAATGTAGAGACACTGATTTCAGGTACGCAGGTAACCGAGATCTCTCTCAACGGCCGCAACTGGGCGCAGCTAGTCAACCTAGCTCCCGGCACGAGCGCAATCAACAACGATTCTCAACAGGGAACCAACGTTCGCATCGACGATACGGCTATCAACGGTCTGCGACGTCGTACGGCACCGACGCTTGATGGAATCAGCAACGTCGATCACGGTTCAGTTGGTACATTGGTGAATAACATCAGCGTGGATGCGATACAGGAATTCAAATTAGTCTCGAGTCCTTACAGTGCCGAGTATGGGTCACAGGCCGGGCCGTCGATCAATGTCGCTACGAAACGCGGTACCGCTGACTTTCATGGTTCGCTTTTCGAGTTCATTCGAAACGACAAGCTCAATGCCTATTCATGGGAGAGTAAGCAGGTAACTGTTGGTACTCCCTCTAAGCCATTCCTGCGCTTCAACAATTTTGGCGGCTTTGTTGGCGGGCCACTCTACAAGAAGAAGCTGTTCTTCTTCGGTGGGCTCGAATACAAACGACCCCGCACAGCGGCAGGGGTGAACGAACTCGTTCCAACCGAGGCGATGCGGGGCGGCGACTTCAGTGCGTTTCTGCCAACGGGATTGCCGGCGAACTACACGTGCACAACCTCGATTCCGGCCGGGAACTCCTCGAACAAGTTCATCCTTTGCGACAAATCAGCTTCCACAAACGGTACTCCTTTTCCAAACAACATAATTCCAACAGCAAAGATGTCGCCGAATGGAATCGGCTTGATGAAGCTCTGGCCGCACGCAAACGCCGGCTTCGATCGTTTCATTGGTTCACCGGCGATCAAACGCGACGTTCGTCAGGAACTCTTGCGGGTTGACTATCAACTCAACGATCGAGTGACCGTCTTTGGCCGTTGGATTCGCGACAAATTCGATTCAGATAATCCACTCGGTTCCACCTTTGACAATCAGGTGCTTCCGATTGCTCCAGACAATCACATCCGCCTTGGCAAGACGTTCCTCGTTAGTTACACGCACGTGCTGACGCCGAATACCGTTAATGAGGCGATGGTCTCGTGGCAGCGCAACGATCAGTCAGTCACCTACCAGGATGATTCGCTGATCGCACGCAGTACCTACGGAATTAACTTCACTGAGATCTTTGCGGAAAATCGTCTGAACAAGATCCCGGAGTTCTCTGTGCAGGGTTATTCAACTCTTAGTGGAAACGGTTTGCCTTACACGATCGAGGCGCGAAATTGGGAAGTTCGCGACAACCTGACGTGGGTGCTGGGCCCACACACCCTTAAATATGGCGTGCTCTTCGCCAACAGCAACAAGAATGAGAACACTCGTGTTCGCGATGGCGGCACCATCACCTACAGTACCGGTTCAACGGCAGGCAATTCCTTTAGACCACAAGATAGTGGGAATGCGCTGGCGAATCTCTTGCTTGGTGCTTACACACGCTACTCTGAAACGTCGAACACAACCGCCGCGCCTGCTGCTTACAACCAGGTTGAGTTCTATGTTAACGATCAGTGGCGCCTCAATAAGCGGTTGAATCTGACGCTCGGAGTTCGCTTACAACATATTCCGTGGCCCTATACGAATCTGGGAAACATTGTTGGCTTTGATCCAAATCGTTTCGATCCAGCAAAGGCTCCGCTGGCAGCAAACATCTCAGGTGGAGTTATCAATCTAATTGCCGATCCGACAGGAGTAGGAACCAGGGCACAAGGATTCTTTGATCCGTACAACGGTCTGATCGTGCCGAGCAACGCAAACTTTACCGATCCCAATCTGCAGCGATTGAAGTCGAGCCGGAAGAGCGGTCTTGCGGATAGTGGTGGACCTTTCTTCGGACCGCGAGTTGGCTTCGCCTGGGATCCGAGTGGTTCGGGCAAGACAGTCATCCGCGGCGGTGGCGGTGTCTACTACGATCGAACGTTGTTGAATCCAGTTCGTGATGCCGGCACTAACGCGCCATTCGCGACAGTAGCCACGATCACCCAGGGACGTCAGTTTACGACGCCCGCAAATCTCGCGGGCCTCTCCGCCTTTAACAATCCCCTCGATACAGTGGGAACCTCGGGCGCGGGCAAGCCGTTGGTTCAGGCGCTGACAGTTTTTGATTTCGATATGCCGCCCGGTGTTGTTTATGCCTACAGCGTCGGCGTGCAGCGGCAACTGCCCTGGAGTTTTGTGGCCGACATCAGTTACGTCGCTAACCAGGCACGGCATCTCACGCATCGTCGAGATTTGAACTTTGTGTTGCCTGAAGTTGCATTGGCGAGGAATGCATCCGGCGCATTTATCAACACGACTACAGACATTGCTCGTCAGTATCTTGGATACAGCACGATTCGTTCACAGGAAAACACTGGCTCGTCGAGCTACAACTCGCTGCAAGTAAGTGCACAGCGACGTGTATCGCGTGGCTTGAACATGAGCCTGGCATACACGTACAGCAAGGCGTTGAACAACTTCGATACTGAAACTTCCGATCTGCGCACTCCATTCGACGCGAGCCTCGACAAAGGCAATGCGAGTTTTGATCGTCGTCACGTGTTTGCGATGAGTTATGTCTATGCGCTGCCGTTCTTCGAAAAGAGCGACAGTTTGGTGCGCCACGTTCTCGGCGGTTGGCAACTTTCCGGAATCGTGACTTTGCAGACGGGACAGTTTGTTTCAATCTCTGGCGGTACCCGCGCATCGTCGAGTCCTACGATAGGCTATGGAACGAATCTCGATCTCGTGGGAGATTGGCGCGCCGTGCCAGGAGGTCAAACAGCGTCTCCGATCATCGTTAACAATGTCTATCAAGGCGGTGGTTGGATCAATCGCGCCGCTTTCACTGGGCGAGTTGGTCTGATCGGCAACGTTGCTCGGAACCTCATCGAGATGCCCGGCACACAAAACTTCAATCTGTCGTTGATGAAGAAGGTGCAGTTGAACGAAAGGTTCAGACTGCAGCTTCGTGGTGAAGTATTCAATCTCTTCAACCATCCAAACTTCCGCACGCTGGTGACGAACTTCAGCGCGGCGAATTTCGGTGCGTTAACACAGACTGACGATCCGCGAGTGTTTCAGTTTGGAATCAAGTTGTTGTTCTAGATGTTGAGCCGCAGATGAACGCAGATAACGACAGATCAGAGTTGACTTTGATGAGACGTATTCTGATTGTTCTTTCCGATTTGAGTAAATCTGCAATTATCTGCGGCTAAAAACCATGCTTGAAGCACAACGAAGTAAGTCAGTAGCGATCTCGGAAGGCTTCAAGCTCCCTGGGCTTCGCTGGTGGATTGTTGGTCTCGTTTTTCTCGCGACGTTGATCAACTACATCGATTGTCTCACAGAGAAAAAACAGAAGAATCACCGATTTTAAAATGAAATTCTTTAAGTTGAATCGAAGCGATCGGTTGTTAGTACTCGGTCTAGTCTTACTCATTGCGTCTAGCACAATCAATCCCTTCTTCGCTCAGGATGCACGCGAGCTACAGAAAGAAAGGATCTCGAGCCAAAAGCTCAAAGGTGAGCATCCAATCGCCGGCTTGATGCGTTCCCTGAAATCTACTCTCAAACCGGAGTTGTTGAATGTTCACCCAAGGGTTTATGTAACAGAAACAGAACTTGAAAAGCTTAGGATAAAGGCACATACAACTCATCGAGAACTCTGGCAGCAGGTATTGGGCAACATTCGCGCGCTGCGCTCGGAACCGGCCTCGCCGCCTGCCCAACAACGTCGAGCCCAAAACGACGTCGGGTTGGCCATCGCTGAGGCAGCTTTCGTTTACAAAATTGAAGGAGACAAGAAGTATCTCGCCGCGGCGAAGAAGTTTATGGATGCAGCGGTGAGTTACGACATCTGGGGCTATGCCAATAACAAACCCAACGTTGATCTCGCTGCCGGTCATCTGCTTTACGGTTTGGGTTGGGGCTACGATCTTCTTTACAACGACCTCAACCAAAACGAGCGCGCTCGCTATCGTGACAAACTCATTAAGCAAGCTCGTTTGCTCGCGAACTATTTCAAACCCAAACCTGGAAAGACCTACGCGTACAGTCAAAACCATACGTTCATTCCCATCGCTGGTCTGGGGGTGACAGCGTACGCGCTGTACGGCGAAACACCTGAAGCTGCGGAGTGGTCAGCGTTATCACGCGCTGTTTTCGACCGCGTGCTCGACACATATTCGCAGGATGGTTACTACTACGAAGGCTTTGAGTACTGGATCTTTTCCACGCCCTGGCTGGTCCACTATCTGGACGCGCACGCTCATGCTACTGGTGAGGATCTTTACGACCGCCCTGGGTTTCGCGATATGCATAAGTATCTCGCGCACTCAATGTTGCCGAACGGAAACTATGTGTTTGATTTCGGTGATATTTTTGAAGGCCCGCTAACACGAGCCGGAAAAGGAAATGAGTATCCGCGGACGCATCCGAACGGTCACTTCAACACCAACTACAATCTGCTTTACCGTTTCGCTCAGCGCTTTCGCAATGGCGAGGTCCAGGGTGTTGCTGATTGGTTGAAAGGCTTCAATCAAGTCAATGCCGAGGACTACTGGTCATTGGTTTGGTATGACGAGACTCTAAAGGCCGTGCCAATCACACAGCAGCCAACCTCACATTACTTTCGAGATCACGAAGTTGTCTATTGGCGTAGTGATTGGACAAAGAGCGCGACCGCATTTGCGTTTAAGTGTGGTCCGAGCGAAGGGCATCACACAACCCTGCTCTTGCAGAAGTTTCCGGATTGGCGTTTGTCTTCGGGACATGCGCATCCTGACGCCAATAGCTTCATCATCTTTGCCGACGGTCAATACCTGAGCGGCGATACAGGATATGCAGGTGTGCCCATGACTGAGCATCACAATACAATTCTGATCGATGGTAAGGGCCAGGCAAAAGAAGGAGCGGGGCATGATGCTTTCGAGGGCGTCGGGTATGAACGACTGGATCGAGTACGGATTGTTGAGGTGAAGATTGAGCAAGACCGCGTAGTCGTTCGGGGTGATGCGACCAGTGCTTATGAACCGGAAATCGGGGTGAAGAAGTTTGTGCGTGAGTTTGAGTATCGTCGAGACGTGGGATTTACGATACGCGATGATGTTGAAACAACGAAGGCGTCGATAATTACTTCGGTAATGCATGCAGACGGTGATTTGAAAAAAGAAGGCAGTCGATCCTTCAGCATTACCGCGAGTAGCGTGAAGTTGTTAATCGAACCTCAAGAACCACAAGCACTTCAAGACAGCATAGAGGCGAATGTAGTCACAGCACCTGGGCCACCCGGGTCGGTCGACAAGGGCGAGCAACAAGAGCGCGGGTCGAAGCTAAAGCTGTCGACGACGAAACCTGTGACCTCGGTACAGTTTGTCGTGAGTTTGAAGATTAGATCAGCGCTAGTGTCCGATAAACTTTAGTTTGTCGACGGTGATAATAGGAAGCTTCAAGTTGACCTTACGCGTTAAGTAGCTTAATCGCTATTGTTAGTCGTCTGCGAAGGGAGAAGGTTTTAGAAGATACCCTTTAGTAGCTTGCTGACCAGGAAAGAGAACGTTGGTGCTGGGACCGCAGGCGTTCTCGCCTGCTGGCGTGGGATTACAAGAACCTTACAGGAACTCGATCTAACCTGAGTTGCACCTAGCAGGCGAGGACGCCTGCGGTCCCAGCACCACGGTTCGCTTTCCTGGTCAGCAAGCTACTAAAGGGTAACTACTTGATACGAACGTGGACTTTGTTGCTCGTGAGACCTCGTAGGGTGACACTCACGAAGACGCTTTGTTTTGTGGGGGACATTAGGGCACTGGTGCGTAGTAGAACTTGCGACCGATAATGATGTACTCCGGATGTCCTTTCACCTGGATATTGATCTTGCGACGTTGACCATCGCGTTCTTTGTTAGTTGGATAATAACCCACGATGTAACGCTCATTGATGTCGGAAAAAATACGCGAATAGATCGCTTGAGCTTGGGCGGGACTTTCTAGGAACTCAGTCCAACCCCCAGACAAACTCGACACTTCCATCAGAGCTGATTGTAATTTGGCCAACTCCTCGGCTCGATATCGCAGAGCCTGAACGGGTGTCAATTTCTTTCTCGCCTCGTTGCGAGCCTCGAAGGCTGCTCGGGCACCTTTGGAAAGAGTTGGAAGCCATTCGCTGGTCGCTCTTTCGTCGTCGGCGAGTAATCGTTGCACTTGTTGTGCTGGTGGGAATCCAACGAACTTAGTTCCCGGCACAACTGTGTAGATGGTAGCGCGAGATTTTTCGACAGCCCGGTAAACATCTTCCAAGCTGAACTCCGTCATACCGTCGCGCTGCAGTTTCTTCTGCGCCTCAACATCTGCCTGCGCAGCGGCAATCCACTCGGGAGGCAGATTAGGTGGGACCGACGGCTCGATGATCGAGTTCCGCAAGTATTTGGCTTCATCACCGTCGGTTTGAAATACAATGATTGGTCGCTGATCTTCTTCGTCAAAAGCTTCTTTCAATGTAGCCATCAGAGCGCTGTACTGTGCGCTCAGTCCAAACCTTCTATTCTTGCCACCTAAACCAAGAAACCCTTTCTTGCCTCGGCTTCGTTCGATCAATAGATCCAGCTTCTTTTTGAGTTCAGCTTGGTTGCTGGTGAAGTCAGTCAGCATTTCAATGTCGTCCGTTATGATCGCCATGCGATCACGTGAAGACAGTTTATCGATCAGGACCTTCGCAGCTTCGACGCTATTTTGGATGTAAGGAAACTGGCTGCCGCTGTAATCGATGATTAAGACAATCGATCGCGGCACACTGGTATTACTCCCGAGCAGGAAGTGACCGACTTGTTGAGTTTTGCCGTTTTCCTCGACTGTGAAGTCGGTTGCTGAAAGGTTGTTGACCGGCCGACCTTGTCGATCGAGTACGAGCAAATCAGTCGCCACGAGTGAAGTTTCGATTCGAACAACATCGTCGTCCTGAGGCTGGCTGCGATTGTTCGCATCGTTTTGCGTGGTTTGTTTGCGTTCGGGATCCCACTTTAGTTTTTTGAGGCTGGAACCAAAATCTTTGAGTTTTGGTTTGTCTTGTGGTTGCGCGAGAGTACTCGACGCCAGTGGTAGGGCGACACTCAGAAACAGAAAGAGGTAAACGAACTTGCGCATCGCTCAAGGAGAAAACAGGCTTGGGGAGTTAACTAGGTTGTTAGAGTAACACTGGAAAAACGTTTTGCGCAGCAGGGCGCCTCCTTGGAGAGTGCGGTAACCTGTTACCGCTTTGGTACAGGGCGCTTTCGAAAAGTTATGGGTTGTTGAGTCTTGCTGTACCAAAGCGGTAACAGGTTACCGCTCTCCAAGGAGGCGCCCTGCTCCTGCCTCCTGCACCTGCATCCTGTTAGTTGACCGGTGCGTAATATGATCGCCTGCCGATGATCGTGTATTCGGGATGTCCTTTTATTGCCACTTTGATCGTTCGCCGTTTGCCGTCGTGTTCTTTATTAGTTGGATAGTAACCGATGATGTAGCGTTGATTGATATCCGAGAAGATGCGCGAATAAATGCTTGCTGCCTGTTCCGGTTTTTCCAGATAGTCGGTCCAACCGCCAGTTCTTGATGCAAGGGCTGCCAATGCGAGTTGCACTTTGTAGGCCTCATGGGTTCTGGCTTTCAGGTTTGCCTCGGAAAACGGTCGCCAGAGTCGGTTTTCCCTTTCTATTATTTCTGCTCGCCTTTCGCTGCTGAGTTTTGCCAGGAACATTTCCCTCGATCTTTCAAACTCATGTTTCGCACGCTTAAGTTGGTCTTCAGGAGAAAGGCCGACCAATCTATAACCTGGAATGACTGTGTAGACTGTGGCTCGCGATTTTTCCGCCGCACGATAGACATCGGCAAGACTAAATATAGTTTGGTTTTCAAGGATTGCTTGCTGTCTGCGCGCCAGATACATCTCCGCATCAGCTCGTGTCTCCGGTGGAAGGTCAGGTGGAATTGAAGGCGGGATGATTGGATCTCGTAGCCGGTAAATCTCGTCACCGTCGGTTTGGAAAACAATGATTTCACGCTGTTCCGGCTCGGTAAACATTTCATACAGTGTCGCCATGAACGCACTGTATTGCCGGCTCTTTCCTAGTTGTCTCTCCTTCCCGAAACCCAGAAACCCGCCGTCTTGTTTGGTTCGTTCGACTAGTGACTCGAGCTTTTTCTTCAGCAGCTTTTTGTCTTGCGTGAAATCTACAAGCAGTTCAACATCGTCAGTAACAATTGCCAATCGATCCTGTGACGCCAGGCTGTCGACCAGGACTTTGGCGGCATCGACACTGTTTCTGATAAATGGCAGCTGACTTCCGCTGTAATCAATAATCAGGACGATCTTGCGCGGCACGCTTTGATTGTCGCCCAGCAAAAAATGGCCGACAGTCTGAGGCTGCTCATTCTCGGAAACTTGGAAATCGTCCGCGGTTAAGCCACGGATGTTGTTCCCATGACTGTCGATCACGAGCACATCCCAGGCGACGAGTGAAGTCTCAACGCGAACAACGTCAATGTCTTCATCACCGGTCTTGCTCCGCGAGGGCTCGATCACGGACTCCTTTTTTATCGGGTCCCATTTGAGTTTCTCGAGACTCGAGCCGAAATCCTTGAGCTTCTTTTTGTTTTGGGTTTGGGCCTGTGGGAGCGAGAGAAAACAGAAACTAAGAACGACAGGAAGACTAACGCATTCGATGATCCATTTGCGCATGGGTTACTGAAACGAATCAAGTGCCAACGATGCCAGCTTAGGAGGGAGAAGATCCGCCAGCCCGGATATAGAATAGCGCGGCAGGTAAATGCAGAGCAGTCGCAGGAGCAGGAAAACTCATTGGTCATATATCATTTGACATTTTTCATTTATCATTTTTCTTAACTGTCATTCAGGCCAATAAAAGTGTTCGGGCTTCAATAAATGACAAATGAGAAATGGCAAATGATATATGACCAATGATTTTTCCCGCTCCTGCGCCTGCCTCCTGCTCCTGCTCCTGGCGCTACGGTCGTTTCCCCCACGTCGGCGGAGGCGGTTCCTTAGCTGACCGCTCAACCGTATGCTCCTTCAGCATCCGCATCGCTTCTTGCACCGCGCGTTCAAGTTGTGGATCACGACCGGCGACAACATCCTTCGGCCAATTCTCGATATCAATGTCTGGTGCAACACCTTCGTTCTCAACCGCCCAACGACCGTCGCGTGTGAAGAACCCACCGCGTGGAGCGATCATCGAGCCACCGTCGATAAATGGTGGCGTGTCGGCCGTGTGAACCAATCCACCCCAGGTTCGCTTGCCGACCAACGTCCCAATCTTTCTTCGTTTGAACATGTAAGGCATCAGGTCACCGCCAGATCCAGCCATCTCGTTAACGATCATGACCTTCGGACCCCAAATTCCAGCCGAAGGACTAGTAAACGGATAACGATCGCCGGCAACGTTATTGAAGTAACCATCAAAATCACGCTGCAGAACATCGATGATGTAGTCAGCGGCTGAACCACCACCATTGAATCGTTCGTCGACGACGGCGCCCTTCTTGTCCTGTTGTGAGAAGTAGTAACGATTGAAGCTACTGTAGCCAGGTTGACCAGTGTTCGGGAGATAAACGTAGGCTAATTGTCCTTCAGAAAGTTTTTCAACGAGCCTGCGATTCGATTCAACCCATGCTCGTGTGCGTAACGCTTGTTCACTCGCCACTGGTACTACCGTGACAGTTCGCGCGCCCTGCATTGATGGTGTCGAATTGACCGTTAGCGCGGTTTGCCTGTTGGCAGTTCCATCCAACAACCGGTGAATGTTGTCAGGCGCGTTCAACTCGACGCCATTGATCGCCAGTATGTACTCGCCGACGCTCACGTTCGCACCAGGAGTTGCAAGAGGTGAGCGCAGGTCTGGGTTCCAGCTTTCGTTATCGTAGATGCGGGTTACCTTATAACGACCATTCTCGATGGCGAAATCTGCGCCCAGCAGACCACCGACGGACGGCGGCACACTCGGCATATCGCCACCACGAACGTAGGAGTGCCCAATGGCGATCTCCGCACCCATCATGTCCATCAGATAATTCAGATCAGCACGATGCATCGCGTAAGGCAGCAACTGACCGTACATTTCTTTCATCTTCGGCCAATTCGACCCGTGCATGTTCGTGACGTAGAGATAGTCGCGTTGATTACGCCAGCCTTCATTGAAGATCTGTTTGAACTCTTCCTTGGGCTCGAGGTACATCCTCAGTGAATAGTTCAGTCGACCCTGACCAGGTTGAGGTGGCGTTCGATCAGCATCCACCAGGAACAATTGCGGCGGAGGCGCATTCGCACCCGCACCTGGGCCACCACCAAGACCGCCACCGCCTCCTGCGGCCCGATACAAAATCTTTCGGTGATCCGCGCTGACTTCATACCCGGCTACACCAGTTACGAACGTCGTTGAGCGACGATCGCACAGTCGATAGCGCATCAACTCGTTGCCCGCGACACCAGCTCCTGCTCCGCCCCCACCACCACCCCCTCCGCGAGGTGCCTCGAGATAAAAGACTTGTCCATCGATGCCGGGCTGTAGATCTGCGTATGTGCGTTCCGGAACACCAGGCACTGAAACAATCCGCTGTTGCAGACCATCGAAGTCGATCTGAACAGTAACAGGAGCGCGTTGACCTCTTGGTTGTGGTGGCCCTGGTTCACTGACCGCTGCATCGCCTCCGGTGCCACCGCCCGCCGGTGCATCGCCTGCGCAGGCACCTGGTTGCAGACGCCGCGTACCAGTGCCTACGCCGCGGTCTTCATCACTTTCTGGAAGCAGTGGACTGGCATCAGTCTTCTTCAAAACCGCGAAGTAAAGCCCAAAGGTTTCATCGTGGTCATAAGAAGTCATGTCGAGCCATTGCGAACGCAATCCGAAATCAGTTGAGGCGAGAAACCAGAGATACTTCCCACTCGAATCCCATGCAGGCCACACTGCATCGGCGAGTCCATCTGTCACCTGTTTCGCCTCACCCGTTTCAACATTGCTGATGAAGATGGCGTGATACATCGAACGCAAGCGACTCGAGTAAGCAACCCACTTTGAATCGGGACTCCAAACTGGATTAAGAGTACGCGACGGCACCATCCATGGGTCGTTGCCGACAACTTTAGCTTGCCCACTGGCGACGTCGAGTACCCAAACTTTCAGATTTGTGTCTGTGTAGAGCATCTTCTTTGAGTCGGGCGACCACGAGGGAGTGTAGTAATGAGTTGGCTTTGGAAGATCGATTTCACGCGGCGGAGTGAGTCCGTCCTGAGCTTCGATAATTAGCTTGTACTCGCCTGATTTGTCACTGAAGTAGGAAACAGACTTTCCATCCGGCGACCATGCAGGATCACGTTCGGCCGAACCGCTCGAGTTAGTCAGATTACGGACGTCGCCTTTGTCGGCAGGAATCGTGAAGACTTCACCGCGTGCTTCGACTGCGACACGCTTGCCAGTTGGTGACAGCGCCATGTTTGTCAGGCGATTTGAGATATCTTCCCAGTTGGGCATCATCCAGGGAAAGTCCCCTGAGGCGCTGATGTTAACAATAGATTCTTTGGCGGTCTTAGGATTGAGTTCGTGAACAAAACCAGCTTGTTCAAACACGATTGTGCCGGCTCCTGAGTCCATCGACTTAACATCGAAATCGGTGAACTTTGTCATCTGTGTCAGCTTCTTCGTTGTCGTTTCGTATTGCCAAACGTTAGCTACGCCGTCACGATCAGAAATGAAGAAGACCGAACTGTCGATCCATACGGGACAAACATCTTTTGAATCGGTCCAGGGTGGTGAAACTAGATCGAAAGTTTTTAGATCAACGATCCAGATCGGTCGATTCTGACCGCCTCTGTAGTTACGACGTTCTTCGTCCCAGGAGTTATTCATGCGGTAAGCGATGTGCGTACCGTCAGGAGAGATCTTTCCCTGATACCCGCGAGGTAACGTCATAGGTTCTTCGACGCCGCCATCTGCCTTGACCGTCCAGAATCGAGGGGCGCCACTCGGCGCCCAGGTCGCTCGCGTGGAAGAAAACATGATCGCTTTTCCATCCGCCGTCCAACCCTCGACCATGTCGGCGCCTGGATGCCACGTCAATCTTTTTGGCTCTCCGCCTTCCGCGGCGACGACGTAGACGTCGAAGTTACCCGCGTACTCACCGCTGAATGCGATCCATCTGGCATCAGGCGAAAAATGTGGATTTGCGGTTTGTCCCTGGAAGCTTGTTAAGCGTCGCGCGCTGCCTCCGGCACGAGGTGCGACCCAGATATTGTTTGCGTATGCGAAGCCAATTTGATTTGCACTGACGGTTGGAGTCCGCAGCAGTCGCGTTTGGCCAAGGCCGCCATGTCCATTTTGGCAAAGTGCGACTATCGGGAACGCGGCGCAAACGAGAAGACCGAGAAACAGGCGAACGTTTTTGCGGCAGACCTTGGCCGTGAGAGTGCGACTAGACATGGGGTTGTATCCTCCAAACCGGCACAGATTGCAGAGCGAGCAGCTTTAAGATGGTTTGTTTATGTAAGAAGAACCGTTTGCGAGCTTCTTTTAGCACGAAGCGGGGGTGGGAGCAATGTTCTCAGAGGTTAGGCTAGAGTGGGAGACGGGGGGACGGGGTGACGGGGAGACGGGGAGACGGGGTAAGGCGGAATGGGTGACCGTTACCCCGTGACCCACTCACCGTCACCCCCGTCACCCGTCACCCCGTCTCCCCGTCACCCCGTCACCCCGTCACCCCGTCTCCCACTCTCGTCTGACCACTGACACCTTACTACCAGCAACTGACCACTCGCCAACTACAACTCACCACTGACAACTGACAACTGACCGATTTCAGGTTTACAATCGCGCCAACCCCAGCTTCCGTCCGTACAAATCGTTAATGGAGCCGTTCTGATGAATAATTTGCGCCGGAGCTTTATTGCAGTTGTCTTATTAATGGCCGTGGCTGTCGCCACAATGTTTGGGCAAGTGGGTCATGGATACGATCTCGCGAGTCTCGACAAAAACACTGCTGCCTGCACCGACTTCTTTCAATATGCGAATGGAGGCTGGCTGGCAGCAAACCCGATCCCACCCGCGTATTCAAGTTGGGGCATTGCCAACATTCTCTCCGAGAAGAATCGTGACGTGTTGCGCGAGATCCTTGAAGCTGCTGCCAAAAACACAAACGCGAAAAAGGGCAGTAGTGAACAGAAGGTTGGCGACTACTACGGCACCTGCATGGATGAGGCAAAGATAGAAGCTGAGGGCATCAAACCACTTGCTCCCGAATTCGATCGCGTAGCTAACATCAAAGACGTTGCCGGACTGCAGGACGTAATCGCCCATTTGCACTCAATGGGACTTCACGCCCTCTTCAATTCTGATTCAACTCAGGATTTCAAGAATAGCGCCGAAGTAACCTTTGAAGTTTATCAAGGTGGACTCGGCTTACCGGATCGGGATTACTACACGAAAACTGATGAGAAGTCGAAGGCCAACCGTGACCAGTATGTGAAGCACGTCGCAAAGATGTTCGAATTGTTAGGCGACGAAGCAGCGAAGGCGGCAGCTGAAGCGCAGGCTGTTCTGGCTCTGGAAACCAAACTGGCTGAAGGTTCTTTAACGCGAGTGGAGATGAGAGATCCGGCAAAGATCTATCACCGTATGACTGTCGCTCAAGTGACGGAGTTGGCGCCTGCTTATGATTGGCCAGGCTACATGCAGAAGCTCGGTGTAAATTCGAAAGGCGACATCAACGTTGCCACACCCGAGTTCTTCAAAGCTGTGAATCAGATGTTGCCGAGCGTTCCGATCGCTGACTGGCAGACCTATCTTCGCTGGCACCTTATCAATAACACCGCGGCCGCTCTTTCAGCAGCTTTCGTTAACGAAGACTTCAATTTCAAAGGGAAGATTCTGCAAGGATCGCAGGAGAATTTGCCTCGCTGGAAACGTTGTGTCGCAGGCACTGATCGGGTGATGGGCGAAGCTCTTGGTGAGGTGTGGGTCAAGAAGGCATTTCCACCCGCAGCGAAAGCACGTGCTCTGGAAATGGTTCACAATCTTGAGGCCGCGCTGAAAAGCGACATTGGCACACTCGCATGGATGAGTGACGCCACTCGCAAGCAAGCAATCACCAAGCTCGACGCGTTTCTGAATAAGATTGGTTATCCAGATAAGTGGCGCGACTATTCTTCGTTGGAAATTGATCGCGGGCCTTACATGCTTAATCGAGCACGGGCTAATGCATTTGAGAAGCGCCGCGATCTAAATAAGATTGGTCAGCCCGTGGATAAAACGGAATGGGGAATGTCTCCGCCGACGGTCAATGCTTACTACAATCCACAGATCAACGAAATAGTCTTTCCGGCCGGTATCCTGCAGCCCCCATTTTTTGATGCGGAGGCTGACGACGCCTACAACTACGGTGGCATGGGATCAGTCATCGGCCATGAGATGACTCATGGGTTCGACGATCAAGGGAGCCAGTTTGATTCCTCCGGAAATTTTGCCAACTGGTGGACCGAAGCCGATCTGAAAAACTTTAAAGAACGCGCTGAGTGTGTCGTCAACCAATTCAACGGATTTAAAGTTGAGGAAGGTCTCTACGAAAACGGAAAACTGGTCGTCGGAGAATCAATCGCAGATCTCGGTGGTCTGGTTGTCGCGTATGCCGCCTTTCAGAAAGCAATGGAAGGAAAGCCGAGAAAAGTGATCGATGGATTCACAGCCGAGCAACGTTTCTTTCTCGGATACGCGCGCGGCTGGTCGACAAATATGCGTCCTGAGGTGGCGCGCTTGATCACGAACACTGATCCCCATCCGCTACCGAAGTTCCGCGTCAACGGTCCGCTGTCGAACATGCCACAATTTGCGCAAGCGTTTTCGTGCAAGGCAGGCGACGCGATGGTGCGGCCGGAGAAGGAACGCTGCCAGATTTGGTAAGTCGTGCTAGTCGGATGTGAGACGGAATCATTTTCCATAGTTTTCCATATATCGTTTGACACTTCTCATTTGTCATTTGGAAGAGTGTTCCGTGGTTCGTGGTATATGTCGAATAGGTCCTATGGGTCCTATTCGTAACTAATTGATTTCACCGTTGCATGAGAAGATAGGTTCAAGACTCCCCAGCTCCAATGCTAACAACCTCTAAACCAGGAGAAGGATCATGAGTGCCCTGAAACGCAATTCTGTTTTCCTGTTCGCTGCTTTGTTTGTCCTCAGTTGTGTCAACGCAGTCGATGCGCAAGTAGTCACGCCGAGGCCGAGTCAGAAGGCGAGCGTAATGCAAACTATTGGCGTCACCGATGTGACGATCACTTACAGCCGGCCGGGTGTTAAAGGTAGAAAGATCTGGGGTGATCCCCTGCCCGAGCAGGCAAAGACCGAAGGCGAAGCCACGCTCGATAATCAAAACACGCGGCCAAAGGACGCGGTGATTGTTCCTTACGGGCATGTGTGGCGCACCGGCGCAAATGAGGCCACGCAGTTTGTGGTCTCCGATGATGTACTAATTAATGGCCAGAAGTTGGCGGCGGGGAGTTACAGCCTGCACACGATTCCCACGAAAGACGAGTGGACCATTGTTTTCAATGGGACTGCAAATCAATGGGGTAGCTTCAGCTACGATGCGAAGAAAGATACGTTACGCGTGAAAGCCAAACCACAATGGTTGAACGAAAGTCAGGAATGGCTGGCCTACAGCTTTGATCCGGTAACTGAGAACTCGGCCCAGGTCAATATTCGCTGGGAAAAAATAAACGTGCCATTCACGGTTTCAATTCCTGACGTGAACGCGTTAACGCTGGCCAAGTTGAGAGCAACTGTCGGTTCCGCCAAACCAGACGACTGGCGCACACCGATGCAAGCAGGAAACTGGGTCGTGCAAAACAACACGCCTTCCGATGACGCAGATGGCATGGCGTGGTTGGATCAGTCGATTAAGATTAAGGAAACCTTTCAGAACCTAATGGCGAAGACCAACGCCTTATATCGAGCGGGCAAGAAGGAGGAAGCGTTTGCACTCGGTGAACAAGCGATCCAACGTGGTAAGACTGATAAGGTGGATACCGCGGCGTTCGAGAAACGGCTAGCGGATATGAAGGCAGGAAAGATTTAGCGGCTGAATGCTCGTTGTCGAGGGGAGGCAGTTCGACTGCCTCCCTACTTTTTCGCTGTATGTTTTCGTGAACGGCTTCGTGTCTCTCGAGCAACATATCTAGAACTAAACAGGTTCAGATAATCGCCAAAAACGAAGTATCGATCTTTTTTTCTGCCCGTTATCTCTCGCAAAATTTCTAAATCTTCGAATCGTCTAATGAGGGAGCTCGCCGATTGGTGAGTGATACTCAATTTTGAGGCGATGACGTTAGCACTCATGACTGGCTCAGTGTATAGCTCTCTTAAAAGCGCTTGCCCTTTCGGTGCTCTCTTTCCAAGTCCCAGTATTTTCTCTTCACATTTTTGTCTAAGCTTTACGATCGATTCAAAAGTGTGTTTGCTACTTGATGCGGTCTCCGAAACGCCAGTTAAGAAAAACTTCAACCAGTGCTCAATGTCATTGGAGGCTCTGACGGCCGTAAGTGCATCGTAGTAGGCGCCTCGATTCCGTTCAAAAAACTCCGACAGATACAAAGTGGGTCTGGTCAGCAGCTTCTTTTCAACAAGATAGAGAGTAATCAGCAGTCTTCCAATCCGTCCATTTCCGTCAAGGAAGGGATGAATTGTTTCAAATTGATAATGGCTCAAGGCCGCACGTATTAGGTGTGGGATAAGGATTTGTTCGTTGTGCCAGAACTGTTGGAGATCGGTTAATAGGTCTGGCAGCTCTTGATGAGACGGCGGGATAAAAACTGCGTCTTTGAGGCTTGAGCCACCGATCCAGTTCTGACTCTTTCGTATCTCACCGGGGTTCCGGTGCTTTCCTCGAGCGCCAGACATCAGGATCTTGTGCGCCTCCTTCAAGAGTCGAAGGGAGAGAGGTAGCCTTTCCAGTGCTGATATCGCGTGGTTCATGGCTTTCGTGTAGTTTTGAACTTCTAGCCAATCGTCACGTCTTTCAGGCTCGATAGCCTCCTCGGGTGAGACAGCTTCCTTGATATTGGTGTGAGTGCCCTCGATCCGACTCGAGGTGGTAGCTTCCTTAAAGACGTGCATGCGAATGAAAAACTCTACATTTGGGACAAGATGTGAATAGGCGTTTAGTTCCCCGAGTTGACGAGTCGCATCCTCCAACAAGACATCAATGGATGGATCGATCCACTCAAAGGCTTGGTTGATAGGATTTGGCGAAAAGCTTTTGTATTGGTACTGTTGCTTGTAACTTCCGGCCTTAAAAGACATTTCGACATCCGTTCCTGAAGTTTACATGTTATCTTACAATATGTAAGGAAACAGCGTTAACTTTACATTTGACAGACTGGTATGTAAAGTTCCAGACAAATGAAATGGGCGTTACCAAGCTGACATCCCAAAATACTGTAGTTCCAGTCAGTAAATACGCGCGAGTGGAGCGAGAGCGTCGGTATTTGTTATCCGAGTTGCCCGGAGGGATCAGCCGCGCAGATCACCACCTGCAAATCACCGATAACTACATAACGGGGACGCGACTTCGAATTCGAAAGGTTCGCGACCCACGGACAAATAAGTGGACCGTGAAATTCACGCAGAAGTTTGCGCCAAACCCCGATGATTTATCACGCACCATTATCACGAATACGTATTTGAGTGCTCTCGAGGCCGAGACTTTATCCGTATTCGATTCCAACGAAATACGAAAGAATCGTTATTATTTTGATTATCGAGGCCGGAAGTTTTCTGTTGACATGTTTCTAGGCGATCTGTTTGGACTTGTTTTGGCGGAGGTAGGTTTTGATACTGATGAAGAGCTCGAGTCTTTTCCCAAGCCAGAGTTTGCACTCGCTGACGTCACAAACAATCAGTTGTTTACTGGAGGCCGATTGTGCGAGTTGACATTCAGCGAGGTGCGCCAGGAGATTGGCCAGCAAGGGTTACTGGCTGGGGTCGGTGACTAGAGAGGATTTCGATTCAAAAGAGAATGAGTTTTGATTTTTGAGGCGAAGCTGGCCACAACAACCATGCAGAACAAATTCACGAACAAGTTCTTGGCGGTACTTGTGACGCCGTTGCTGTTAATGATCCTCACCAGTTGCCGAAAGACCAATCAGCCAAACTCCAATGCGGCTCCGACCACACCTGCTTCGCCGCAATCTGAGTTGAATCATCCCGCGGGCGGAACTGTTACTCCAGTTGCTGAGACGAAGTACTTCAAAGGCTCCATTGGCAATTCCCTTGATCTACAAATGAAGCTAGTGCACTCGGGGGATCAGCTGACAGGTACTTACTACTATCAAAAGATCGGCACCAAAATTGATCTGCGTGGCAACGTTGATAAAGAGGGCAATGTCACACTGGAAGAATTCGACACCAGCGGAAAGCAAACAGGTCTGTTTAAAGGTATCTGGAAAGCCGACCCCGATGGTCTGACTACAATCGCCGGCAATTGGTCGAAACCTCCAGGAGATAAGGGAGCTGAGAAGAAGACTGCGTTTTCACTTCACGAAGAACCGATCACGTTGAGCGGTAATGCGGAGCTTGTCAGCAAGCAGATCAAGGACAGCAACAAGAAATTGGTCTATGAGATTGCTGCGCAGTTTCCGCAGATAACCGGCGGCAACAATCCGAACTTTGAGAAGTTCAATCAGACTGTTCGCGGATCAGTGGTTAAGAAGATTGCGGAGTTCAAGAAGGACATGTCCCCAAAGCCAGACGAGGAGCCGCGCCCCGCAGACTCGATGGGCAGTGATCTGAGCATTAGTTATGAGATTGCCCTTGCTCGGGACGATTTCGTAAGCGTTCTGCTAATAGTATCCAGTTACTATCAGGGCGCAGCTCATCCGAATGGGTACTCTGAAGCTCTTAACTTTGACCTCAAGAATGGGAAGGTCCTAAAGCTCATGGATCTTTTCAAGCCGGGGGCGAAGTATCTGCAGGCTCTATCTGCCTTTTGCGTCGCTGATCTAAAGAAGCAATCAAAAGCAAAAGGCGAACCTGGAATGCTTGACGATAGTTCGATCAATAGTGGTGCTGCTCCAGCCTTGAAGAACTATCACAGTTGGACTATTAAGAAACAAGGTTTGGGTGTCGAGTTCGACCCCTATCAAGTGGGACCATATGCCGCTGGCGCTCAGTCTGTGGTCGTACCTTATTCGGTGATCAAGGATCTGATAAATCCCGACGGACCGATCGGGCCGTTTGTTAAGTAGGCAATAAATGAATCGAACAGCAGGGATGTTGATGGTTGTCGGGGGTATTTGCCTGATTTTGGTCGGATTGTTGGCCTTTTCAGGAGCGCTGAATTGGTTTGGTCGGCTGCCTGGAGATATTCGCTATCAAGGTGAGAACACGCGGGTTTACTTTCCCCTGGTGTCAATGCTCATCATCTCGCTTGTTGTGAGTCTGCTGCTCTTCGTAATTCGCAAACTTCTTTAGTCGACCTTTAGTGGGAGCGTAATTCAAAAGCGATCCTTCGTACTGGGATCGCAGGCGTCCTCGCCTGCTTCGTCGGTTAAGGCGCACTCGGGGCAGGCGGACGCATGTAGTTCCGCTGTTACGCTACCTCAGCCAACTCGGTCTCGCGATATTCACGCGCATGTGTTCGAGTAAAATACGTCGCCAGTAAGAACGCAACGAACATGATTCCCGCTGCCGTCCAAAACGTTACGAAGAGCGAATGATTGCTCATGTAGTGTGCTTCGCCGTCGGCACCTGGATGCGCAGTCGAACTATTTATCAGAAGCGCGGCCAGTGACGGACCGACGGCTCGCGCCAGACTTGCAACGGACTGGGTGACTCCGAGCACCGTTCCCTGGTCGGCTGACCCAACGCTCTTCGACGCTAAGCTTGTGAGTGCAGGCGTGGCCAGCGAATTACCCATCGAAAAGACGCCGCCCCCAATCAAGAGCGCAGCCAGGCCTCCAGCCACAGGGCCTACAAATGGAACTGCAAACAAGCTGACCGCAAAGCAGAACGCCCCGAAAATCACCAACGGAAGCTCGCCGAAACGCTTAACAAGTTTTCCGATCAAGCCACCCTGGATAACAACGGCAATAAGTCCGACGTAAGCGAACAGATAACCAGTGTGTTGCGCGTCGTATCCAAAGCGAAACATCGTGTATAGCGAAAACGATGTCGTCATGATGGAAAACGCAACGATGAACAGAAAGTAGATCGTCAAAACAAACGCCAGCCGCGGATCCTTCAGCGACTGCACAAGTTGACTGAGCCCTCGTCCTCCAGCTGCAGATTGACGAGCCGGATGATCCTTCGTGACGGTCTCAGGCAAAGTGAAGTAAAGCAGCACCGCATTTGCGAAGCATAAACCTCCGGCAAAGAAGAATGGAATGTGAGTGCCCCAACGACTCAATATGCCGCCGATCGCTGGGCCAAAAATGAATCCCAGTCCAAACGCAGCCCCAACGAGTCCCATACCTTTCGCGCGATTCTCTTTCGTGGTGATATCGGCGATGTAAGCTTGCGCCGTTGATATGTTTCCGCCAGTGATGCCGTCGAGAATTCTGCCGACGAAAAGCATAAAGACTGTCTGCGCAAAACCGAGAATTAGAAAGCCGACGCCGGTACCAATAATTGAAATAAAGAGCACTGGTCTGCGACCGTACTTGTCAGACAACCGGCCGAGAATTGGTGAAAATACAAGTTGCATGATCGAGTAAGAGGCGAAGAGCAACCCGACCGTACGAGGAGTGGCATTGAATATTGTCCCTTCAGCATAAAAGGGAAGAACCGGAATCACGATCCCAAAGCCGACGAGATCAATGAAGACCGTAGTGAAGATAACGATAAGCGGAGAGCGCTTCATGCCTTTGAGCTTTGTCAGTTGTTAGTAGTTCATGGACAGTTGCGAATAGGTCCTATAGGTCATATACGTCCTATTGCGTGTCCACCAACACCAGACAACCTACAACTGACCACTAACAAAAATCAGAGTTACCTCCTGCGTCCACCCAAAGCCTTATCAACCGACGCTTGGCCACCGCCGGCAATGAGCAGTGCGAGGGCAATTGCCAGAATTGTCATTGGATATTCGTATCCGCGATTCGCACTAAACAATCCGTTAGGCCAATGGACGCCGGCCACCGCAGTCAACATTGTGCAGGCGATGAAAAATGCTCCGACACGAGTGAGAAAGCCCAAACCAACAAAGATGCCGCCCATAAATTCAGAAAGCGCGGCTGCTCCCAGCCACAACCAGGGCGGTCTCATGAACCCAAAAGGAGTGTTACCTGAGGTAAACGCCTTGAAGCCTGGCCCACCCCACAAACCCAGAACTTTCTGTCCGCCGTGAGCAATCATAACGATCGCGAGCGCAAGACGAAGTGGAATGGTTATTAGCGTAGGCGACGTCGCTATCAACTTACGAAACATGCTGATGGCCCCTCTTTAGGATGATGCAGATCGGGGCAGATAGTAACAGAAAGGGGAAGGAGCAGGAGGCAGGGGCAGGGCAGGAAAAAGAAAATCATTGGTCCACCATATATCATTTGACATTTCTCATTTGTCATTTTGGGGTGGTCAGTGGTCAGTGGTGACCTTTAGTAGTCCCTCAAATAAGTCAGGCGCGCTAATGCTGGGAGCGCAGGCGTCCTCGCATGCTGGTTTCGACTGAAGTACGTGGAGGGTGACAAGCAGGCGAGGACGCCTGCGCTCCCAGCATTAGCGCTTTTCACTTATCAGAGAAGCTACTAAAGG
>DASYRR010000071.1:0-20793 GCA_036004125.1 Pyrinomonadaceae bacterium | reverse complement strand
GCGATTGCACCACAGCGCCGCGAAATGGTTTGCCGTCAGGTTGCTACCCACTTGATAGTTATTACAAAGAATCTGAGTTGGGGGTGAAGTTGAAACAGATCAAAGCGGCAAAGAGATCGGCGGTGTCCGATAAACTTTAAGACGGTCTGATTAAGTGTCACTGGGTACGTTATCCTTAGGGTGCCTCCTTGGAGTGCGGGGACTTGTCACCGCTTTGGTACAGGGCGTCTTAATGGTGAGATTCGCTGTAACAAAGCGGTGACAAGTCCCCGCACTCCAAGGAGGCGCCCGAAGCTGAAAGGTACTTAATCAGAGCTTCCTTTAGTTTGTCGTTGTCGGGTTTACACGCCCTCAGTTTCCGGCGAGTCTTTACCAACTTCACTACGACAAACTAAAGTTTATCGGACCATGAGAGACGTAATCGTCATCGGTGGTGGTTTGGCTGGCGTCGAAGCGGCGTGGCAGGCGGCGCGTCTGGGTGCAAGGGTCAAACTCTTCGAAATGCGTCCCGTGCGGCAAACACCGGCACATCGGACTGATCAACTCGCCGAAATCGTTTGCTCCAACTCACTAAAATCCGACGAACCGGGCACTGCATCTTACCTGCTCAAGGAGGAGCTGCGACGAGGGCAGTCGATCGTCATGGAAGTTGCCGAGGCAACGCGGGTTCCCGCTGGAGCAGCACTGGCCGTTGACCGCCAAAACTTCGCAGAGTTGATTACGAAACGTATCGACGATGAGCCACGCATTGAACTAATTCGCGAAGAAGTAACTACCATACCCGATTCAGATATCGCCATCATTGCGACAGGTCCACTGACCTCGGAAGCTTTGACACTCGACGTAATGAGGATTACGGGAAGCGATCAGCTCTATTTTTATGATGCAATCGCCCCAATCGTTGCGGCTGAGTCAATCGATACGGCTATTGCGTTTCGCGCCGCGCGCTACGATAAGGGCGGCGATGATTATCTGAATTGCCCGTTCAATCAGGATCAGTACGCAATCTTCTATTCTGAGCTGCTGATGGCCAAGAGTGTTCCGCTCCAGCGATTTGAGGAAACGCGGTGGTTTGAGGCTTGTTTGCCTATAGAAGAGTTAGCTCGCCGCGGAGTTGATACGCTGCGCTTCGGTCCCATGAAACCAGTTGGCCTGCGCGATCCACGCACAGGTCGTGAACCGTACGCCGCCGTCCAGTTGCGCCAGGAAAATTTAATGGCTGATGCATACAGCCTTGTGGGCTTCCAGAATCATCTACGCTACGGCGAACAAGCGCGCGTGTTGCGTCTCATTCCGGGGATGACGAATGCTGAGTTCCTGCAATTCGGACAGATCCATCGCAACACATACATCTGTTCTCCTCGCGTGCTGCACCAGACAATGCAGATGCGTGACCGAGCAAACGTCTTTTTTGCGGGACAGATAACTGGTGTTGAGGGTTACGTCGAATCGGTCGCGATGGGCTGGCTGGCAGGGATTAACGCTGCACGACTGGCGATTGACGATGGTCTAATTGAAGCACCTACTCGAAGCGCGACGGGTGCCCTGGCGCGATATGTGTCGCAAACTGAGACAAAAAACTTCCAACCGGTGAACATAACGTTCGCTTTGTTGCCGTCGCTCGATGAACCAGAACACCGGCGCGTGCGTAAAAAACGTGAACGCCGCCAGCTGCAAGTCGAATTGGCACTAAAAGAATGGGACGAGTGGCTCCAACAAAACCTCAAGAGTCGAATGGCCAGGCAGAGTCTGACTGCATGACTCGGCCGCGTCACTATTGGACGCGCGGCGCGTTTTCGTTGGCTATTTGTATCTCCCTGATAGTTACGGTTGCTGGTCAGTCTGGAAGACGCCAGGAACCCGGCAAGACAACCAAGCCTTCTCCTGGACCTATAGCTGACCCAAACAGACCCAGCGGGTCAACGAAGTCAGCAACAACTACCAAAAAGACTAACCCGGATGAAATCGATCCGAACGATGTAGTACGGATTACGTCAAATCTTGTCCCGATTCCCGTCTCTGTGGTTGATTCAAGAGGAAACGCGGTCATCAATCTCAAGTTGGAGGATTTTGAATTGCGGGTTGATGGAATGCCGCGACCAATCAGCGACCTTACTCGTTCAGAAACTAGTGTGCGGATGGCGATGCTATTCGACAACAGCGGCAGTCTGGATTTTGCTCGGGAGTTTGAAAAGCACGCCGCCATCCGGTTCTTCCGCAAGGTGATGCGTGCCAAAGATGAAGCGGCAATCTATTCAATTGAAACCGAGAGTTACCTTGCTCAACCGCTGACAAAGGATGTTGCTCGTCTTGAGCAAACGATTGCAACTTTTGGCAAACCGGAAGGTGGAACTTCTTTGTTCGACGCCATCGTTGATGCCGCTGGTTACCTGCGTCCGTATTCAGGCCGTAGAGTGATCATCATTGTTTCGGATGGGATTGAGACAACCAGTCGCAACAGCGAGTTTGAGCCAGTGATGCAGCGCGTTTTGGGTGACGATTGCCAAATCTATGTGGTGCAGACGGGACTTTATGAAGGCGCCAATTTGCGCGCCTTAGCTGCGGAGAGAAGAATGGAGCAACTCACAGAACAAACTGGAGGCGCCGTTTACCTTCCAAAGACTGTTTCCGAACTCGACCTCGCATTTGATCAAATTGCCGCTGACCTCTCGCAGCAGTATGTGTTGAGTTATTACCCCGTGCCTGAACACCGTGATGGGCAATTGCATGTGATCGACTTGAAGATCAAATCGCGAAATGACGTTCGCCTTCGTTCTCGAAAGGGCTATTATGTGCCCAAGGCTGTGGCGGACGCAGATTGGTAGGCTGTTTGTCCGATATGCTTTAGCTTGTCGTCGTGACCTATAAGAGGCGTATTGGGAAAGACGCGACAAGCTAAACATATCGGACAAAATTGCTATTTCTATGGAGCAACTGATTGAGCAATTCCTCGAACACTTGCGTTATGAACGCAACGTCAGCGCACACACTTTGCGCAATTACGCCAGCGACCTTGAACAGTTTCTTGATTACATTGCGCCCGCCGATCCCAAATCCGGCAAGCGCAAGACACCTGAAATCAAGACTATCGATCACCTCACGATTCGCGAATGGCTCGCTCAACTGCATTCAGCCCAAAAAAAGAAGGCGTCGATAGCCCGCAAGTTGGCAGCTCTTAGGACTTTTTTTCAGTTCCTCGTTCGCGAAGGATTGCTGGAAAGTAATCCGGCAAAGCTTGTTTCGACTCCTCGCCTCGAAAAGAACTTGCCAAAACACCTCTCAATCGAGGAAGTCATCCGCTTCATTGAGACTCCCGATCCAGAAACTGATCTCGGCAAGCGCGATCGCGCCATGTTGGAGTTAATGTATGCGACAGGCATCCGAGTCGCTGAGTTGACTACACTGGATTTAGGTGACATCGACTTTCGTAATCAGCTGATTCGAGTCACCGGTAAACGCCGAAAGCAGCGCATCGTGCCTTTTGGCGATCCGGCGGCAAAGGCGATTCGCCGCTATCTTGATATTCGCGATACTTTTTTGTTTCACGCTCCCGTGTCGAAGCGTGATGAAGAAGCTCTGTTTTTCAATTATCAAGGAACGCGAATTACGACACGCTCCGTCGGCAGGATGGTTGAGAAATACATAAGAATCTGTGCCGGGATTCATCGGATCAGTCCGCACGCATTGAGACACTCCTTTGCCACACACTTGCTGGACAGTGGCGCCGACCTTCGCGATATTCAGGAATTACTTGGCCACGCGCGACTCTCGACTACACAGGTCTACACTCACGTATCGATGGAAAAACTGATTGAGGTTTACGACAAGGCGCATCCGAAGGCCTGAGCATTTGTCAAATGATATCTGGAAAATGATTTTGTTTTCTGTTTATGCATTAGAACTTACAGAGTTGGCAGGTCGTCGTCTCCATTGCTTTCAATGATCGTCTGGCAGTGTGCGTCGTATCGCGCAGTAGGTACCACCTCGAGGCGACGTTCATCGATGGGATTACTGCAACGGGCACACACACCGTAAGAGCCTTCTCGAATTCTTAATAAAGCCTGATCAATATCAGCGACGATTTGGGAATTCCGCTCGGTGAGGCGAAATGCGATTTCTTTAGTGACGTCGAGGAGTGAAAGGTCAACACTGTCTTTTACTCCGTCATCATCTGATTCCAGTGCTGCAGCCTGTTCTGAGCTTATTTTGGCGACGTGTTGGCGAAGTTGCCCCTGAAGAATTTTGCGAAAGTGTTCGAGTCTGTCTGAGTTCACGCCCTTGTTCCTCTGAACGACGTGAAGAGGTCGTTCACCGTATTCAATATGTCGAGTGCGACGGAGTATAGCATAGCGAATGGACTATCGCCTGAGCGCTGAGATGGTATTAGAGAACCTCGTTTGTCGCTGGTTGAACGCAATAACATTCAACGATTTGATCGGTAAACAGCGCAAACTCTTCAGGAGAGAAGGTCAGAAGGGTTTGGCCAGCGCGTAGATGGAAACACTGACATTCGTCACAGTGCCAAACTTGCAAATTGGCCGCGTCCGTAGAGTTTTGATTTCTGTAAATTATCGACGTCACAGTTTGCCTGTCAAAGTGGTTTACTCACCTGCCGTCCCTAGCGCTTCAACCGCTGTATGAGGTTGCTGGTTCACAGATTTTGCTCTTCGTCCAAGCCAGCCTCGTAGACGTCTCCATGCGAGCGCAAGGCCTGTCAAGACGAGAAAGGTGCCACCGGTCGAAACCAACCCCGCAATGGTTTGACCGGCAATGCCAAGCACCTCTCCCGTGTGAGCAAAGCGGAAAATTGAACGAAGCTGTCTTCCGCGGCTATACGAAGAAAAGGGTTCAAGGCGAAGGACGTTGCCCGTTGCTCGATCGAGTGTCAGTTGAGTGCGTTTCTGAGGTTGCCCGCCATTCCCCTGATCAATAGTGAACGTCAATGGGGCATCGCCACTGTTGGGAAATTGCATCGTTATGCTTTGCCAGCCACTCACTTGTTGTTCAGCGCGGGCCCAGCTTGAATCGAGACTGTTGGTTGTCTGGGTTGCGTCGGAAACGTTGGTTGACGGTTTGATCCCAGGATTAGAAGAGGTTTGGTTTACCCGTGGAGTCGGAGGGGCTTCGCCGACGATGCGATAAACGAGATTGCCAGCCCACTGGTAAGAGAGCACAACTCCCGATAGCACAATTATGAAAAGCGGTACTGCTGACCAAAAGCCAATGACATTGTGCCAATTGAAGTCCCGTGCCTTCGAAGGAAGCCCACGACGAAACCACATTACGTTTCGAAACACTTTTCCGGACCAACGTTGCGGCCACCACAAGTAGAAGCCACTGCAAACCAGGAATAGGAAACCCAGGTTGCAAGCTCCGGTGATTGCACGTGCGACGTTTCGATTCTCACCCTGCGCACCGAGCCAACGGTGCATGTCTGTTATGAAGCGAAAGAAACTTCTGACAGCGCGAGACCCCTCACCGAGAATGTCACCCGAGTAAGGATTGATAAAGATGGTTCCTCCGTCTCGGCCAAAGTTGATCTCTGCAGGCGCTTCGACACTAGCTCTGATGGTAATCGCCGAGGGAGTCGCTTTTTTGGATTCACGAGCCTTTGCAATGATAGTGTCCAAAGGAAGTCGCTGAGCGTGGGGCGAAGGTGCGTTGACTCTGTAGTTTCGAGTATCTGCCCAGGACATGATTTGTTTTTCGTACGTTAAGAGTACTCCGGTAACGCACATGATCAGGATTACCACGCCGGCAATGACGCCAATCGGCAAGTGGCACCAGAAAATAATCTTGCGAAGTTGTTTCATTTCGTTCGTGCTCGTTTTCGGATTAAACGTCGGCCCAGCGTCGCAACAAATTGTGATAAAGGGACGTCAGTTCAAGCACCGAGGGATGAGCTGGCACATCAATCGAGAGTTTTTGGATCGAGATATCGAGGTCGAAGAGGAGAGTACGTTCCCCGTCGTCTCTGATCATGCTCTGAATCCAAAAAAATGAGGCCAGGCGTGTTCCCTGCGTAACCGGACGAACGTGATGAAGACTGCTCGCGGGATAAAGAATTAGATGACCGCCTGACAACTTAACTTGATGCACACCAAACCTGTCTTCAACGACTAATTCGCCCCCCTCGTATTCATCCGGGTCGCTGAAGAAGAGAGTTGCTGAGAGATCAGTACGGACCCGATACGGTGTTCCACTTATTTGACGGATCGCATTATCGACATGATTTCCGAATGACTGACCACCCTGGTAACGATTGAACAGCGGCGGGAAAACTTTTAGCGGTAGGGCGGCAGCCATGAATAAGGGATTACGCTCTAACGCGCCTAGTATCAGCTCGCCGAGTTGTTTTGCTACAGGATGGTCTTCGGGAAGTTGCTCGTTTTCCTTTGCTTGTGCCGATTGACGGCCCGCGGTAACGCGTCCATCGACCCAGTCTGCTTGCGCCAGGAGTTGGCGAGACTCAGTCATTTCCTGATCGGTCAAGACATTGGGAATCTGAATTAACATATTTCGCTAATTTATGGAGTCGCAGAATTCGACTGAAAGTCATTGCCGTTTCAGAACCTAAAAGTCGTGCGAATGGTCGCCGCGCGACCGGGTCCGGGTACGACGTGTCCGCCACTAAGTCGATCGAAGTAAAAAGTGTCAGTCAGGTTGTAGAGATTGAGCTGTAGATCGATGTGACGGGTCAACGGGTATGAAGCCATGACGTCAAAAGTCCAATAGGCGTCGACGAAGCGCGTATTTACAGTATTGCCAAAACGCTTGTCGACAAATCGCGCGCCGCCGCCAAACGCAAGACCCGAATCCATTCGGTAGGTACTCCAAAAATTGAAGGAATTTCTCGGAGTGTTAACTAGCGCTTTCCCAATCTCTGCGGGAGTGTTTGAGTCGACAGTCTCACTTTTGAGAAAGGTGTAACCCGCGAGCATCTGCCACGCTTGAGACAGATTCCCGGTGATACTCAACTCAGCTCCGTCGACACGTTGCTTGCCCTGCAGAACCTGCGGAGGATCACCAGGTAACAGACCAGGAGTACGCGCATTAGTTTTTTCTACGCGAAAGCCGGCGCCAGTGAGTAACACGCGTCCTCCAAAGAGATTCCATTTACTACCTGCCTCAAAGGCGTAGGTTTTTTCCGGGTCGATTACTGTGTTAGCGGTATTGTATGAAAGCCCCTCGAGTGATGGATTTAGAGAGGTCCCGTACGATGCGTATAAGCTTCCTTCAGGTCGAGGTTTGAACACCACACCCGCACGTCCGCTCAACATTCGGTCGACCCGTGAAACCGGGGCGCCTGTGGTGCTAACTCCATCCGCGTCAAAACGGTCCCAACGTAACCCGCCTGTTAGCTCCCATTTTTTGCCAGGCTTGGCAGTGTCGAAGATATAGACCGCCTGAGAGTTGGCGGTTACGTCACCTACGATCGGACTCTGTGTGATGGTCCCCGTGTACAGATCGTCGGGATTTGGATTGAGCAGAGTAGTGGCCATGTTTGGTCCGGAACGTGTCAGTCGCACGTTGCTTTCTCGCGAAATATCAAAACCTGTCACCAATGAGTGCGAAACGCTGCCGGTCGAGAACTGCGCGACGAAATCCGATTGGTTGTCCCATACACGGTCGGTCGTTTGCCAGGAGCGTAATTCGCGAGTGATCGCAGTAGAGTTGTTATTTGCGAAGCGAGGTGGCGCAGCAATCGAATCGCGAGACGAATCGCTGAATCGCAATTGATTGCGAATAGACAAGGCATCGTTGAAGTCGTGTTCAAACTTCAGCGTTACCAGATCGGAGTCCAGCCTTTCGAAGTCCCGGCTCTTGAGACCGTAGTACGTATCGCGAGGAACCGGGGCAGGACGATTACGATAAGCAATCAACGCATTATTTGTATTCGGAACCCACGGAATCCCATAGTCTGACAAATTATCCTGTTTCAGTTTGTAATAGCTGATCGTCATTCTGGTTGGCTTGCCGAGACCCCAGGTCAGGGAAGGGGCGACACCCCATCGATTGAAATTCACTACCTCACGTCCGGCCACCTGAGAGTGATGAGTTAATAAATTGAGCCGAAATGCCAGGGTGTCTGTCAGGGGAGCATTAATATCGCCACTAAACCTTCTTGTGCGATCGGATCCAAGATCGACGCTCCCACCAAACGAACGTTTCAGATTGGGCGTTTTGTTAACCAGGTTGATTGAACCACCGGTTGAACCCCGACCCGTGTAAACTGAACCCGGCCCTTTAACGACATCGACTTCTTCGAGGTTGAACGGGTCACGCGATTGCGGACTGAGGTCGCGCACCCCGTCTACGAAGATGTCGTTACGCGCACTGAAACCGCGCAACGTTAAATTGTCCCCGGCGGGAGTGCCTCCTTCCCCAGCAGTAATCGTAAGACCGGGTACGTTGCGTAACACATCTCGTAAGGTCGTAGCACCCTGTTCTTCCATGACTTCTTTAGGAATAACTGTAACGGTCTGTGGGGTATCCAACAGGGGTTCCGTGTATTTGGGTGATGATAGTTGGACCATCGAATCCGTTTTTACTTCGACAGATTCGGTTTCAGCATGAATCTCAAGGATGACGGTTTTCGCGTCGCTGAAACGATAGCTGAGACCGGTTCCTTTGAGCAGTTGCTGTAGGGCTTGTTCCGCTGAATAAAGCCCTGAAACTCCTGGCGAGCCAATAGACCGCATTGCTTCATTAGGAATCACGACCTGAAGTCCGGAAGTCTTTTGAAAGGCAATCAGAACCACCTCAAGTGAGTCAGGAGAGATGTTGAATCGAAGCGGTTTCTGAACATTAATCCCAGCTTCATTGTCAATCCGTACCTTGCGCAAAGTGATGCCATGGGTGTTGGGTGCTTGGCAAGCGACGAGGATACCCATGGCTCCAATTGCAACTACCCAATATCTTGGCCGCCGGCGACGGTTAGCCTCGTTTTTTCTATTTCGCGTGCTCATGATGTGGTTCCTTCTCTTCTTGAGAAACTCACTCTTCGTAAATGCGGACCATCCGTTAACTTACTAACGACTTCTTCTCGGAATGCTCTTCCAGTGGGCTGGCGCGCTCTCGGTCTTCTTTTAGGGGCGAAATTGAAATCCGATTTCAATTCCAAGTTGGGCAGAATAAACGAGGAACGATATCTGGTCAAGCCTACAATTTGATTTTTCCAGCGGTGGGATAAAACGGAGTGCGCTAGTTGATTGGATCGAGCAACATCGCTGCGAATAGTGGAATTGTCAGTTCGTGATGACCTGTGATCGAGTAACCGTGTCCGGTACCGTGCTCCGTTGGTCGGCGCACCACGTTTGTCAGCGGGCGATACGACTGAATGAAGTCGAAATTGGCGGTCGTGATGTCAGTGAGCGGATGTCCCAGATTGCGAACCACCGTTACGCACTTGAGAAAAACTTCCGGCAGCACGACTGCAGAGCCAATATTTAAATAGACGCCACCGCCGTTCATGTGTCTTACCAGTTCTGCGAGTAACCGAAAGTCGGTATGTGTTGCGTCGCCCAGGGCAGCGCCATCAACATTTGGATGGAAGTGGGTGATGTCGCCTCCAATCGTGAGGTGTGCGGTGAAGGGCCGCTTCATTTTGTAAGTTGCGCAGAGAAGCGAATAATCAACATGCGGCGGAGTTAATGCCAAAAGCGAACGGCCCATTGCTTCCCCTAAGCCGATCCCTTCCTTTGTCGCAGCGACGGCAGCATTATTTATGAGTTGACCAGTCTCCTCTGCACCCCCGAAAACTCCTTCCGCTAACGTGCTGTCCACATCCTCAGACGTCGAACCAGCCATAGCGATTTCCGCGTCGTGCACCAGGACTGATCCATTTGCGGCAACGGCTGTCACAAATCCTTGATTCATCAAATCGATCAGTAATGGAGCGAGTCCGGTTTTGATCACATGACCGCCGATGCCCCAAATGATTGGCTTATGCAACTCTTTTGCGTGTCGCATGCGAGCTACTAACTGCCTGAGATTTTGTACTGCGAGAATGTTGGGCAGGCTGGAAAGGAACTCGCCGGTCGAAGCGCCAGCGCTTATCGGTTTAGCGAAATCATTAAGACTGACTTTACTGGGCCGAGTAGCAAGCGGATAAGTTTTTACGTCCTTCAAATCCAGTGGGCGGAAGCTGTCGTCGTATTGAGACATTGAGGCAAGGTTGTTGTCAGGGTAGTAAGCGCGGCGAGTATATCACGCGATCCGAAGTCTCATCGTGAATGACTGTTGCCATTTCCATTGCGCCCTAATCGACCGTTTAGTAGCGGCTTCAATGCGTGCCCCGTATGCGAACGTCGGGATCGAGCAACTTCTTCAGGAGTTCCTACGGCGACGACACGACCTCCGTGTTCGCCACCCTCTGGCCCAAGATCGATTATGTAGTCGGCTGACTTAATCACATCCAGGTTGTGTTCGATCACGATGACGGTGTTTCCAAGGGAGACCAGACGCTGTAGCACGTCGAGTAGTTTGTGAACATCGGCGAAGTGAAGGCCCGTAGTTGGTTCATCAAGGATATAAATTGTTCTGCCTGTCGCGCGTTTCGAGAGTTCCTTGGCAAGTTTAATTCGCTGTGCCTCACCGCCCGACAGCGTCGTTGCGGATTGTCCTAACTTTATGTATCCGAGACCAACATCGAGTAAGGTCTGCAACTTTAGATTTATCTGTGGCAGGTTTTCCAGGAGCGGCAATGCTTCCTCGACGGTTGTGTCAAGTAAGTCAGCGATGGACTTACCTTTGTACTTAACTGCCATAGTCTCTCGGTTGTAGCGCGCACCGCGGCAGATATCGCACAGCACGTACACATCCGGAAGGAAGTTCATTTCTATGCGCTTCATCCCGTCGCCTTCACAAGCCTCGCAGCGGCCACCTTTTACGTTAAAAGAAAAACGCCCGGGTTTGTAACCTCGTTCACGTGACTCCGGCAGCATTGCGTAAAGCTCACGCAAAGGCGTGAACAATCCGGTATAGGTAGCAGGGTTCGAGCGGGGCGTTCGGCCGATTGGGGACTGGTCGATCTCTATGACTTTATCGATGTGTTCGAGACCCTCGAGATTCTTGTACGGTCCCGGTTCTGCTAACGAGCCGTAAAGATGTCGGGCCAGTGCGTGGTAGAGAATGTCCTCGACAAGTGTTGATTTTCCCGATCCTGAAACGCCAGTTACGACAGTGAGAAGTCCCAACGGAAAAGTCGCGTCGATATCTTTTAAATTGTTTGCGTGCGCGCCCTGGACGGTTAAGTATTTTCCGTTCGGAGCACGGCGTTCCGACGGTACGTCGATTTTTTTTGCTCCGCGAATATACAGGCCGGTTACCGAATGGGGATTCTCGGCAACATCGCCCGCTGTGCCGCACGCTACAACTTCGCCACCATGAGCGCCCGCACCCGGTCCTAAATCGACCACATAGTCGGCGCGGCGAATTGTTTCCTCATCGTGTTCGACAACCAGAACCGTGTTTCCAAGGTCTCGAAGTGCGGAGAGCGTATCAAGCAGTTTTTGATTGTCGCGTGGATGGAGCCCTATTGACGGCTCGTCGAGAACGTAGAGCACGCCGCGAAGTTGAGAACCAATCTGTGTGGCCAGCCGGATACGTTGTCCTTCACCGCCCGATAGAGTCGAAGAAGCTCGATCCAGTGTTAGATACCCAAGGCCAACGGTTCTCAAGAAACTCAAACGGTTTCTAATCTCGCGTAGGATTGGTCCCGCAATCTGTTCTTCGCGTTTGTTTAGTTTTACTTGCTCGAACGCATCAACTGCATCCTCAATCGGCAATGAAGTGTATTCAGCGATACCGCGTCCGCCGACACGGACCGACAACGAGTCAGAACGCAACCGTTGTCCTTTGCATAGCTGACACACTGTTGGTGAGACGAGTTCTTCGAGTGCAATTCTTATCTTTTCAGACGGAGCCTCGTTCAATCTGTCGCGCAGCCAATTGAGAGCCCCTTTCCAATCGCTTTGATATGAATAGAGTCCCTGAGTGAAACTTAGTTTTGTGTTGACGCCATTGAGAAATCCTTCTCGTACTTCCTTGGGCAACTCGGCAAATGGCGGGTTTGGATCGGCATTAAAGTGTTTGCAAACTGCAAACAGTGCGCTTCTCAGATAAGCCGAACCTTGTTTATCCGCAGTGCCCATGTACGCAAGCCTGTCCGGAGTCTGGCGCGAGTCAGGAATCAGTTTTAGGGAATCAATCTCCATAACGGAGCCCAAACCGTGGCAACGTTTGCATGCGCCGTAGGCGGAGTTAAACGAAAACGATCTTGGTTCAAGCGGAGGTACATTGATGCCGCAGTTCACGCATGCCATTCGTTCGGAATAGAGTTTCTCCTCACCGTCGACAATCGAGATGAGTACAGCGCCGCCCGTTAACTTCAATGCCGTGCGGATGGAATCAGTCAGTCGTTCCTTAATGCCGGGCTTTATCAAAAGACGATCGACAACCGCTTCAATCGTGTGATTCCGACGTTTATCGAGGCGGATCTCCTCATCGAGCGAGAGCAGTTCGCCATCAACACGAGCGCGTAGAAAGCCATCCTTTGCAAGTCTTTCGAGCTCCTTTTTGAATTCACCTTTGCGTCCACGAACAATAGGTGCCAGGACCATGACGCGCTCGCCCTCGGGAAGTACGAGAACGTTCTGAACAATTTGCTCAACACTTTGCCGGGTGATCGCTGCGCCACAAACGTGGCAATGAGGAATGCCAATGGAAGAGAAGAGCAGCCTCATGTAGTCATAGATTTCAGTTACTGTTCCAACCGTGGAACGCGGACTTCGTGAGACTGTCTTTTGTTCAATGGAGATGGCTGGGGAAAGACCGTCAACTGAGTCGACGTCGGGTTTCTCCAACTGGTCGAGAAACTGACGCGCGTATGCGGAAAGCGATTCGACGTAACGCCTTTGACCCTCCGCGTAGATTGTGTCAAAAGCGAGTGACGACTTGCCGGATCCCGAGAGCCCGGTGATTACGGTAAATCGATCGCGAGGAATGTCGACGTTGATGTTCTTGAGGTTATGCTGGCGAGCCCCTCGAACGGTGATGCGATCAATTGCCATGGCACTTCTAGACCGACTATCTCTCCACAGACATGAATTGTGCATGGATGAGAATCAGGCATTCTAGCCGAGGCGGGAGGAGTCAGCAAGCGAGTTGAGTGGAGTCCGTATCATCTTCTCGCTACTCCGAACTTCCCTTCAAGAAACCAAGTCCGATAAAATCCCTGTGGGTTGTTTGACCATCACAGCTCATGACTTCTGACAGATTGATCCAGCGTTCGAGTTTCTACTCAACCGTTGCCCTGGTGGCAGGGTTTGCATTAATCATCCTCTTTCTTCCAGGTAACAACTCTTGGGTCAAGCAGGACAAGACGCAGGTCCTGGTTTTGGCAGAAGGCACACCTGTAAAGGTCGTTACCACCGGCGAGATTTCCAGCAAGACTGCAAAGGCAGGAGAAGGATTAACCTTCAGAGTTGATGAAGATGTCTCGTTAGACGGTCATCAGGTTATCGCCAAGGGAACGCCGGTGAATGGAAGCGTGATCAACTCAGAACCGGCTGGACGCTTTGGCAACTCTGGAAAATTGGGCATTGCAGTTAAGTGGACCACTACGGTTAATGGTCAGCGAGTAAATCTGCGCGCTGCAAAAGGACAAGAAGGTGATGACAAGACCGTCAGCACAAGTTTTCTTGCTGGGGTAAGTCCTTTCTTTCTGTTGCGGAAAGGTAGCGCTGCGAGCATCCCTGAGGGAACAGTGTTTACGGTTTATGTTGCCGAACCAAACTGGTTTCGTTTTGATGGCTTGAACCTGATCGCCTCACCTCCTCCCGAGGGCTACACAACCGAGGCTCCGACTGGAACCAAGGATGGTTGGGCAGTGGTTTTCATCTATCGGCCTGACAAATGGCTTGGCTATATGCAGGAACCGTCCGTCTTTGTAGATGACAAAGAACTCGTGCGGATGGACAACGGACGCTACTTGGCGATTAAACTGCCACCCGGTAAGCATAACGTTCACATGACGAACAAGAAGCGGAGCTTTGTTGTCGATATGGGGTCAGGGGAGACCTACTATTTTCGGGTTGCCATCGAGCAGGGGTTCTCAAAGCAGCACGGTAAGTTAACTTTGGAAGATGCAGCGATCGGCAGAAAAGAAATTAGTAAACTAAAATTCATAGGCGATAACAAAATCAAAGCACCCCAGTTGGTCGTTAAACTCTCACCACAGTGAAACAGTCGCAATTCCTTTTTGCCAACAATCTCAAAAGCAACCTAAAAGTTCATTCGCATCCCAACTTCCATTCGCCGCGGCGCCTGTGCTGATGTCGCATGGCCGAAATAAGGCGACAGTTGCACACCATTGAAGACGCCGAGATTTGTGTGATTCAGCAGATTAAAGACTTGGGTGTAAAACTCAATGCGGTACTTTTTGGTGCTGCCCATTCCGATAGCCGGCGGGGCCGCTCCGTCACCACCTCCAACGCGCACCATTCGAACCTGCGGTCCGCCAGTTGGTTGTTGCGCCGGGCCGAAATCTTTTGCCCAACTAAAACGGGATCCTATCTCCCAGCGAGGCGCACCGCGCGCACTGTTGCGTCCAAACCCAACCGGCCGGTCATTAATAACCGTGTCTTTGTTGTCGTCGATGCCGGTTGTGATGTTGTACGGCAGTGCCGACGTGGCTTGTACGATTGCTGAGACTCCGAAGCCTTTCTTTAGGCGTTTATTAACAAATGCGGAGACGAGGTGATGAAAATCAGCGGCAGACGGACCACGATCCGCGCGCAAGTTGAAGTTGTTAGATGGCAAACTGAACGGACTGTCGGCTTCATTTGTGTTGCGCATAAACAGGTAGTTCACATTCCAAAAGAAGCCGTTTACAAATTGCGCCGGGCCAACGCCGATCATCAAGCGATGGACTGAAGTATAGGCCGACGATTCGATATTCGTGATGTTACCCACTGTCGGATCAGGTCGCCCGATTCCCGGTATCGGGGAATTCAAGTTAATACCGTGCAACATATGAACGCCGCGTTGATACTGATAATTGATAGTGAAGCGGATGAGTTTCAGAGCCGTCGTTTCAAGACCAATTGACGACTGGATGATGTACGGTTGTTGCAGCTCGGGATCAAGTTGGATTCGGCTCGCCGGCGGGATCGATTGAACGCCGTCGATAAAAGGATTCGGAAATCCAGGATTTGACACGATCAAATCTCGCTGTTGTTCACCGTTAACTCGCAAAGTTTGCTCGTAGGTTTGAGAACCCAACCAATCATAAAAGATTCCTGAGCCACCGCGGATAGTGACATTACCTTTCTTAAATGGTGACCAAACAAAACCAAAGCGAGGTGCGAGATTGAATTTGGCAGGACCATTAGTCTGAAGTTCCTGGCGCACGCCATAGCTAATTGTCAGGTTCTTTTTTACCCGATAGTCGTCCTGGATGTACCAGCCAGACTGATATTGCGAATAGGAAACTGACGCATCACCAATTCGCTGAGTGAACTGAGTTGGTTTACCTGCTTGATAATCGGCGAGGTTGGCAAACTGAAAAGTGCCAAAAGCGTTGGTTGAATCGTTGCTGCGGTAATGTCCGCCTTCGAGCTGCACACCGAATCTTATTCCGTGTTGCTCGAGCGCATAATCGACATTATCCGCTAATTCGAAATCGAACTGATCTCTTCCGCCAAATCTTTGTGCGCTTCCATCATTGAATGATCCGGGTACAAGGATAGTGCGGCCAACGCTCACTGATCTTGCTTCAGTATCTGTCCAACGCGTCTGCAGCCGGATCTCATTGAAAAACTTCTTGCCGAATACCCCAGAGTCAGCCGCGCGGGCAATGTATTCAGTTTGGTCCTGTGAGAATCCACGTGGAGCAAGATCAAAATCGCCTACACCAAGATTATTCTGGAGTACAGCATTGCGCTGAAACTGAAATCTGGCTGTATGGGTCTTGTTTACTGAGTGCTCGATTCTGGCATCGAGATTCAGACGCCGCGAGGGCCGGTAAGCCAGATCCGAGAAATCGCCAGAAGGAAGTTTTGCCACAATTGTCCTGGCATCGAAAAATAGAGAGCCGTCAGCATTTAGAAACAGAGAAGTGCGATTCTTCCAAAGTGGCCCATCCAGAGACAATCCGAATCGACGTTGTTGTTCAGGGCCGCGGAACTTTGCAAAAGCCTGGCGCCCGTTCATCGCTTCGTCGCGAAATCCGAAGTTGAATGAGCCGTGCCATGAATTGATGCCGGGCTTGGTTGTGATATCAACAAGCCCAAACCCGGCATCGTGGTTTTCCGCTGCATATGGATTCAAACGAAAGCGTATCTCACGAATCTGAGATTTAGGGGGCAGCTTACCTCCGCGAAATCCATTGACTCGAATTTGCGCGCCAGGTCCGGCAAGTTGATTAATTGCGTTTTCAAATTCATCCGGATCGTCGGGTAGTTGCGCGATCTGTTCCGCAGTCAGGACATTTGAAAATGCGTTCCCATTGGGATTGGTATTCCTGACCGCGGCATCTTCCGCGACATCAACATCGGCTTTGATTGCATTGATCTCGAGCGCGGCCTCAAGTCGATTTGAACCCGGCACGAGCTCAACTGCTTCAAGAACCTGGGGTTTGAAGCCTGGTGCCTCGACCTGTATTTGGTAACGACCGGGAACAATCTTATTGAAGCGGGCTTCACCCTTTTGATTTGTGTGCATCGAAGAGATCTGTTTACCGGCGGCCAGAAGCAGAACTTGCGCCTTGTTTACCAGCGCACCAGACGGATCGCGAACCAGCACTTCGAGGCTGGCATTTGCGGAGGACTGTGAGAGACATAATTGACATGCAATCAGAAGGGCGACGAGCACACTTATCGCACGAAAGAGGGAACGCTCGATTGGCATGCTTTGACTCCTTCAGTGTTTATCAAACTTGTCTAACTTGAACGGGGGATTCATCTGATACTTAGAAATCTCGAATTCTTCAGATACCTCGTTCTCCGTTATGAAGGTGAACTTGTGAGGCAGCAGCAGTCCTCCGATTCTTTTGTGATCTGAAAGTCGAATATAGAAATCAACCTCTTCGGGTTTCTGCGGTGCCTCGGCGTGCAGTTTCTTTCCCGCCTCGTCGCGCGCTTTCTGCACGTCTTCAGGTTTGGCAGCTGCGCCGCCTGCCGGACGAGTCATCGTCATAATGCGTGGTTTTGGTCCCCGATAGCTCACCAACAACGGTAAGTGACTCTGCTTATCGAAGAACAAACGGACGGCAAAGTTATCAGGACCGCTGACGTCGATGACCTCTGCCTTGACATCGTCGACATCAGACTCGCCAACATATTTGTATTCGACTGCAAACGAGGCTGGTGGTGCTAACGTGATCGCGAGTAGATAACGAGCCATTTCGATCTGAAAGATGCGTCGTAAGGCAGCCTCCATTTGCTCCGGCGTCGCTGGTTGTCCTCCCGGCCCACCCATACGAAAGACCATTCCACCGCCACCGCCGCTCTGTGAATTCCAGGCATGCTCACCATTCAAGGTGCGAGTGCTGATCATTGGCGTGCTGAGACCACCCATATTGAAGGAGTCTTCAATCAAATATTTGTTTGGAAGCAGGATGCTTATTTCCCGATCGCCACCCACCTGACGCTCACCAAGCATTCGTCGGTACTGGCCGTTGATGTTGAGACTCTGGATCTTTTGTAGCTGCTCTTCGCCTCCGATGGCTGTACGTGCCTGCCTTAAAAGTTCTTCAGCTCGAGCGTCAGCAAATACAGGCGCAGTCCAGATGAGCAACGCAAGACAGAAGACGGAAGAATTGAATTTCCTCATGTTTTAGGTTCCATTTCCAATTGAATTTGATACTCAGTGATTGTTCGTTGACGGACAGACAGTCAAACCCGCGCACGCACGAATGGTGAGTTGCCGATGAGTTGTTAAAGGTCGACTTTAAAGTCAAACCAGGCTCTCATGTCATTATTATTCACCAAAGGCGGTTACAAAGTTCCATAATTCGGAGTGTCATTGACACGTTTTCACGGCGAGTCCTACACTGCGATCAAGACGTTTGAGCTTCTTTGGCGGTTATAGTGAACCTTCCCAACGCCCTAACTCTGCTGCGCATCTTCATAGTTCCGTTGCTGGTGGTTGTGCTGCTGACACCATTCTCAGAGAGCTGGTTTGGCGTGCCAAGACACATCCTGGGCGTGCTGATGTTTCTCGCCGCTGCGTTGACGGACTATTTGGATGGTCACATAGCGCGTCGGCGTGGACAGGTGACGCGACTTGGTCAACTCCTTGACCCGATAGCGGACAAACTTTTGATCTCTGCAGCGTTGATTTCGCTAGTTGAGAATCAATTGGCCCCGGCGTGGGCTGTCGTGATCATCATCGGACGGGAGTTCGCGGTGACAGGCTTAAGGTCTATTGCTGCTGTTGACGGAGTAGTCATATCAGCGTCGAGGATGGGTAAGTTCAAAATGTTAGCGCAAGTGATCACGATCACGCTCCTGATCGGTTCAAGTGTGGCAGGCAAGCCGCCAGTCGCGAATTTCGGCCGACCCTTTCCAGCGATCGAGTTTTGGTCTGTTCCTGAATTGAGGACGGCGTGGGCCCACCTCGTCAGCAATGAACTGACGACCCCGAGTGATTGGCAAGTGCTTGTTTACACGGCCGGTCGAGCAATGCTCTGGTTGGTAGTAATCTCTGCTTGTACCTCAATGTATGGTTACTTCAGTTCGTTCTATCGGGCGATCGTCGCCTCGCGCACTGCCAAACAAAAGACCGATGGCAGTGCGGTGGTTGTATCCCCTGAATAGACCAGGCGCTCTTCGCAACTACTGAATTTCCACCCAATCGCCAGTATGGGCTTCGGTGGTTACCCGTGTAATGATTGCCGTAGCTGTCCTGTTCTGTACGTCGATCACGACCATTTCACCAACGATTTTGCGTGGCATGGGCGGTCGGTGTCGTTTTACTTCGCGGGTAGTTACAGGTCGATACCGATATCTTCCCGGAACATTTACAAACGCGGTGGAGTCCTTTGCGCGCTGAGATTGGGACGAGAAGCCGCCACCTCGATAGCGCTCACTTTGGAAACCCGTAGCGCGGCCACGCGCGTCTTCCTCGGCGTCCACATTCGTAACGCCGCCAGAACCCAGCGGACGATAAATCGTCAGATAGTCTCCCGCAGCAATCTTGTCCTCGGACCCCAGGTCGATGTAGACAACATCACTTACGGTTACCATTTCTCGATCGTCGCGCGCCATCATTAACCTTCCAATAGGTTTTCCACTAGGTTCAGCGAAGCGGTCGAATTCGAGTTCTGCACGCTGAAACGGCGATTCGCGATAAGGGATTGGTAGCAACAGGTCACCGAGGAGAATCATTTCACATGAGAAAGTGATGCGGGCGATCGAGATGTTTTGGCGCACTTTGAAAACCTGTAATTGACCAAGTTCCCTAACGTAAGTACCCAGAAAGCCCTTCTTTTCCCGGAATACACCCTTCACGTCACCCTTGGGTCGTACTATTTGAAACTGTTGACCTTCTTTTATGCCTTGCTCAGTACCCCAATTTAGGAAAACGACGTTACCTTCAGCGAAAGTTCGCTGTTCCGGCTCCCCTTCGGAGCCCACAATCTCAGGTGATTTTTCAAATCGCTGATACTTGATGTAGCCGGCGCAGTAAAGATTCGATTTTCCGGCAACCCTGGGTGCTCCCTGAGATTGTGGCGCGACAACCTGGGGCGACGTTGGCGTCTTTTGGTTCTGAGAGGTCTCCGCAGGTGAAACTACAGTTTGAGCTTCGGTAATTGCGGGAATAGCCAAAGCGAGAAACACGAGACAACCCACCACCGATAACGGATTCCGTGCCATGTCTAGTCTCCTTTTAACTAACCAATTAACTAACCAAAAATGAGAGTAGGGGCTTTAAAGCGCAACGCTAAGGTGAGTATTCGTCGCGAAAGACTATTTGAAAGGGGCGTAACGATACTACTTCTGACCTCTAATTCGGGTCAATTTCTTTGTTGAGGCAAGCCTCCAAACAGGTTTTATCTGCAACACTAAGCGCGACTTGCGTTTTTGAAATACGCTTGGTAGTATCCGCGTTTTGTCGGAACACGCTATTAGTGTCTGTAGCGGCCGGCGTAGCTCAGTTGGTAGAGCATCTGATTTGTAATCAGAGGGTCGGGGGTTCAAGTCCCTTCGCCGGCTCCACGAATCACTTGAAAAATGCAGGGGTGGTCGAGTGGTTAATGGCACCGGGCTGTAAACCCGGCGGGTTCACACCCTACGTAGGTTCGAATCCTACCCCCTGCACCAGAGGGGCATTGCCGATTTTCAATTGCCGATTGACTATGTGGTGCAACTTGGTCCCCTTAATTGGCAATTGGAAATCGGCAATCGGCAATTAATAGAGCGGGTGTAGCTCAGTTGGTAGAGCATCAGCCTTCCAAGCTGAGGGTCGCGAGTTCGAATCTCGTCGCCCGCTCCAGTTCTCGGCAATTGGGATTTGTGCCCGCGTAGCTCAGGGGTAGAGCGCCTCCTTGGTAAGGAGGAGGTCATGAGTTCAAATCTCATCGCGGGCTCCAGCGATTATCGCCCGCACAACCAGTGGTTATGATTCTTATACAGAAGAGGCCAGGAAGAGATGTCGAAGGAAAAATTTGACCGTTCAAAGCCGCACGTCAACATCGGGACGATCGGGCACGTAGATCACGGGAAGACGACGTTGACAGCGGCGATCACGAAGGTGTTGGCGAAGAACAATCCGAAGGTGCAGTTCGTG
>DASYRR010000070.1:0-22728 GCA_036004125.1 Pyrinomonadaceae bacterium | reverse complement strand
TTGAAAGTGCGGCGAAAGTAGCACTAGAGATCACTGCCAACCATCAGTTAGGCCCCGGAGTTTATCACTGAAGAGGAGAGCGAAATGAGATCGAGATTCCAACCGCTCGCACAGATTTCCTGTGCGATCGTTTTTGTGTTTTTAGCGCTGCTGATTCCAATGTCATCAAGGTCCCAGGAGCTGCGCGGGAAAATTAGCGGACGAGTTGCGGACTCCAATGGGGCGGCAGTTCCAGGCGCTACAGTGAAAGTCACTGATATTTCGAAAGCGGCAACTACCACCGTGGCGACGAACGATGAGGGCCTCTTCGAGGTGCCATACCTCCTACCCGGAAGTTATCAGGTACTTGTAGAAGCAACCGGATTCAAGAAAGCGATTCTAGACAAGGTTGAGGTCGCAATTAACGGAACAACCACTTTGAAGATACCTCTTGATGTGGGAACCGTGCAGGAAACGGTTACGGTCACAGCTGAGGCTGCTCAGCTCAACGTGGCCGATCCGAACCTGGGTCAGACAATCGATCGTAAGCGCGTCGACGAACTGCCGTCGGTACACGGCGATCCTTATGCGCTTATCAATCTCACACCGGGTGTGGCATACACGGGCAGTACTCGTTTGGATCGCCCTTTTGAGCCAACACACATTGCCAATTTCGCCATGGGCGGCGCGCGTGGCATTCGCAGCGACCTCTTAATCGACGGAGCACCGAGTACCGCGACGGCAAATGCCAATGAGGTAATCGCGTCTTATGTTCCTCCGACCGATACAACACAGGAGTTTAAAGTACAGACCGCGACCTACGATGCTCAGTTCGGGAACACCGAAGGCGGCGTAACAAGCATTGTTACCAAAGGCGGTACAAACGACTTTCATGGCACTGCGTATTATTGGACCGAACCCGGCGGCATTGCGGCTAACGACTTTTTCGGAAATGCGAATGGTCAGGGTCGGCCCAAGACTTATTCAAACAGACCTGGCTTTAGCATTGGTGGTCCCGTGAGGATTCCCAAGTTCTACAACGGAAAGAACAAGACCTTCTTTTTCGTTTCCTATGAAAGCATCGACGACTCGCGCCCACGCTTTGATGCAAACTTCATTTGGTCACCAACCGATGCTTTGAAGAACGGCGATTTCTCCGCCTTCTCAGATGTGGTCAAGATCTACGATCCGCTCACAGGTACATTTGCGGGCGGTAATGTTACTAATCGTACACAATTCACGGACAACAAAATTCCGGCTGGTCGAATAAATCCGGTCGCGAAAGCGGTGTTGGCCTACATGGGTCAACCAAAGCAGGCACCACAGTCTGGATTTCGGATCACTAACAACATTAGAGATTCGACGCTCGCTGAGGTGCTCAACCCGCCGTACCGAAATTACACCTACCGGATAGACCAGACCATTGGTGAAAACGACAAAGTGTTCGGGCGCTATAGCGCGTACAACCGGAAGAGCAGCTATAACAACTACACCGATTCAATCTATGTGGGGGACAGGTTTATTTTCATTTCCAAGCAGGCGGTGGTGGACGAGGTTCATACGTTCAATGCCAACACTGTGTTGAATCTGAGATATGGCTTCAACCGCTTCATCCGCGCTTCGGACGCGCCCGAAGGACAATACGGGCTAGATTTGACTACGCTCGGTTTTCCGGCTGCTTATAACGATGCGGTCGGAGAAGGCATTCGGCGCTTTCCGCGATTCAATTTTGCCTGCCAGGGATGCACAGGTACCACCGTTGGTAACGGCCACACTAATGAGTTCCGGCCCGTGAGCAGCCACTTTGTAACTGCGGTGGTGAACCGGACGCAGGGAATACACTCTCTACGATTTGGCGCCGAGCTGCGCATCTATCGCGAGGACGATGGCTTCAAGAGCAATCAACAGTCAGGCAACTTCAGTTTTGATAACACCTTTACACGAATTGGCAGCGCCACCAGCAACGACTTTGAAGGACTCCAGGCATTTGCGGCGTTCCTGCTGGGATATCCGTCCACGACGCAGATTGTGCGACAATCAGATTATTCCGAGTACTCGAAGACGTGGGGGTTCTTTGCCCAGGACGACCTACGCCTCACCAGGAAACTGACGCTGAACCTTGGCTTGCGCTGGGAGTTTGAGAATGCCTTAAAGGAGCGACAAGACAAGAGCGTCTCGGGATTTGACCTTGCCTATACGCAACCGTTTGAAGCGGCGGCTCAGGCCAACTTAGCGTTGATACTGAGTAAGTTACCTGCTAATGATCCCCTCAAAACCACATTCGGGTTGAACTCGATAACCGCAAAGGGTGGTTTGTTGTTTGCAGGCAAAGACACCGGTAGCGGACTTTATCAGACTCCAAAGAACGGCTTCCTCCCACGCCTGGGCTTTGCCTACCAATGGAATGATAAGACCGTGTTCCGGGGTGGATTTGGCCTCTATCAAGGTTTCCTGGGTGAGCGACGCGGAGACGTTATTCAACCGGGCTATACCCAGACCACGACAGAACCCAGAACCACAGGTCCAAATGGCGCGCCACTACCAGTTCTGATTTCGAATCCGTTCCCAAGCGGAATCACCGAGCCTAGTGGTAATTCATTAGGTAGACAAACCGCTTTGGGGCAAGGCGTCTCGTTCTTCAACCAGAATCCCAAGGTGGGAAAGCAGGCGCGCTGGTCATTTGGGATTCAGCGCGAGCTTTGGGGAGGCTGGATGGGTGAGGCGGTGTACCTCGGTGACCATGGCTATGACATTGAGATCGCTCGAAACCTAAATGCGATGCCCAACAAGTATTTGAGTTTGGACACTTCGCGTACGTTAGCCATGCAAGCCAACACCACCAACCTCGGCGGCACGGTGGCGAATCCATTTTTCTGTAGTAACCCCACTGCCACCGGGACGGGTTGCACGAGCGGCACCGCTCTTTTCACGGGTGCAGGCAGTACGACTTCTCGACGGCAATTACTGCAACCGTTCCCAGATTTCGGTAGCATCACGACCAGTAACAACGATGGCGAGAGTTGGTACCAGTCAGTTCAGCTCTCTCTGCAGAAACGGTTCTCGAAGGGTTACGGCCTCCAGTTCGCGTACACAAAATCAAGATGGTTGGAAGCCACCGAGTACTTGAATGCGGCCGACGAGAGACCAGTGAAGCAAGCCTCACCGCAGGACGTGCCAAACCGGTTTTCTATGAGCGGTTTCCTTGAGTTGCCGTTTGGCAAAGGGCAGCCCTTCCTTTCAAATGTGAACCGGTGGGCTAACGCGATCATCGGCGGCTGGCAAATTCAGGGAACTTATGTCTATCAAACTGGCTTCCCGCTGAGATTTGCCAATGACGCATTCTACAAGGGCGGAAGGATTTCCATTCCCAGGAGCGAGCAGACGCTGACCCGTTGGTTCAACACGGACGCCTTTGTTTCAGTTGTAGGCGGGAACCCGACCTGCGGCGCATTCCCCGGCGGCTCCGCGAACTGTGCAAGTCCGGCCGACCATTTGCGCACATTGCCGTTTTACTTTGGCGACGTGCGGATCGATCCAATCAACAACGCCGACCTCGGATTGCGTAAAGACATTCATCTGCGAGAAGGAATGAAGGTTCAACTGCGGATGGAGTTTATTAACGCTTTCAACCATCCACTCTTCCAGGGGCCAGTAGTTAACCCGGGCTCATCAACCTTCGGTCAGGTTGTGGCTTCGAACCAACTCAATTATGCGCGCCGCGCACAGTTGATGGCAAAGTTCATCTTCTAAACTCGAACTTTCTGTTTTTCATTCCGGGGAGTTTGCTTTTGAGCAGACTCCCCGTTTTTGTCTCTGCCGGACCACGCCAGACGCAAAGCAACGATGACCTGACCCTACCGAAGCTGTGTGAAACTCAGTAGCGCGCAGACCGGAGGATACCGAAACCAGGAGCGAAGCGACTGCACGCAAGAGAGCGAACCACGCTAGTTCGTGTTAGACCCAATCTATCGCTCTCTTGCGTGCAGTCGCTTCGCTCCTGGTTCCGCGTTCTCTTTTCCCGCGGTTAATCAGTTTTCACACAACCTCTACCGCGATGAGTTCTGACTGATGTCGATTGTTCGCACATAAAGATGCCGTCTCGTCGTACATTTCTCGCTGGTCTACTGGCTTCAGCTGCCGTTCCTGACTTGCGAAACCCTGCGAGTGCGGAGTTGCGCAAGACAATCTATTCAATCGATCGTGAATTGCTTGTCCGACGTCACAATCCGATCAACACACAGATCGATCCTCTCGCGGCGCTCTCGCTTGGAAATGGAAGATTCGCCTTCACTGCTGACGTAACTGGACTACAAACACTTGCGCAAGAATACGAAGCCACGATGCCTCTTTGTACATTGTCGGAATGGGGCTGGCACACGAAACCCAAACCCTCTCATGTGGCTAACGCCCAATTGCGTCTGACGCCGTACGAGACGCACGGCAGACAGGTCGGGTATCAGACCAGTTCGGAAGGACAAACTGAGCTATTCAATTGGTTACGCGAGAACCCTCATCGACTACACCTTGGTCGGATACAGTTTTGCCGGTTCAATCAATCCAATAAAGAGATTCAGTCGGCCGACATCTCTGAGATTCGACAAGAGCTGGATCTTTGGACGGGGATATTGACCAGTCGGTTCAATCTTTATGGTCAACCAGTGTCTGTAACCACGGCGGTGCATCCTACGATGGATGTTCTGGCCGTCAGAGCCGAATCAGAGTTATTCAGAGATGGCGAGCTGGGCATCCGTTTTTCTTTTCCTTATGGATCTCCCGGAACCTCTGCCGCAGACTGGCAACAGGCGGACAAACACCTGACAACTGTCCTTCATCAAGCGTTGAACCAACTTCGTGTGCGGCGTGTTTTGGATAACGACCAATACTCGATCACAATCGCGTGGAGTGGTCTCGCTAAGATCGTCGAAGCGAGCAAACATCGCTTCGATCTAAAACCAGAAAGTGGTCAACTCGGATTCACTGCATATTTTCCCCACGATACTGCAGGTTCCGCCGTTCCAACCGCTGAGAGAACTTTTCATGACAGCGAAACACATTGGCGACGCTTTTGGTCCACAGGCGGCGCAATTGAACTATCACGAAGCACTAGTTCCCGAGCTGAAGAACTCGAACGACGCGTGGTGCTCTCTCAATACCTTACTGCCATTCAATGCTCGGGCAGCATTCCACCGCAGGAAACCGGACTAACCGTTAACAGTTGGTATGGAAAGTTCCACCTGGAAATGCACTGGTGGCACGCGACGCACTTTGCCCTTTGGAGTCGTCTGCCGCTGTTTGAAAGGAGTCTTGGTTGGTACGAATCAATTCTTCCGCAAGCGCGAGCTCTCGCTGAGTCACAGGGATACACAGGTGCTCGTTGGCCCAAGATGGTTGGGCCGGAAGGTCGCGACAGTCCGTCACCAATCGGCCCGCTATTGATTTGGCAGCAACCACACCCGATCTTTTATGCAGAGCTCTGTTACCAGACTCATGCGAATCGCCAGACGCTGGAACGTTATGCCGATCTCGTTTTTGAGTCTGCGGCTTTCATGAGTTCCTATGCTTACTTCGATCCAAGAGCGGAAAGGTATGTCCTTGGTCCGCCAGTGATTCCGGCCCAGGAAAACCACCCACCACGCGAAACATGGAACCCTACGTTCGAGTTGGCTTACTGGGCGTTTGGTTTGCGGGTAGCACAGCGTTGGCATGAACGACTTGGTCAGAAGAGATTACCCGAATGGGATCGAGTGATTGACAAACTGGCCCCACTACCAACGGGTGATGGAGTCTATCTCGCACATGAGAATTGTCCGCAAACTTTTACCCAACGAAATCACGATCACCCGTCGATGCTAGGTGCGCTTGGTTTCTTGGCAGGCGAGGGAATTGACCGCGAAACGATGAGACGTACACTGTATAAGACTATGAAGGAGTGGCAATGGGATCAGACCTGGGGTTGGGACTACCCGTTAACTGCGCTGACAGCCGCCCGTTTGGGTGAAACTAAGATTGCTATCGACGCGCTGTTGATGACGACCGAAAAGAACCGCTATCTACCGAACGGTCACAACTGGCAGCGACCAAACCTGCCTTGTTACTTACCCGGGAATGGCGGTCTGCTTTATGCGATAGCCATGATGGCGGCGGGATGGAAGAACGCACCTCACGCCGCTGCACCGGGTTTTCCGGACGATGGATCGTGGCATGTTCGTTGGGAAGGACTGAATTTGTCAGTCGCTAGGAGGTTTTAATGTCAGATGCGTTTGCTTGGACAAGGTCAGTACCGACACGCGGTAGCATCGGGTCCGTAACCCACCTAAGCCGTCAAGGAGTATCGGGACCCGACGCTACCGCGTGTCGGTACTGACCTTGTCCAAGTATGGTCCGGACATTCTCTTACCAGCCGCAAATCTTGCGGGTCGAAGTCGCTCGGGCGATCTCGATAAAGCGAGGTTCGTAGTCTTTGGCGTAGAGGTCAACGCTGTGGCGGATTCTACTGAACAGTGAGCAGCGAAGTCCTTCGTCAGTAACTCTATCGCGCAAGTACATCATGGCGTTAGCTTCACCCCAATATTCACGATCTTCCCAAATCTGAACGGGTGTGCCGCCAATCTTTTGAGTGAGTTCAATTAAACGAGGATCGTTGGGGTTGCGACCGTTGCTGAGAAAGATCTTGTTGTATTGCGGAATCAGCTGAGTTTGGAGTTGATAGACGGTTGCATCGGCCTTGCCAGTTCTGTTTACGTGGCCAAACTCATGAGCAAGCTTAGTCGCTGCCAGGATGTTGCCACCAATTCGATTGTATGAGTCATTGGGAACAAGCGAATTCATCACCGGGAAATAGATCGGGTTTGGATAACCTTCATCGAGACGCACTCCGAGAGTTATTGTGGCACCGATTAATTGGCCCGCATCGTTCCATTTGTACTTTCCGGTCGTTGCGCCTTCAGAATTATCGCGGCTTACGGTGATGTTCAAAGTAAAGTTTGGATTATTTTGATAGGAGGCCCATTGATTGCGGCCGGCTTCGGTCGACAGAAACTCCTCTTTCCAGTCCTGATAACGAGAGAGGTATTTGGCCGGGATCTCCTCATGGATCCCACCGGTTAAATCCTCGGAGGCTGATTCGTCGATTGTTTCCATGCCGTGATAAGCGACAATCAGTTGCTCGTCGGCGAGCACGTTTCCATTTGCAGGTAATGGTGTCGGGGCTGTGTGACCAACACGGAACGGCAATAACGCAAGACCGATTATGATGGTCATCAGGGTAGCAATTCGCGACGATCTCATTGGTAATGTCCTCATGCGTCGGTGGACGCGGTCGTCATAGAGAGGTGCGGAGCTTCTGAAGCTGAATGAGGGAATTTTCTAAACCATATGCAGATATAAGTCAACAACTTTAACGACGCGGATTTGCTCGGATCTTTTGATGAATTCCGGGAAAGTTTGTCAGATTTATTTCAACGTAACGGGAGCGTGAGAAAGGTTAAGCTGTTGGCCCGTTCTAATGGACCGTTTTGAGGAGGCAAAGTGAACTATAGGGAACTTGGGAAAACAGGCTGGCGTGTCTCAGCCGTAAGTTTTGGCGCTTGGGCGATCGGTAATGCCTGGGGCCAGGTGGATCCAGCCGAATCGCTGAGCGCACTTCATAGAGCGGTGGATCTCGGCGTAAATTTTTTCGATACCGCAGACGTCTACGGAGATGGCCATAGCGAACGTCTGATAGCGCAACTAAAAAGGGAACGGTCAGAGGAGATCATCATCGCTACAAAGGCCGGCCGTCGACTCGAACCGCATGTTAGCGAGGGGTACACGTTAGAGAACTTAGCTTCTTTCGTGGAAAGAAGCCTGCGCAACCTGGAGGTTGAAGCATTGGACCTCCTCCAACTCCATTGTCCGCCAACGGAGGTCTACTACCAACCAGAGGTCTTCGGCGCCCTGGATGATCTGGTTCAGCAGGGGAAGATCCGAAATTATGGTGTCAGTGTCCAGAAGGTAGAAGAAGCCCTAAAGGCTATTGAATACGACAACGTTTGCACTGTTCAGATTATCTTCAACATATTTCGACAACGACCCGCAGATTTGTTCTTCTCTGAGGCTGCCCGGCGAGGCGTGGGCATACTTGCTCGCTTACCCCTTTCGTCAGGAATGCTAACTGGGAAGCTAAATCGCGCCAGTCAATTTGCAGTCGACGATCATCGAAACTTCAACAGACATGGTGAAGCTTTCGATCGGGGCGAAACATTTTCGGGTGTTGATTATGAAACTGGTTTGGATGTTGTTGAAGATCTGCGTGCACTTGTTCCCGAGGGGGTGACAATGGCGCAATTTGCCTTGCGTTGGATCCTGATGTTCGAGGCCGTCACCTGTGCTATTCCGGGAGCTAAGCGTCCGGCGCAAGCTGAACATAATGCAGGCGCTGCAGACCTACCACCGTTGTCGGAAGAGACAATGCGCAAAGTCAAAGAGCTTTACGATCGCCAGATCAAACCACTCGTCCATCAATACTGGTAATAAAGGGCCTCTCCTTGGAGTGTGGTCGCTTGCTACCGCTTTGGTACAGCGAGACGTCGTAAGTTGATGCGAATACGCCTCCAATGAAGGAGGTTCTTTGAATTGAGTTCCGCTGTACCAACGCGGTAACAGGTTACAGCACTCCAAGGAGACGCCTACCGATTATGGAATCTGATAGAACAAACTCGATCCACTTTGACGATAATTCGAGGACCAATGAAAACTAAGCTGATTAATGGTCTAGTATTGGCCTTAATTGCCTGCGCGACATCTTACGCGCAGACTGGGGATAGCATTTCACTCCAGTCAAACCATCTAAAACCGTCTGTCGGTCGCCGCTCGTTAACAATCGACCAATTGTTTTTTGAAACCGCCAACGGTCGCGTACTACTCCCGCCGTTCAAGGCACTGGTGGGCACAAAAGAATGGACCACACAAACAACAGTCGACAATCACAACGTAAGGATCTCAATTCAGCCGCAGAATGCGAACTTCAACATCTCTCTCAAAGCCCAGCCTGATTCGGATATTACGAAATGGGGCTTGGCTATTGAGTCGCAGCCAGACGAGTACTACACCGGATTGATGGAGCGTGTGGTTGACGGTCCACAAGCGAAATCATGGGCTTCGGGAATTCAGGAAGCGATGAATTTGCGCGGGCAAAAGGTTGACATGATTGTCAAGCCAACTACATCCATTTACGCGCCTTACTATCTGTCTTCACGTGGCTACGCAGTTTTCGTAAAGGGAAATTGGCCAGGGTATTTCGAATTCGCTGTCACTGATCCGAAGCGCGTCGAGATCGAATTCGAAGGACCTTCGTTGGACTTGAAGCTCTACACCGCAGCGACACCAGCGGAACTTGTACGCGCTCATGCGCTCGATGCTGGTCCGCCCTTCATGCCGCCAAAGTGGATGTACTTACCCTGGCGCTGGCGTGACGAACATACGCAACGAGCCACTTACTACGACGGCACTCAGGTTGCCGCGCCTTTCAATTCCGAGATCATGGAAGACGTCTTGATGATGAAGGCCTTTGGCATTCCGAATGGCGTCTATTGGATCGATCGACCGTGGGGACCTGGCAAACCGTGGGGCTATGATGACTTTGAGATCGATGAAGGTCGCTTACCAAACTTTGCCGCAATGGTGAAATGGCTTGATGGACAACAAACCAAAACTGTCTTGTGGATAGCGCCATTCTTCCAGGGGAAGATGTTGCAAGAGGCTTTGGCAAAGGGCTACAACCTCGCGGGCCAGGTGCGGCCGATCACGGGGAATAACTATCCGATGGTTGACCTCAGCAATCCGGCAGCGAAGCAGTACTGGCAAGATGGAGTTGCCAAACTTCTGAAACTTGGCGTCGCAGGCTTCAAACTGGATCGCGGGGAAGAAGACATTCCCGAGAGTGGTCCTTTCAAATTGTTCGATGGACGCACTATACGTGAGAACAGGAATGCTTACGTTGCGATGTATGTAAGGGCTGTTTATGAAGTGGCCAAAAAGTATCGCGGAGACGATTTCTTCTTGATGCCGCGCGGAGCCTATACGGGTAGTTCACCTTACTCGGTGTTTTGGGGCGGTGATATTGGTGGTACGCAGGAAGGACTGCGCGCCTCGATCATAGCAGTCCAGCGTTCAGCAGTAATGGGATATCCGAACTGGGGCTCCGACATTTGTGGTTACAACCAGCAGTTGCTCGAGCAGGAAGTCTGCGGACGTTGGTTGGCATTCGGCGCGTTGAATCCGATCATGGAAGTTGGGCCAACACGTAACGTAGCTTTTTGGAATCTGCCTCGTGAGCCAAATTACGATGCTCAACTCATCGCCATCTGGCGTCTTTATGCACGGCTTCACACTCGTCTAATTGAATACAACTACCGACACGGGCAAGAGGCAGTCAATACTGGCATGCCAATCGTTCGTCCTTTGTTTTTAGTCGATCCGCATGCAGGGGCGGCGTGGACAAACTGGTGGACGTATCAATACGGACGTGATCTCGTCGTGTCACCGATCTGGGAAAAAGGAAAGCGAACTCAGGACGTTTATCTGCCGGTCGGAAGCAGTTGGCGTGATGCGTGGACGAGCAAAATTTATCGCGGCGGTCGCACAATCACAGTCACGGCTGATACTCATCAGCTCCCACTCTTCGTTCGGGTTGGTGCAACGCTCAGTCTTGGCGACTTGAATAAGGAATGGAAGGAGTCGCTGGAAATCGCAAACAAGAAGCCAGACCTAAAAGCGCTGGATGCCGAGTTAAAGGCTTGGTGGGATAAGCAACGGCATGGACATTGATGATCCACGGTTGTTTTGTAACTTAGCAACTTGATGATTCACGGTTCGTGTTTTGTAACTTTGCTACTTCGTTATGTCAAAACTAATCCTGACAATTTTGATAATCCTGTCCGCAAGCCAGTTTGTCTTTGCTCAAACGCCTTCAAAAACTGACATCACAGTTGCACTCGACGGCAGTGGTCAGTTCAAGAGCGTGCAGGACGCAATTATGTCAGTTCCTGCGGGCAGCCCCAGCAATCCGGTTGTGATTCACATTAAACCGGGAACCTACAAGGAACTAATCTATATCCAACACGAAAAGCGCTTCTTTCATTTGGTCGGCGAGAACGCGGCAACAACCATTCTGACGTTCGATTTGCACGCAAACATTGTGGGACTCAATGGGAAACCGATTGGCACATTTCGTACGCCGTCGACCGTCATCGATGCCGATGATTTCACTGCTGAAAACATTACGTTTGAAAATACTGCCGGACCTGTTGGTCAAGCTTTGGCAATTCGCGTTGATGGGGATCGCGCGGTGTTTCGTCGGTGTCGGTTTCTTGGTTGGCAAGACACGATGTTCCTGAACCGAGGCCGCCAGTATTTCGAGGATTGCTACATCGCGGGACACGTGGATTTCATCTTCGGTGCGGCCACGGCATTTTTCGAGCGCTGTCACATTCATTGTCTTAGGAGTGGTTACATCACAGCGGCCTCGACCTATGACTATCACCAGTACGGATTCGTTTTCTCCAATTGTAAAATCACCGGTGAGTCAGCGGATGTGAAGACTTATCTTGGTCGACCCTGGCGCGATTTCTCCGCGGTTGTCTACGTTAATACGAAAATGTCGGATGTTGTTAGACCGGTTGGGTGGCACAACTGGGACTTGCCTGCTCGTGAGAAGACAGCGCGCTATTCGGAATTCAACAGCAGTGGCCCGGGCGCAAATTCAAAGGCTCGAGTGGCCTGGTCGCGGCAATTGACGAAGTCGCAGGCGAAAGAGATCACGTTAAAGAAGGTGCTGAGCGGCGATGATGGTTGGACTCCGACAGCCACTAAAACCTCGTCGAAGTAGTAACCCTAAAGGGAAACTTGTATGCGTTATCGTAACCTTCGAACACAGAAGCATTAGGTGAAGGGTGTGAAAGTCTCCAACTCGACATTGCTGCGCGGCTGCACCATCGCACTCGTAATGCTCATCGCGAGAAGTCTCTCCGCCCAGCCGCCCTATCTCGAGCGCCCGCGAGATCTCTCCGGTGGTTGGAGCTTTGCGCTCGACCGATCTGATTCTGGCGTCAATCAAAAGTGGTTCGGGCAACGTTTGAATGGTTTCATTCGACTTCCAGGGATTCTTCAATCTCAATTCAATTACTACGGCGGCGATGAAATCAGTACGACTACTCCCTGGGTTCTGTCGCTCTACGATCGCTTCTGGTATCTCCGTGAAGACTACAAAGAGTACACGGAAAGAAATATTAGAGTTCCGTTCTTATCTCAGCCTCACCGTCACTATCTCGGCGTAGCCTGGTATCAACGTGATATTGACATTCTTCCGACCTGGGCTAACCGTCGCGTTGTCCTCACGCTCGAACGCCCACATTGGGAAACTACAGTTTGGATTGATGAAAAGAAGATCGGATCTGATCGTAGTTTAGTGGCGCCGCACGTTTACGATCTAGGCACCATCACCCCAGGTCGTCACCGTCTCAGTATTCGCATCGACAACCGAATGCTTATGCCTTACCGGCCGGACGCTCATAGCGTTTCCGATTCACTGGGGGCAAGTTGGAACGGCATCGTTGGTAGGATCGAGCTAAGTACGACGGGTCGAGTGTGGATTGATGACGCTCAGGCTCTTCCAAATCTGGCCAAACGGTCGATGCTCGTAAGGGTTCGAATAGGTAACCAGACCGGGCGCAGCGGCGATGGGACGTTAACGGCAATCTGGCCTGATATCGCAGTCGTACCGGTAACCTGGGACGAAAACGGCGGAACGGCGGACATCGTGGTAACGCTGCGAGAAGATGTGCCCACGTGGGATGAATTCAATCCGAAGTTGGTGCCACTCAGATTATGGCTGAAAGGAACTAACGTAGATGAGTACGTTGATTTGAAAATCGGCCTACGTGACTTTCGCGCTGTGGGAAACGAGTTTCAGCTAAACGATCGACCTATTAACTTCAGAGGAACACATAGCGGGGGTGATTTTCCGCTCACCGGATATCCGGAGATGGGTGTCGCGTATTGGAAGAAGCTGTTCGAGACCTGTCGCAAATGGGGACTGAATCACATGCGGTTTCATTCTTGGTGTCCACCTGAAGCAGCTTTTGAAGCAGCAGATCAAATTGGTTTCTATCTGCAGCCAGAACCGGGCATGTGGAATGAGATCAGTCCTGGCACTCCGATGGAGCAAATGCTCTACGAAGAAACTGATCGGATGATCAAGGCCTATGGAAATCATCCTTCGTTTATGTTGCTGTCTGCCAGCAATGAACCGAAAGGGAAATGGAAAGAAGCCCTATCGAAGTGGGTTGAGCGTTATCGAAAGGTAGACCCACGTCGACTTTACGCCTCAGGTACCGGCCACACGGAGAGAGAAGTGCCGGATATCGCCGAAGGCACTGACTATCTGGCGATCCAGCGAATTGGTCCGAAGATGCTGCGTCGTGAATCTGCATGGTTCGGAGGGGATTACGGAGATTCACTCACGGATATCAACATACCCGTGATCGCACATGAGGTGGGACAATGGGTTGCCTATCCTGACTTCGAGATAATCAAAAAGTTCAAAGGCTACATGCGTCCCGGCAATTTCGAGATCTTTCGTGACTCACTAAAAGCGCATAACTTGTTGGAGAAGAATAAGAGTTTCGAACAAGCTTCCGGACGATTCCAATTCGCTTGCTATAAAGAAGAGATTGAGGCGAACTTACGCACGCCTGGTCTCGGCGGATTTCAACTACTCGACATCCACGACTATTTGGGTCAGGGAACTGCGCTCGTAGGTTTGCTCGACGCGTTCTGGGATCCTAAGAGTTATGCAACCGCCGATGAATTCACAAACTTCTGCAATACGACTGTGCCGCTCGCACGTTTGCGGCAGCGTGTTTTCACAACTGCCGATCCTTTTAATGTTGACATTGAAATCGCTCACTATGGCGCTAAACCACTTGAAAACGTAAAAGGTGTTTGGCGATTAATCGTGGGTGGGACAGAGCTTCAGGGCGAATGGGATCCGCGGACCATTCAAATTGGGAAAAACATTGTCCTGGGTAAAGTTTCAGTCGACCTCTCGAAAATGCCGGCACCCACGGAAGGTAAGCTGATTGTCACGGTGGGTCCGCCTCATTTCTTTGGCTCAATAAACCGCAAGATTATACCTGGCCCAGACGTCAAGCGCGGCGTTACATATTTTGAAAACGAGTGGAACTTCTGGCTGTATCCGGCGGCAAATACACTTGGACAGACTTCCGGCCTGAAAGTTCTGGAAAAGCCAACCCATCACTCAACCAGGACTTTTGTTCCACAAGACTGTCCGCCATCACGCTCGCCCGACGTTCTCGTAACCAGTTCCTGGGAAGAAGCGGAAGCGAAGTTAAGAAGTGGTGGCAAAGTCTTGCTCTCACCTCGCAACTCCGATCTCGACTGGACGAGTCCACCACTCGATGTTGTGCCAGTATTTTGGAATCGTCAGATGGGCCCGGGCTGGGGGCGTATGTTGGGACTATGGATTGACCGGAAGCCTGGAGAATCCAGGGCTCATACTCTTGACGGCTTTCCGACCGGGCCCTATTTCGATTGGCAGTGGGCCCAGATCATGCCCGGCCTGCGCGCGATAAATCTTGATCGATTACCAATGGAACTGGAGCCCGTTGTCTGGGCGATAGACGACTGGAACCGAAACTATAAACTCGGTGTCATCTTTGAATGCGTAGTCGGACAGGGTCGGCTTCTCGTCTCCGCGGTAGACGTCACCAGAACTTCTGATTCAAATCCTGTACTGCGTTACTACCGCAACGCGTTGCTTAACTACGTGAGAAGTGATTGTTTTCAACCTAACGTGGCGGTGTCACGGGAGGCGCTTCGCAGTCTGTTTTTTGATACGCGCATCATGAGCAAGCTTCGCGCACAAGCCTCGGTCGGTGGAGAACCGGCGGGTAGGGTGATCGACGGCGATCCGAATACATTCCTGCTGGTTGGAAATCAACGACAACCAGCTCGAGAGCCGGTTGACATTGTTGTTAGCTTTCCGTCCGCAGTGGCAATGTCGGGTCTGGTACTAATGCCGCGACAAAACCATCGGGAACATGAAGGCGATATCCGCGACTTCGTTGTTCAAGTAAGCGACGACGGTGTTGTGTGGTCGACAATTGCGCAGGGTGAGCTTGTGTCGACTTTTGCACCTCAGATGGTGCAGTTCTCGAGGATCATTACAGCGTCTCACCTGAAGCTCATCTCTCTTTCCGGGTTTGGAACGGATAAAACGACGTCGCTTGCCGAGTTAGCCGTTGTCTATGCGGGTCCAAAACTCAACGAAGACGGGACGCCGATGGAATACCAGCGCAATCGCAGCTCGACGCCGGACATCGACGAGGGGCCAGCGGCGAAGCCAACACCTTCGCCGTCACCAAGGCCGAAACCGAAGTAATAATTTGTGGTTAGTCTTCTTAATTGAGTAGAGGCGTTTCGACATGGGCTACCTTCGCATAATCATCCGAGTCGGATCACTGTTGGCCTTACTCGCGGCCACCATTCACAGTCAAACAGCGACACCACAATCACAACCCACGCTTTTCATCATCGGCGACTCAACTGTCAAAAACTCAAACGATGGGCAGATGGGGTGGGGCGAGCCAATTAAAGATCTCTTTGATCAAACGCGAATCAGAGTCGAGAACCGCGCCCGTGGTGGACGCAGCAGTCGAACCTTTCAAACTGAGGGCCTGTGGGATCAAGTCGTTGCCGAACTCAAACCGGGAGACTTCGTTCTGATGCAGTTTGGTCATAACGACGGCGGACCGATAAACGACGAATCACGTGCACGCGGTTCGCTTCGGGGGTTGGGCAACGAGTTTGAACCAATCGACAATCTGGTCACGAAGAAATACGAAGCCGTGCACACCTTTGGGTGGTACATGCGCAAGTTTGTCACTGATACGAAGGCAAAGGGCGCGACGCCGATCGTATTTTCGCCGATTCCAAGAAATGTCTGGATCGAAGGAAGAGTTGAGCGCGCGGCCGCGAGCTATGGCGGTTGGGCTGCACAGGTGGCGCGTTCACAAAATGTATTCTTTGTAGATCTGAATGAGATTGTCGCTACACGCTACGAGGCGATTGGTCAGGAAACGATCGGCAAAGACTATTTCAAAGGTGACCACACGCACACGAGTCCAATTGGAGCGAAACTAAATGCGGAGTCTGTTGTGGCTGGATTAAAAGGGTTGAAGGACTGTCTGTTGACCAATTATTTGCGTACCGGAGCAAGCATACAGGTTCCCATCTCCACACCCGAACCAATCAAACTCTGGCCAAATAATGCCCCTGGAGCCAACGGCACCGCGCCCGAAGATATTCCAACGTTGACGCCTTTCATTCCGAAAGAAAAGACCAATGGTTCAGCGGTCATTGTTTGTCCGGGAGGTGGTTACTCTCATCTGGCCGATCATGAAGGCCGACCGGTCGCCGAGTGGTTGAACTCAATTGGGATCACAGCCTTCGTACTCAAATATCGAATTGGGCCGAAGTATCACCACCCCGCTCCGTTGCAGGATGCAGCGCGTGCAATCCGTTTGGTTCGCTCTCGTGCGGTCGAGTGGAAGATCGATCCAAAACGGATTGGCATTCTTGGTTTCTCGGCTGGTGGGCACGTCGCATCAACGATTGGTACGCACTTCGACTCGGGAGACTCAAATGCGACGGACGCAATCGACCGCGTAAGTTCGCGACCAGATTTGCTGGTATTGATTTATCCGGTGATCACGATGGGCGAGTTCACACACGCGGGTTCGAAGAAGCAACTTCTCGGCGACAACCCTTCGGCTGACATCGTGAAGCTGATGTCTAACGAGCAACAAGTTAGTAAGGACACGCCACCTACATTTTTGGTCCACACGGCAAACGATGCTGCCGTTCCCGTTGAAAACAGTTTGCGCTTTGTCGACTCCTTGCGGAAGTCTGGAGTTCCATTTGAGCTTCACTTGTACGAACGTGGTCGACATGGTTTTGGGCTAGGTGGCGACGATCCAATTCTTTCAACTTGGCCGGCGCGTTGCGCTGATTGGCTGCGGCTGCAAGGTTTCTGAAAAAACGTTGCCCTTTAGTAGTGCCTGGGTGGAATGTGGCGTCTTCGTGCTGGGACCGCAGGCGTCCTCGCCTGCCAGCGTTGGATTAAAGACCTTTGATTAAAACGAGCTAGCGAGGGTTCTACGCTGGCAGGCGAGGACGCCTGCGGTCCCAGCACGAGAGGCCCACATTCCACCCAGGTACTACTAAAGGGTTTCATTTAATACTGAGATGAAGAAGTTCATATTCCTTGTCCTGTTCGCAACGTTCGTTTTGAGTTGCGTAGTTTCGAATGGACAAGTACGCACATCAACTGAGATCCGCTACCTCTCCGGCACCGGCAAAGACGACGCAGTCCTGTGGGACTTCTATTGCACGGAAGGACGACGCAGCGGCGTCTGGTCGAAAATTCGTGTGCCTTCAAATTGGGAATTGGAAGGTTTTGGCAACTATCAATACGGCGGCGATCACCAGCGTGAAAACAATCCGTTTCCCAAAGAGCAGGGTAAGTATCGTTTGAGTTTTGATGCACCTCGACTTTGGAGTGGGCGAGTCGTGCGTCTTGTATTCGAAGGCTCGATGACCGACACCGAAGTGTGGGTGAACGGCAAATCTGTTGGCGGAGTTCATCAAGGATCTTTCTATCGTTTCAAATACGACATCACTTCGCTGCTGAAGTTCGGCGAACCTAATCTGCTCGAAGTGACAGTTAGCAAAGAGTCGTCGAACGCGAGTGTGAATCGCGCCGAACGTTTGGGTGATTACTGGAACTTCGGCGGCATCTTCCGCCCCGTGTATTTAGAAATCTTGCCAAGCGGATTTATTGACTGGACTTCAATTGATGCGCGAGCTGACGGTAGTTTTCTGGTCAACGTGAATCTCGATGGAAAGATACCAACGGGCTCTCGAGTCATAGCACTGCTCATTAATCAGGCTGGTGTGGTGATTAGCAGACCATTCAATGTCGAAATTCCCGCAACTCAACGCAGTGTCACACTACAAAACAAACTTGAAAACCCGAAGTTGTGGACGGCTGAAACACCGAATCTATATCGCGTCCAAATAACTCTGTTCAGTAAAGCCAAATCGGTTCACACGGTCACAGAGCGTTTTGGATTTCGAACCTTCGAAGTGCGGAAGGGCGACGGCCTTTATCTCAACGGTCAACGAATCCTTCTGAAGGGCGTCAACCGCCACTCCTTTTGGCCTGATAGCGGTCGCACACTGAGCCGTCAAATCAGCTACGACGACGTCAAGCTGATCAAAGAGATGAACATGAATGCGGTGCGCATGTCGCACTACCCGCCGGATGCGCATTTCCTGGATGCGTGTGACGAGGTGGGTCTTTACGTGTTGGATGAACTCGGAGGCTGGCAACGGTCATATGACACACCCACCGGTCGCAGGTTGATATCGCAGATGATCCCTCGAGATGTTAATCATCCCAGCATTTTGTTTTGGGACAATGGCAACGAGGGTGGCTGGAACAAAGACGTCGATGATGAATTTGCACGTTGGGATCCTCAGAAACGAGAAGTGCTTCACCCCTGGGAAAAGTTTAGGCTCGTCAATACTGATCACTACGAGAAGTTTGACAGCCACACTCGGTTATCCAATGGGCCGGACATTTATATGCCGACGGAGTTTCTTCATGGTTTATATGACGGCGGCATTGGCGCAGGGCTTTCGGACTATTGGGAATTGATTCGCAATAGCAAAGTTGGAGGCGGCGGTTTCTTCTGGGCGCTTGTTGACGAGTGCGTCAAGCGGACGGATCAAAATGGCAAGCTCGACTGCGCGGGTAATCGGGGTCCGGATGGGATTGTTGGACCCTATCGCGAGAGGGAAGGGAGCTTTAATACGGTTCGGGAGATTTGGTCGCCAGTACATCTCAATGCGGCTGTTAGCGATGCTACTCTCACTCTCGAGTTTGAAAATCGTTACGACTTCACAGATCTCAACGAGTGCAGTCTTGAATGGAGACTGGCAGAGTTTCCAGAGCCAGCAGCGAGAATAAATGGCCACCAGACTATTGCTGCCGGTTCGAGAAAACTGCCGAGCATCGCGCCTCACAAGACTGGTGAATTGCAGTTCCCGTTACCTGCATCGTGGCGCCAGGCGCAGGTAGTTTACCTAACGGTCAAGGATCCACACGGCCAGAAAATCTGGACGTGGTCACTTGGTTTGAATATTCCTGAGACGATCGTCAAACCCACTTTACGATTTCTTGAGGTAGACCACGGGAGTTTTATCTCTGTTCAAAACGGAGATGTTGAACTCCGCATTAGCAAAGAAACGGGTGCTCTTACGCAAGTTACTGCCGGCGGTCGTCAACTACCCATTCGTAATGGTCCTCGTGTAATCGCGTATCGCCGCAATGATCGAAAGTATGACAACGTTACCAACCAAAGCCGGCTGACACACTTCGAGAGCCGCGATGAAGATGATGCATTTGTCGTGGAAGCCAGCTATGACGGTCCATTGAGACAGCTTCGTTGGCGAATCACTGGCGACGGCCGTTCAGGGTTGTGGGCACAGTTGGAGTACGAATATTCCTTCGACGGCCTCGTAGACATACTGGGGGTTGAGTTTGAATCTGCGGACAATCAGATTCGCTCCCTGCGGTGGCTTGGAATGGGTCCATATCGAGTTTGGCAGAATCGTTTGCAGGGCACGCGACTAGATGTTTGGGAGAATGGATACAACGATTCGACTCCTGGCGAGAGTTGGGTGTTTCCTGAATTCAAAGGATATTTTCGCGACTTGCGTTGGGCGAGATTCTTGACTGCCGCCGGGCCTTTTTCGATCTCGGCTGCTACTCCGAATTCATATCTGGGACTCTTCAAACCAAAGGACGGGGTTAACGGCTTACTGGATTTTCCCGACATTGGAATCGCTGTTCTCGATGTAATTCCGGCAATGCGAAATAAGTTTCATACGACGGATGAAATTGGTCCGCAGTCGAAACAGAAGCAAGTGTCAGGATCAGTTATGCGCAAGCTGCTGTTCCGGTTTGGGAACTAGGTCTGTGCGCATGACTGTATCCAAGTTTGGCTGTGGTTCCGCTGCACGGTGTCTCTCGGGAGTTTGGGGTGGGAAAAAATAGTTAACGCAGAGGCGCAGAGAACGCAGAGATTACGCAGAGAAAGCTGTACACAAATCTCTTTTGTTAGGAGAACTCGATGACAGCAAATCGCCGAAACAGAATCGACCGCCGAGACTTTATTAAGACGACTGGTGTCGGTGTGGCCAGCTTAACCTTGTCGCCTCATTTGGCCTTAGATGTCCACGCACAAACCACGACATCACAACGTCGCATCCTGCCGCTGAATCACAAGTGGCTCTTCAGCGACAAGATTCTCCCTAACGGACATAGTTCCACACTCGACGATCGTAATTTCGCGCAGGTGACCATTCCGCACACAAACAAGATACTGCCGTGGCATGGATTCGATGATAAGGAGTACGAATTCGTTTCGCTTTATCGCAGGCACTTCACCATGCCGATGGGACTGAATGGGCGACGAGTCTTCATCGATTTTGGTGGTGTTATGACCGCTGCCAAAGTGACTATCAATGGCCACACCTTCCCTGAATACCGCGGCGGTTACACGCCCTTCTCGTTCGAGTTAACACCTCATCTAAACTGGCGCGGCGATAACGTGCTCGCAGTAGAAGTTGACTCGACTGAGCGCAAGGATATTCCTCCCTTTGGTGGCGACATCGACTACCTCACATTTGGAGGAATTTATCGCGATGTTGCTTTGCGGGTTGTTCCGCAGACTTTTATTGAAAACATCTTTGCCAAACCTGTGAACGTCCTGTCGAGCGAACGGCGTTTGGACGTGCGCTGCTTTCTCGATTTCAAAGGGGAAACAACCACACGACGTAGGTTGGTGGCGGAATTGCGAGATGGTGCGCGGTTGATCGACTCGTTAGACGGCACAATTAAGGACTCCAAAGATTCGCTCGTTGTGCTCGTGCTTCGGAACCTCTCTTCGGTCGAACTGTGGGATGCGGATCATCCAAAGCTATATACGGTCAATGTAAAGCTGTTCGAAGGCGAACAACTGATTGATGAATACTCAACACGTGTAGGTTTTCGCGAAGCCAGATTTACTCCTGATGGTTTCCTTCTGAACAGCAAACATCTCAAACTCCGCGGTCTCAATCGTCATCAAACCTACCCGTTTGTTGGTCAAGCGATGCCGGCTCGAGTGCAGCGACGCGATGCGTGGATTCTAAAGAAGGAACTAAAGTGCAACATCGTGCGCACTTCGCACTACCCGCAGTCGCCTCATTTTTTGGATGCCTGCGATGAATATGGCTTGATGGTTTTGGAAGAGATTCCGGGTTGGCAACACGTTGGTGACGATCAGTGGAAGGACTTGTCAGTCAGTTATGTGGAATCGATGATCCGACGCGACTGGAACCACCCGTCCATCATCATCTGGGGTGTGCGTGTCAACGAATCGGGCGACTATCACGACTTTTACACGAAAACAAATTCACTGGCGCGGTCTCTCGATGATTCAAGACCAACCGGTGGTGTGCGTTACAAGTACGATTCGGAGTTGCTCGAAGACGTTTTCACGATGAACGACTTCAACGTTGAGAAGCTGCGGAAACCAAACCATCCGCTCTACCTCAACACGGAATTCGTCGGACACATGTATCCGACAAAACGTAACGACAATGTCGAGCGAATTACTGAGCATGCAATGCGACACGCACGCGTGCACAATCAGCTCGCTTCAGATAAAGCTTATGCAGGTGGTCTTGGGTGGTGCGCATTCGACTACAACACACATTCCAACTTCTGTTCGAGCGATCGGATTTGTTACCACGGAGTTGCCGATATCTTCCGTATTCCAAAACCTGCTGGTGGTTTCTACAAATCGCAATGTGATCCGAAAGATGAGATTGTGCTTGAGCCGGCCTTTGATTGGTCACGAGGCGACCGGAATGAGACTTTTACGATCGCAATGGTCTCCTCAAATTGCGACAACGTGAAAATGTACATTGCTGATCGTCTCATAGCAGATCTAAAACCCGATCGTGAGAACTTCGCACACCTAAAGTATCCCCCATTCGTGAAGAATATTCGCGACGAGATCTACAAGGGCGCGTGGGGTGATATGAAGATCGAGGGCTACATTGATGGCAAAAAAGTAATTACAAAAATGATGTCGGGTCGCGGCGCCGATCGTCAATTACTAGTCGAGCCCGATGATCGCGAATTGATGGGCGATGGAATTGACGCGACGCGAGTTGTCTTGAAAGTGACAGATGAGTTTGGATCCGTACGACCTCTTGCGAACGCTGCGATTGCGCTGAGTGTTACCGGTCCGGGCGAGATCATGGGAGAGAATCCGTTCTCACTTTTTGGCGGCGTTGGGGCTGTCTGGGTTAAGACAAAGCAAGCTGCCGGGTTGATTAGGTTAACCACACGACATCCCGTGCTCGGATCGAAGTCTGTTGACATTGCGGTCAAGCGCGCGAGTCCGCCGACGATTTGATCCTGAGGGCGTCTCCTTGGAGACAAGTATGCTGAATGTCAGGGTCGTGAGAGAGTAAGATAAAAACAGCTTACGCAAGGAGAAACGACCATGACAGCAAAAGTCTCAAGCTTGGTACCGCGCGACTATGACATCTTTATCGGCTTAGACGTAGACA
>DASYRR010000069.1:0-11812 GCA_036004125.1 Pyrinomonadaceae bacterium | reverse complement strand
TTCGATAGCCAGGACTTCGACATCGATCGCGAGGGTTCAACGAAGATCGGTGCAACTGAAGTTGTGGTAATTGATGCGCTGACAGATTACTGCCAGTTAGTGGAAGAGTTGTTTGATTTCAATTCGTTGCGTGATCTCTTTGCCAGCGGCTTTCGCATGACCTTCGACGCAATGCACGCGATCACCGGACCGTATGCCCGTCATCTACTTGAGGAGCGTTTGGGTGCCGCGAAAGGAACTGTGATCAACGGCGAGCCCCTCCCAGACTTCGGCGGTCATCATCCTGATCCCAATCTCGTGCACGCTGCTGATCTCGTCGCCAAACTCGCGGATAAGAATGGTCCTGACTTTGGCGCTGCGTGCGATGGGGATGGCGATCGTAACTTGATCCTGGGCCGAAACTTTTTCGTCTCACCCGGCGATTCGCTCGCGATAATCGCAGAACATGCTCAGGCAGCGATACCCGCCTACCGTGATGGTCTGGCTGGTATCGCGCGCTCGATGCCGACTTCGACTGCCGCCGATCGAGTTGCCGAGGCTCTCGGTATTCATTTTTACGAAACCCCGACTGGTTGGAAGTTCTTTGGAAACCTACTCGACGCAAACCTGTGCACAATTTGCGGCGAAGAGAGTTTTGGAACCGGTTCGAATCATGTACGCGAGAAGGATGGACTTTGGGCGGTGTTTGCGTGGCTTTCGATCTTGGCCCACACCCGCAAGTCTGTTGAGGAAGTTGTTAGGCAACACTGGCAACGCTTCGGTCGCAGTTATTACCAGCGACATGATTTCGAAGGACTCGACTCTGATGCAGCAACCAAGATGATCGCAGCTCTCCGGGAGAAGATCCCGACGCTGAATGATAAGCAGTTTGCTGATGACAAAATTAAGACGGCCGATGACTTCAGTTATACAGATCCCGTCGACGGAAGCACCACCACCAAACAAGGGATTCGTTTACTACTCACCGACGGATCGCGTGTCGTGTTTCGTCTCTCCGGCACTGGAACGTCAGGTGCGACCCTTCGCCTGTACGTTGAACGATATCGAGAAGATGGCGGCGTTGGCGACGTCAACGAGATCCTCGCACCACTGTTGAAAACAGCTAAAGAGTTGTCGCGGCTCCGTGAGTTTACCGGGCGAGACGAAGCGAACGTGATTACGTAAGAAAGTGTCCGATGAACTTGTAGGGGTGCCCACGGAGGGACACCCCTACAAGTTCGCCGGACATTTCTTCATTTCGAAATACTTGCGGTGATTGTCTGAGGTTGTTCCCTTCTCGGGATTCGTTATCTATCGCTTTGTCATACAATCACGGTGCATGCCAATCGCTCGTACAGAACCTCGCTGGACCCGTTACGCGGTCGGCGCACTCGGCGTCGCGGCCGCTACCTCAATCCTGAAGCTCCTGGGTATTCACGTTAACTCAACGACCGTAGCTCTCGGCCTTTTGCTCGTAGTGCTGTTCGTTGCGACTCGTTGGGGCAGCACTCCTGCGTTACTCACTTCCCTGCTCGCGATGCTTTGTTTCAACTTCTTCTTTCTGCCTCCGTTTGGAACCTTTTCAATTGCCGCAACCGATAATTGGGTCGCGCTGACAGCTTTTCTAATCACCGCCGTCACGGCCGGCCAGTTGTCAGCGCGAGCCAAGCGGCGCGCCGAAGAGGCGGAAACTGGGCGCAAAGAAATTGAACGACTGTACGCAGAGTTGCGCGACGCCTTCGAGCGCGCGAGTCACACAGAAGCGCTGCGACAAAGTGAAAAGCTAAAATCTGCTTTGCTTGACGCAGTCAGTCACGACCTTCGTACGCCACTCGCGTCGATCAAAGCTTCGATCACAACTTTGCTGGATGAAGTCAAAGCACAAAACGATGGCGAGCAGACGATTCCCTTAGATGCGGAATCAAGAGTCGAGATGATGGAAGTAATCGACGAAGAGTCTGATCGCTTGAACCGCTTCATTGGAGGACTCATCGACCTGGCACGAATTGAGGCGGGAGAGTTACAGCTGCGGCGGAGGTGGGGAGCAGTCGATGAAATCATTTCAACTGCGCTGCTTCGTGCTGCAAGCTCGACGAAAGGTCGTGACGTTCAGGTTAACATCGAAAAGGAGCTGCCGGTGGTGCGCGTGGATGAGCGAGCGGTAAGCGAAGTTGTATACACACTGATTGAGAATGCCGCAAAGTACTCGCCCGACTCGACCGGTATTATGATTCGCGCCCGACGTTCTGATGATGGGATGGTCAAGATGTCTGTCGAGGACAAGGGTCTTGGCATTCCGGTTGACCTGCGCGAACGTGTCTTCGATAAATTCTTCCGCGCAACTCGCGACGGCGACGTTAGCAGTCACCAACCGTCGGGAACGGGCATGGGTTTGGCTATTGCTAAAGGAATCATCGAAGCGCATGACGGACGAATCTGGATCGAATCAGGAACTGGCGGAATTGGAACGCGGGTGGTATTCACCTTGCCGATCGGCGATGAGGAAACCGACCAACAAAAGGGTCTTAGCTAGTTACCTCTATGAACGACAAGCCGCGAATCCTGGTGGTTGATGACGAGCCGCAATTGACTCGCGTGCTTCGTACGGGGCTGAAGTCGCGAGGATATGATGTGCTCGCCGCGGAAGACGGATCGAGTGGAATCAAGGTCTTCAATGAGTGGCAGCCCGACTTGGTGATTACCGACCTCGCCATGCCGAATATGGACGGTCTCGAACTTTGCCGTCGCCTACGGGCTATTTCACAAGTTCCAATAATCATTCTCTCAGCCAAAGGCGAAGAAAGGATCAAAGTCGAAGCGCTCGATATAGGCGCAGATGACTTTGTAACGAAGCCTTTCGGTATCGACGAATTGCTCGCTCGTCTTCGTGCGGCACTACGTCGCGCAACGGTTCAAACCACGAATCAAGTAGATGAAACCGTTTTGCATGCCGGTGATTTTCACGTGGACCTCGAATCTCGTAGCGTTACGGTTGACGGTCGCGAGATACACCTGACGCCAAAAGAGTTTGACCTCCTTGTTTACTTTCTTAAACACCCCGGAAAAGTGCTGACGCACCGAACTCTTCTGGCAGCAGTGTGGGGTGGAGACCACGTCGAACAGGATCAATATCTCCGCGTGTTTGTTGGTAATTTGCGCAAGAAGCTTGAAAACGACCCAGCCTCACCACGTTATATTCTCACCGAGCCTTGGGTTGGTTATCGATTCAGTCCCCACGAATGAGGCGGGAGAACTCCGGAAACCCTGTCTTACCCGATTCTTTCTCTCATTCTCACCCGGTTTCAACCGGGTGATTTCAGTTTCGCTTTTGAACTGCGAACCGTGTAAACGTTTTTGAAACGCTGAACTGACCCGGGCAAACCGTTGAAACGGTTTGAGGACTCGATCGCTCAACCTGATCACCCGGTTGAAACCGGGTGAGAATGAGATTTAAGAATCTCATCGAGGAGCGTTCAAGGGTTTCACAGTGCCTCGATTGGTATTCATAAATCTGCAATCTGCAGGCTGAAATAACAGGAGACGACATGCCCGCTCAAGACCTGAAACAACTTCTGGAACGGATCCACACACGACTTGATGAGAGTTTTGTCGGCATCGGGCATGTTGTTGCCGATCTCAATGCTGCGGACTTGGCCGAATTGATCAACCAACTAACCCTGGCCGAAGCAGCGACCGTGGTTTCAATGCTGCCCGTAGCACGCGCAATCGAAATCTGTAACCAACCAACAATGCGACGCCGTGCTGCAATTCTTGAACAGCTCGAACCAGCGCGTGTTGCCGAGATCCTTGAGGGTCTTGCGGCGGACGAACGCACCGACGTGGTGCAGAAGATGGGATTGCACGAACGGCACAAGGTAGTACCGAAGCTCAGTGAAGAGATCCGTCATGAGCTCGAGGGTTTGTTGCAGTACCCGGTGCACACCGCCGGCGGCATTATGACGACCGAGTTCGTCCAACTTGATCCCGGGATGACCGTTGGTGCGGCGCTCAAGCATATCCGAGCGGTGGCGAAAGAGAAGGAATCGATCTACGCCTGCTATGTGATGGAACCGGGAACAAAGCATTTGCTGGGAGCTGTTTCATTGCGCGATCTCGTAATGGCTGACTTAGAAGCTCCGTTAACCAAAGTCATGCGGGCAAAGCCCATTACTGTAAACGCTCTCGACGACCAGGAAGCAGTCGCACATAAGATCGCCAAATATAACTTGCTCGCAGTGCCGGTGTTGGAGAGTGATGCGAGTGTCGTAGGGTTCGTCACAGTAGACGATGTCATCGACGTGCTGGTTGAAGAAGGCACCGAAGATTTTCTCCGTATGGCGGCAGTAGAGCCAGGTGCGTTAGATAGACCTTACATGCAGGTCCCTCTGCCATTGATGATCAGGAAACGAGCGGTTTGGTTGATCGTTCTGTTTCTAGGAGAAATGTTGACTGCAACTGCGATGGGTTTCTTTGAAGAGGAGATCGAAAAGGCTGTTGTGCTTGCGCTCTTTGTACCGCTAATTATTTCTTCAGGCGGAAACTCCGGTTCCCAGGCTTCCACCCTGGTCATCCGCGCATTAGCGCTTGGTGAGGTCAAGTTGCGCGATTGGTGGTCCGTAATGAGACGCGAAATTCTTTCGGGCCTGGGGTTGGGACTAATCCTCGGTGTGATTGGTTTTCTTCGAATTACGATTTGGTCAGGGTTCTCAAGCTTCTATGGCCCACATTACGTGCTAGTCGCACTCACGGTCGGCATTTCATTGACTTGCATTGTCCTGTGGGGCACGTTGACCGGTTCGATGTTGCCTTTCATTTTGCGACGGCTCGGTCTCGATCCCGCAGTTTCTTCGGCGCCATTCGTGGCAACGCTGGTTGACGTGACCGGGCTGGTGATCTACTTCAGCGCCGCTGTGGTGCTGTTGCGCGGAACGCTGTTGTAGCACCGGATGTTAACGAAGAAAAACCATCCACAGATTGCGCAGATTCCGCAGATTTTTCTCACCAAGGTTCGAAACGTTATCTTGCATTCTAAATCTGCGTAATCGGCCTAATCTGTGGATGACGCTGTTTGGAACTCCCATCCTTCCAGTCTTTACAAACTCTTTATGAACTCTTTACACCACCTTTATGCCACCAGCCGTAATCTGTCTGTGTTGACAATTTGTTGCCGAAGCTGCTCACCAATGTTTTTACCGCGTGAGGGGCAGCACGGAGAAACCAACCGTCTCGTCAAGGACGAGGCCGGGGCGCATCGCGAACTTCGCGTAGGACACTTCCTTGGTCCGAGCCCGTCAGCTAACTCCGCAGGCTAAGAGGAAGGGACACGAATAAACAGCGTTAAAGGACGCGAAGCGTGTGCTTCGCGTCCTTTCGTCTTTGACCAAGATCGAATCGGGTGCGAGATGGCAATAGCGATTACATTGAGAACGAAAAATCTTAGACTTCCACTTCTCAATGAACTTTATGTACGCGGATGGAACCGGATTACATTCGGTACGGTCTTCGGCCTGGGCGGTGGCGGCGTACTCGCACCGCTGATCGGATCGCTTTTTACTGTTATCTCCTGGCTGACTGGTTCAATCTGGCATGGCATTCCAGTTCAGCGCATTGGCACCATCTTTCTGGTCTTGACCATTCCCCTTCTCCTCTTTGGCGCACATTGTCTCGACTTATTTGAAAGAAGTCGTGGAGACGACAGTGATCAAGAACGAGGACATCATGAGGAACAGCCAGAGTAATCGAGGCCAGGTAATAGTTCTTCACTAGTCCGAGTCCTTTATCACTATAGCGTTTGCTGGTCGCGAATCGCTCGGGAGGACTGGATTGGTTACATCTCTTAAGCGCCTGCTGGTTGGCCGAGCGAAACGAACGGAACAAGCGATCCATGAACGCCTATCCAAGAAAACCGGCTTAGCTGTTTTTGCTTCTGATGCGCTGTCCTCGACAGCGTATGCATCGGAAGAAATCCTATTGGTTCTGGCCGTAGCTGCGGCTGCGGGCCAAACTTATGCTTACCATTACGTAGTACCGATCTCCATCATCATCGCGATCGTCTTAGGAATAGTCGCGACGAGCTACCGGCAGACCATTCACGCCTATCCGTCAGGCGGTGGAGCCTACATCGTGGCCAAGGATAACCTGGGAGTTACGCCAGGTCTTGTCGCTGCCGGGGCTTTGCTAGTCGACTACGTTCTGACAGTTTCGGTGTCGATCTCTGCAGGGGTCGCAGCCATCACTTCAGCGGCGGTAGGAACGCGTTTCGATTGGGTCAACGATCACAAAGTCCTTCTGTGTCTGCTCCTGATAGCATTTATCGCCATAGCGAACCTTCGTGGGGTTCGTGAATCCGGCGCGTTGTTCGCTGGACCGACTTACGCCTTCGTCATTTGCTTTCTCTTCATGATTGGCTACGGCATCCTGCACTATTTCCTCAATCCAAACGCTGCTGCACCGGTCACGCATGAGAGTCTGAAACTGGCCGAGGGCTACCATATTCAACCGCTATCCTGGTTTCTACTGCTCGGTGCCTTCTCAAATGGCTGTGTGGCCCTGACGGGAACAGAAGCAATTTCAAACGGAATTCCTGCTTTCAAACCACCTGAGGCCCGTAACGCAGCAACCACACTCACAGCCATGGCTGCGCTCCTGGCAACCATGTTCATCGGTACCAGCGTGATGGCTTATTTTTATGGTGTTCATCCACATGAGAATGAAACTGTTATCTCCCAGTTTGCAAGGATCATTTTCACCGGCCCATTGGGATGGTTCTATTATCTGATTCAGGCAACCACCGCGTTGATCTTGGTGCTGGCGGCGAATACCTCGTTTGCGGATTTTCCTCGACTTTCAAGTTTGCTTGCTCGCGATAAATTTCTGCCGCGACAGTTTGCGAATCGAGGCGATCGGTTGGTGTTTTCGAATGGCATCATCATCCTGGCGATTTTTTCCAGCATACTCGTGATTGCGTTTCGCGGAGACACCAGTCGGCTGATACCACTTTATGCGGTCGGCGTCTTTCTGTCGTTCACGCTTTCGCAAGCCGGAATGGTTCGCCATTGGTTGCGAGAGGGACGCAAACAGGAAGCGAAGAATAATTCAAACGAACACGCGGCAAAGACAATGAACAATGAGGAGACTTTTGATGAAGGGACGATGCTCGACGGAATACATATGAGCATTACCCCTGAACGAATGGCGGGTCATAATCCCGTGGACATCGCCGACCAGCGAAAGCAAGTCTCGCATTGGCGAAAATCGATCGCAATAAATGGGGTCGGCGCCATCGCCACGTTTGTTGTACTAGTTGTCTTGATCATTACCAAGTTTATTCATGGTGCATGGATCGTGGTTTTTCTCATCCCGCTGCTCGTTTTCATGTTTCGCGCAGTTCATCGTCATTATCTGGAAGTTGCACAACAATTAACGGGCAAGGGCCTTGAACGGCTCAGACCGATCAAGCATGAAGTAATTGTTCCTATCTCGGGAATTCACCGCGGGGTTATTCGCGCCCTCGAGTACGCAAAGTCGATCGCACCGGAGCACGTGACTGCCGTGTATGTCGACCTGGATGAGGAAGCAACGAAGAAAATGAGAAACGAGTGGAAAGAGCTGGACGACAAGATCGAGCTCGTAGTACTCGCCTCTCCTTATCGTTCACTTACGCGGCCGCTCTTGCGCTACTTAGATCGAGTGGAACGTGAGCATAAGGATGATTTGGTTACTGTCGTGCTCCCAGAATTCGTTCCGGCTAAATGGTGGCAACATCTACTTCACAATCAGAGTTCACTAACCCTCAAGGCAGCGCTTTTGTTCAGGGAAGGCATTATCGTCGCCAACGTCCCTTACCATTTGAAACACTAAAGTGCCTCCTTGGAGTGCGGGGACTTGTCAGCGCTTCAGTACGGGGCGTCGGAGATGGTGAGATTCGCGGTACCAAAGCGGTGACAAGTCCCCGCACTCCAAGGAGGTACTCGAAGACTAAAGGTTAGAAGTCGTACGCAAATCCGAGATGCAGGCCAGCTCTTGGACTAGCTGAATACCGGCCACCGAGAACGCCAAAGGACAGAGTCAACTTTTCTGTCAAAGCGTAATCGCCACCGATTTGTGCGGTGAGTTGACCACGATTCAAACTAAAACTACTTGGAACAGCACCGAAGACTTCCACGCCGAGCTTAAGCCGGTCAGTGAAGTCTCGAACCAGAGACGCGTTGCCCGTGTAGACGTGACCTCTCTCAGTCCGGATGCCAATCAGACCAGTCGAGCTGTTCCCGCTGAACAAAATTCCACCGTTGACACGACCTTTGGTTCTCTTCGTCAACGACTTCTGAACGATTCCGTAGAGGTAGTAATCGGTCAGGCCAGAACCTAACTGTTTCTGGGTATCACCGGTTGGGGTTTCGACATAGAAGACCAAGGTTAGAGCCGGTCGTCTTGACCCTTCGCGTTCAGTGAGAAAATTGTACTTGAGACCAAATTGCGTATCGCCGACGCCAGTAATGTTTCGCGGTATTGCTATCGATGAGTTGCTGAGAGTGATTACAGGAGCGTTCACTCCAAGCTCCAGCTGATCAGTGATTCCGTAATTGAGTGTGAAGACTGTTGTGTTCTGGCGTTTTGTGGGATACGCGGATCGCTGGAGGATGTCATGCTCGTTGTATATCTCGAGATGAAACTTACCTTTCCCGGTGGTGTCGGCGTCATCGGTGTAGAAAGGTAGCTGTGCGAAGACGTCCACGTTACCGATGAGTATGAGAACAACCGGGATAAAGAGAAATCGAAACTGCAAGCATTGAATTCGCAACTTATGGGGGAGCGTCACTCACTGTCTCCAGGTGACTATCATTCCGATCGCCGCAGTGAACATGATCACCACGGTTGTCCAGCCAATGACGTTGGTTAACTTACTATTCACACGTGCGCCCATCACGCGCCTGTTGTTTGACACCAGCATAATAAGAACCAGCAGCGGCGGCGCGATTAGGCCATTTATAACCGCCGTCCAAAACAGTGCCGTGATCGCGTTTACCCCAATGAAGTTAATAAGAACACCGACTATCGTTGAGAGAACAATTACAGCGTAGAACTGCTTTGCGCGCGCCAACTTCTCGTTAAGGCCGTATCTCAACCCCAGAGTTTCGGCTACAGCATACGCAGCTGAGCTGGTTAGGACCGGCACGGCGAGGAAACCAGCGCCAATTAATCCCAGGGCGAAAAGAATCGTCGCTGCGTTTCCGGCCACGGGTCTGAGTGCCTGAGCCGCGTCAGTGGCTGACTCGATATTAGTTTTGCCGGAGACGTGCAGAGTGGACGCCGCGGCAAGAATAACAAAGTAGAAGACCAGATTGCAGAAGATCATTCCCACGATCGTATCCCACTTTGCCTGTTTCAACTCTTGATCAGTTGCACCCCTCCGCTGCCGCACCCGTAATCTACCCAACCTAATTTCCTCTTCGACTTCTTCGCTTGCCTGCCAGAAGAAAAGGTACGGCGAAATAGTTGTTCCAAGAATCGCTACCAGGGTAGTCAGGTAACGATTATCAAAATGGAACGAGGGAACAAATGTGGCGATAAAGACTTCGCCCCAATGCGGTTTTGCAAGAAAGGCCGCGCCGATATAGGCAAACAGACTCAGGGTGAGCCACTTGAATGTTCTACAAATCAACCGGTAGGAACCCCAGATCTGAATGGCAAGAATCGCTAACGCAATAGGAAAAACCAAGGTAAGAATTGGGATGGGCACCAGGAGATTAATGGCCGCTGCGATAGCAGCGATATCAGTACCGGCGTTGATTGTGTTAGCGATGAATAGTCCAATCAAAGCCGGATACAAAAGTTTCCTTGAGTAATACTTCTTTAGTACACCAGCAAGACCTCGTCCACTCACCATTCCAATCTTGCCGCAAATGTACTGAACAACAACCATCAAAGGCAGGGTGAGAACAGCAGTCCAGAGCGTGGCAAGGCCAAGGGAGGCGCCAGCAACTGAGTAGGTGCCAATTCCGGAAGGATCGTCGTCGGAGGCGCCGGTGATGAGACCCGGTCCTAACAAATTGAGAGCACGAAGAATGGGATTCCCTGATTGAGGTGGTTTCTTGATAGGCGCGGTCTCGGCATCCATCCGTTTAGTCACTCTTGATGCGGCCAGTCAATTCTTTTATCTCCGACACAATTCTCTCGATCTGATCGTCCCGACCGCGACTCTTTCGCATTAGTTCTTCAAGCATAAGTTCACTCTTCAGGTTCACTTTGAAGTCCTGCTCGGCCGCCAGTCGATCTTTTTCAGCGGCACGATTCTGCGACATCATGATGATCGGTGCCTGCAATGCTGCAGTCATGGACAGCATCAGGTTAAGCAAGATGTAAGGATACGGATCAAACTGGGCGCCGTTGTCTCCGCGGCCGTAATGAACCAGAACAAATGTATTGAAAGCCATCCAGCACACCAGGAAGCTCACGTAAATCATTATGAAGGTCCACGAACCTCCGAAGGATGCAACGCGGTCTGCAATGCGCTGACCGATCGTAGCGCGTTGTTCCATCTCAACGTTGATGTTGCGCGTGGCGCGTTGCGAAACCAGGACATTCGTTTGGCGCATGCGGGCACCAATTTCGCAAATCACATCAATCGCCACGTCCGGGTGTTCTAAGAGAAACTTTTGAAAATCGTCGCTACTCAGCCGGTGAAGTGTAGTCGCTTCAATAGCAGTGGCATTCGTGGATCTGGGGCCACGATCAAGAACAGCCAGTTCACCAAAGAACTCGCCGGGTTTGAGCTCGGCAAGCGTAACGGGCTTCACATCTTCGTCGAGCACCCAAATACGCACGGCTCCGGAATCCACGACGTATAAGGCATCACCCTTGTCTTGCTCATTGAAAATGGTCTCTTCCGCAACAAACTTCACCTGCACGACTTCCTCAGCCAGTTGCTCGAGTTCGGCGGGAGTTAATCGCTTGAATACAGGGACGCGCGAAAGACTTTCAGCCTCGTCGCTCAGATCAATCTCGGTTGGCATAAGAAGCAGAGTCTCCTCTTCTATTGGGAATTGGTTTGACCGCTAAGTGGGTGATTCCAAATAAAGCGATTCAGCTTACCAGACGCTGCAATTCATCCGCACTTACCCCAAAAGGATCGGTAGGAGGTTCAGTACCACTTACCCGTTCCACGACCTGTACGAGATCCATCAGCGCGGAACCTAGCACTTCATCATCCGAATTAATCTCCAGGCAGGAAGGAGAATTGAAAGGAGTTATGAAAAGATAACGCGGGATGTTGGTTTCGCTTATTGGTTGCGCAGGACCCAGGATGAGCAGATTATTTTTCCACCGTGCATAACGATGCGCTGATCCGCGTTCTCGGTCCCAATGCAGAGACCCACCCTCACTCAGCGTGGTTAATTGGGAAAGTAGCGCGACTAATTGACGCTCAGTAAGCTTGTCCCGTTCCATCTCCAAACTCCTCTTTAACGAATATCCAATCCTTCAAAATCAAAGGGCGCCGAGGTTATCACCTCTAAACAGAAATGGGAACACATCAACCTATTTCGCTTTTTCCCCTTTGATATGCAGAGTCATGACGACTTCATCTCGTATGAGGTTATCGGGCAAGCCTGCGTAGTTGATTCCGAAGTCCTTCCGATTAATTGCGAACGTGCTCTCTACGGTCACAGCGTCTCCGCTGACAGCTATAGTCGCTGGAAAGGTTATCGACTTCGTCACGCCGTGTAACTGAAAATTCCCAATGACCGTGTGCGATGCTCCGTTCTCACCACCGGGCTTGATCTCCGTTGACTCAAAAGTGGCCTGCGGGAATTTCGCGACGTCAAAGAAGTCCGGA
>DASYRR010000068.1:0-19059 GCA_036004125.1 Pyrinomonadaceae bacterium | reverse complement strand
TCCTGTGTGATTTATCCCTTTTTCTCAATGACAGCACCGAAAGATTCCATACGAGTGGCTTAAATGGAGACCTCGTCGCCCGCGTTTTGGCAATTGGCATGCCCGCACAGCCCCCCGCAGAATTCTCCACGTATTAGGCCAAGAACAGCGGCATAACCCTGGGTTAAGTGGCGCGTAAATCCAAAAAAATGGGAAAATCCAGAAATCTCAACCGTAGCTCTTCCCGTCTGGTGTTCCTGCCACGATGGGTTTCTCAAATCGCTTCAGTAAGCTTTCAACAGCGCCCAAAGAACATTCTTTTGCCGGTCTACATCGCTGCGCCGGCCCCAGAACTCCGATCTTACTCAGCTTTCCATAACAACAAGACCGCACCCTTGGGTCGTTACTGCTGTTGGCGAGTGACGGTCGAAAGCGTTACTGAACCGGGAGCGAAGCGACTGCACGCTGAATGTCCGATATGCTTTAGCTTGTCGTTCATGGCAATAAAAGAACTCGTGGCATCTTGTGAAACGAAACGACAAGCTAAAGCATATCGGACATTGGTGAGTTTCTCGTCTGGCACGCATTGCCTTCAACTTCATTTGCGGTTATTAAGAACTCCAGAATGTCAGAACGCATATACAGAGATCCAGTTCACAACATCATTCGCTTGCGCACTGATACCGCTGAAGGCGAGTTGATGATGAAGTTGATCGACGCTGCTGAGTTTCAAAGACTGCGTCGCATCAAACAGCTTGGTCTTGGTTTGTACACATATCAAGGTGCGGAGCATTCACGCTTTACACATTCGCTCGGGGCATTTCACCTAATGACGCGCGTGCTCGATCGATTAGGTGAGCGTTATTCGATAAAGCCAGAGGATCGAATCGCAGCTCGCGCCGCCGCGTTGCTGCACGACGTAGGCCACGGATCTTTTTCACACGTCATGGAGAAGGTTCTCAACTTCCATCATGAGAAGTGGACGGTCCAGGTACTACTCAGCGAGAAAACGGAGATTGGGCAACTGTTGCGATCACATTCCAGTGAACTGCCAGTCAAAGTCGCGTCGATAATAGAAGGAACTTTCCAACCATCAGCGCTAGCGCAACTCGTTTCATCACAACTCGACGTTGATCGAATGGACTACCTACTCCGGGATTCACTCATGACCGGAGCGAAATACGGTATCTATGATCTCGAGTGGATCATCAATGCGCTCGCGATCGACGAGGTTGGAGATCGAATCTATGTTGAGGCGCGTGGACTCTACGCAGTCGAAGAATACCTGCAAGCGCGGTACTACATGTTTCGTCAAGTCTACTTTCACCGCACGCTGAGGTCTGCTGAGGCGGTATTGCGCTCGATCATCCGCCGCGCTTTGACACTGAATGCGGAAGGTGTTGATCTTTGGCATGCACCTGGAACCGCATTTGACAAGATTCTGCGACGCGAAGGCTTAACGATCACAGAACACCTGCAAGTTGATGATTCAGATGTTGTCTTTCACGTGAAGCAGTGGCAACAATCCGCGGATGCGATCTTAAGTGATCTCAGTAAGCGATTCACACGGCGCCGGCTCTTCAAGGCGATCGATCTCGATATGCCGGCTGCAGAAAAAGATGAGTTTCTCGCCAATGCAAGGCAGGCAGTCAGCCAGGCAGGATTCGATCCTGATTACTATTTCATTGAAGATCGAGCCAGCGATGTTCCCTACTATAATTACTATTCAGCCAACCGAGCGGAACCAAAGACTCATATTTACGTTGAGAGTGGTTACGCTCATCCACAGATAATGGAGATCAGTGACGTTAGCGACGTTATAAAGGGCTTGCAACATAGATACGAACTCCATCGAGTTTGTTTTCCCGCTGAAGTGAAGAACGAGGTGTATGAACTCTATCACTGTAGTAGCCCTAAAAAAGAGCGCGCGGGAGCTGCCGGCGACTCCTAATATTGAACTTGCGGAGACTTTCCCCACCAGATCAAAACAAACTCGAATCGTCTTCGTATAAACAATCCATCATGGGTCGTCTTTTTTTCAGCGTAGGCTCCCTCCTGATCTTGATTTCGTTGTCTGGCGCCCACCCGCCTCAACGCAGAGCCAAACTTGGCGTACTCGATTTTGGCTCTACTCCAGCTGGGAAGGTGGCTGCTGAAACCGTGCGATCGTCTCTTCGGTCAGTTGACGATTTCCAACTACTTGATTCGGATCTCAGCGCAAGCGCCGCACGGGGAATCGGGTATTCAGGCTCATTGAACATGACTGTTTCGGAGGCTCGAGAACTCGGGGCAGCAATGGACGCAGAATTTTATTTGGTCGGAGATGCGCAAACATTGCGACGCTCATCTTCTAAGACACCTGTATACTACGAATCGTATTCCTCAATATTCGTAATCAGTTCGCGAACTGGTCGCTTGGTATTCTGGGACCGAACAAGCGCGGAATCCGATAACCCGAGCGACGCACAACACCAGCTGACGAAGCTTCTATCTGACAACCAGGTAATCGAACGTTGTCTGTCCGCGATTCATAAGGCACAGTTGGACGAAAGCGGTCAGCGAATGGTCGATCTGAATTCAACTCCGATGGTGATCGAGGAAGCCCCAGATGATGAAGCCCTTGTCACTGCTCAGGGGCTTCGATTACCAAGACCATATCGTCGCTTGCGACCGGTGTACACGGAGAGCGCCGCACGAGCTGAAGTTGAAGCAACTGTCGACGTGTTAGCCGACATTGGCGCCGACGGCGAAGTCGGTCAGGTCCAAGTGACACGCTGGGCAGGGTTCGGACTCGATGAAACAACTGTGGCTACGGTTCGCCAGCTACACTTCTTCCCCGCGATGCGTAACGGCGCCCCCATTCCGATGCGTGTATTACTTCGTTATAACTTTCGCAAGCCAGCCCAATGAAAAGTAATTCGATAACCAAAAGTGCTCATAGGTTAACGGCCAATAGAGGCGCGCTACTTCTTCTCGCTTTGGCGCTTGTTTTCCAGGTTGTCTCCACTCGCGTAGTGCAGGCGTCAATTGATGACTCTGTTCTGGTATCGACCTCGACACCAGAAGGCCGACTTGCAGTCTTCGATGACGTTTGGGAAACCATTGATGAACGATACTACGATTCCAAGTTTCACGGGATAGATTGGCAAGCGAGTCGGACCACTTACCGACCAGCCGCCGCCAAAGCAAACAGCGCCAGGGAGCTTTATGAAGTAATACGCAAGATGATCTCAGCGTTGAGAGATGCGCATACTCGCGTGTACGCTCCTGACGAGAAGTTTGATTGGTGGAACCCACGTTTCATCACCCTGGGCTTCACTATTCGTGAAGTGGAAGGTTTGCCCACCGTCATTCAAGTGGGGCGCGATTCGGAAGCAGCCAGAAATGGAATTCGCCCTGGCGACGTGCTCACAAAGATCGATGACATACCCGCAAAGGAATTCATTACGCAGAAGTTGCAAACTCCCGGGTTAGCCTCTGATGCCTCGGCCCGCTTTCGTGCGATTGCCAGCGTGTTGGAGGGTCCTGCTGGGACCAGCATCAAGATCGATTGGCAATCAAAAGATGGGAAGACCAGATCGGCAGCATTCACCCGATTTTGGAACCAAAGACAATTGGGCTTTAGCAGTCGACGAGTCGACAATCTCGCGATCATCAAGATCGATGCCTTCACCCAGTCGTTAGCCTTTGAATTCATGAAGGCACTGCCAGGAATGGTCCACAACGTCGACGGAATCATCCTGGATTTACGAGCGAACGGAGGCGGGGATGCTGAAGCCATGGCGGACGTCGTTTCGCCTTTTCTTGAAGACGGAACCGGCCTTGGTAAGTTTGTCGATAGGTCCGGGGCTTCCTTCGAGCTACATACCTACCTCAAACGACCGTGGGTGTCGGCGTCAGCAGTTCAGGTTCCAATAGTTGTGCTCACGAGTGAAAGCACTTCAAGCGCCGCAGAAATCATGGCCGCCGCCCTGCAAACCAAACGAGGCGCCCGAGTGATTGGTAGCGACAGCTGCGGCTGTGTCCTGGCGATTCGTAGTCGACACGCCTTGCCGGACGGAGGCGTTCTGGACGTGAGCGAGTTTGACTACCGAACTAGTGAAGGCGTTCGTTTGGAAGGTCATGGAGTTACGCCTAACGAGATCACCACAATCAAGCGAAAAGACCTCTACGCCGGTCGTGATGGCACACTTGAACTAGGCAAGTTATTACTCAAACAGTCGAAGCGCCAGCCGTAATGTCCGATATGCTTCAGCTTGTCGTTCGGTCGTTTTAAGCAGAATTTGCAAAGCCTTCTTAACCAACGACAAGACAGAAGCATATCGGACATCGTGCTATGATGCCCCGCGAGCTCGAACGCCTCCAGGTGATTTAGTCAATGCTCTATTTGTCGCAGGTTTTAGGTCGACCTATCCGCGACCTTGAAGGTGAACGTGTGGCTACCGTCAAGGATGTTATCGTCCGTCTTGGTGACGATGACCATCCACCGGTGACGGGATTCGTGGCTCGTTACCGTCGTCGTGATTTCTTCTTGTCACGTTGGCGCATAACTAACCTGAATCAGCAAGGCGTCCGCTTAAATACTGATATTCTGGATCTAAGACCCTTTGTTCGTCGTGAAGGTGAAGTGTTGTTGGCGCGCGACGTTCTCGACAAACAACTCATCGACGTCGACGGAAAGCGTGTTGTTCGCGTGAATGATGTGCAGATCATCGAGGCTGCATCCGAGTGGAGGGTCACCGGCGCTGATGTCAGCCTTCAAGGTTTGTGGCGAAGGCTTGCGCCCCCTGGTTTCTTTGGTACGAAAAGGCCGGTTGAAGTTCTCGACTGGGCAGACGTTGGCTATCTCGCGACTGATGCGGCAACTGTTCAGTTAAAGTCGTCGAGTGGAAAGCTGGCTCGGCTTCATCCCGTCGAAATCGCGCGCCTCGCTGAAGCGCTTTCCTACCACCATGGTTCTGAGGTCGTTGAATCTCTTGATGACGAAACGGCTGCCGAAACTCTGGAAGAAATGCCGGCCGAACGACAAGTTCAAATTCTCGTCGACATGGATCAGGAACGAGCTGCCGACATCCTCGAATGGATGTCGCCGGACGAAGCCGCAGACGTGCTCGGTGACCTTCCTGAAGAAAAGGCTGAGGAGTTACTCGGTCTGATGGAGGACGAAGAGCAAGCCGACGTCGCTGAGTTGCTTCCCTACGAAGATGACACAGCGGGCGGTTTGATGACGACCGAGTTCGTCACGCTTCCACGAGAACTGACGGTCGGTGAAGCCCTGGCTCGACTTCGCGAGATGGCGGAAACGCCAAACATGATCTACTACCTCTACGTCGTTGAATCAGAGGGTTCATGGAAGTTGATGGGCGTGATTGCGTTACGCAGTTTGATTCTTGCCGATCCTTCAATGCCTCTCGAAGAGGCAATGAGGACGGAGTTTCAAAAAGCAGATCCAGATGAACCGGCGCGGGATGTTGCTCAGCGAATTGCTGAGTACAACTTGCTGGCACTGCCAGTCATCGATGACTCGGGAGACATTCTTGGAATCATTACGGTAGACGACGCTATGGAAATCCTGTTGCCAAAGGACTGGCGACAACGTTTGCCGAAATTGTTTGGTTAATAATGTCCGATATGAACGACGGAGAACCTCCAAGTGGCAGAACCACGCGCAGCAGTTCGAGCTGCCGGACGTCGATTAATGCGACGCGGCGCCCGTGGTGTGCGCAGTGTTGGAATTTGGAAGCGCTTACTCACCTACCTCGCCATTCTTGGTCCCGGGATGATCACTGCAAACGCCGGTAACGACGCCGGCGGAATTGCTACCTTTGCATCGGTCGGTGCTGAATTTGGTTATCGACTACTCTGGATCTTGATCCCAATCACAATTAGCCTGGGAATCGTGCAGGAAATGTGTGCTCGCATGGGTGCTGTCACCGGTAAAGGCCTGGCGGACCTCATTCGCGAACGCTTCGGTGTTCGCTGGACAGCACTAGTGATGCTCGCGCTGTTGGTAGCAAACGCCGGAGTGACTGTTTCCGAATTTGTTGGTATCGCAGCCGCTACGGAATTGTTTGGGGTGCCTAGCTTTATTTCGGTCCCGCTGGCAGCAGTTGTTATTTGGTGGCTTGTGGTCAAGGGTTCCTACCAGCGTGTGGAAAGAGTGTTTCTGCTAATGTCGTTGGTATTTCTCAGTTACATCGTGTCCGCTTTTCTCTCGAAGCCCGACTGGACAGCCGTCGCCGTTGGCCTGGTGAGGCCAACGTTCACGCTGGAACACGCTTTTCTATTTAGCTTTGTGGCTATCGTCGGCACAACAATTTCACCTTACATGCAGGTGTTTGTTCAATCGTCTGTCGTCGAAAAGGGCCTGACTCCAGAGGACTATGGCAAGACCAAGACTGACGTTTGGGTTGGCACAGTGTTCGCGATTCTGATTGTCTTTTTCATCGTGGTCTCAACGGCCGCAACTCTGCACAGAAACGGTATTCAAATCTCGACAGCCGCAGACGCCGCTCGGGCATTGAGTCCGTTGGCCGGCAGATATGCGGAACTACTTTTCGGTATCGGTTTGTTTGGAGCTTCGATGCTTGCCGCTGGGGTGTTGCCCCTCGCAACTGCTTATTCGATAAGCGAAGCGCTCGGCTTTGAAAAAGGCGTCTCGCGGAGTTTCAGAGAGGCACCAATATTTCTTGGGACGTTTACATTCCTTGTTGCAGTCGGGGCAGCGATTGCCGTAATCCCTAACCTTCCGTTGATACGTGTCTTGCTGGTTACTCAGGTGATAAACGGTCTGCTTCTTCCGGTCGTCTTGTTTGCCGTCTTGCGACTCGTTAATGACAAAGAGCTGATGGGAAACAGAGTTAACGGCACACTCTACAATCTGGCTGCGTGGTTGACTGCTATCGTCGTTACCGCTCTTTCTCTCATTTATCTATTAGTGACGTTGTTTCCGAACCTGATTCACTTGTAACAGCTTTGCTCTCGCCAAGTCGATTAATCGGTGATAAAAGGATGCTTAAAAAGACGTGAAGCGACGGAAATCCAAGAATAGTCTAATACTCCTGGTCGTTAACGCGGCTATCATTGTGCTTGTCTTATATCTTGTCAGGCACTTCGACGCGGATCTGCAAAAGCTGATTCTCGGACTGCAACTCGACAAAATCGCCGCAGTAGAAAGGATCGTTGCGGGGATTCAACTAGTTCTGCTCGGCGGTTTGGCGTACATCCTGGTCCGAGCTCTGAACTTTCTCGTCTTTGGAATGTTCAGACTGCGACGAGGCTTCGATGCGCCCACCCTAGTACAGAACGTGTTTTCAATCGTTGCTTTCTCGCTGCTGTTTCTGCTGATCTTTTCTGTCGAATTCCCCAACGCGAATCTTGGCGCTCTTTTTACGACCTCCGCTATTTTCGGCGTCATTCTCGGTCTTGCACTCCAGGACACACTGGGCAATTTCTTCGCCGGTATTTCCCTGCAAGCTGACAGACCTTTCCAAGTAGGAGATGTCATCACGGTTGGGGCGCAGCGTCACACAGGTGTCGTCGAAGAAATAAGCTGGCGCGCGATCAAGATTCGCACTTTTCAGAACCACATTGTCCTTATTAATAACTCCAGTGCCGCGAAAGAGCCGATAGAAGTTTGCCCGCGCGACAACCTGAATGCTCGGCTTGTCTTTTTTAATACTCTGTACACGGATTCACCAGCCAAGGCGATTCACGTTGTGCGAGAGGCGGTACGCGAAGCCGATAACGTTACCAGCCGGGTCACACCTATCGTACGAATAAGAAATCTCGGCGACAGTGGCGTCGAGTATGAATGCAAATATTGGTTGGATGATTACGCCAAGTACAATGACACCGATGCACTCATTCGTCAGCGAATCTGGTACGCGTTTCGACGCGCCGGCTTGAACTTCGCTTTCCCAACTCGCACCCTTCAGATCGAGCGAAGACATGCCGCAGGGCTCCGGGCAGGAGATGGCGGCGCCATCGTAGAACGCCTCGCTGCTGTGGACATTTTTGCGCCACTCTCTGTCGAGGAGACGGGCATGCTTGCGCAGGCAGCCGTCCGACACATTTTCGCACCCGGAGAAACAGTCATCCGAGCCGGCGACCCGGGCTCGTCAATGTTTGTCGTACATAGTGGCCGCGTCAGAGTCCAAGTTAATGAAAATGGACGGTCCAGAGCTGTGGCCACCTTAAATGACGGTGACTTCTTCGGGGAGATGGCCTTATTTACTGGCGAACCTCGCACTGCCAATGTGGTGGCGATTGAAGAGACCGAGGTGCTCGAGATTGGACATTCCGCAATGAAAAGGGTCTTTGATACAAACCCGGATTTGGTCGAATCTCTGAGTTTCATTATGAGCGAACGTAGGCAGGGCTTAGCCTCACAAACCGATGCCTCGACGTCCTCAAGCGACGAGTCAGCCGGCATCCTATCCGCAATCAAGCGTTTCTTTGGGATTTCTTAGGAACTTCTTAGCCGCGGTCATACCCCAACTAAGATGCCTGCAATTTCCCATTCGAACATGCCACCCATACCATGATAAGTCGAGAATAAACCGTAAAATCGACCTCCGAGACATAGTTGACAACGTGACACTCAATCTTTATTATGGCATCGCGCTCAGCTGGTTGGCCCTCGATTTAGGGTCAGGCATCGAGCGTGTCTGCAAGGAATATAAGGAGGAGAATTGCTATGGCAATCGTGAGGTATGACCCGTTCAGAGATCTGCGAAGCCTTCAGGAAGAAGTGAATCGTCTGTTTTCAACCAATCTCACTCGCGACTTTGGCGACGAGGGAATCGGCCGCGGGGCTTGGGCTCCGAGCGTCGATATCTATGAGAATAAGGACCAGATTGTGCTTGAGGCAGAACTCCCTGGAATGAAACAGGAGGATTTTGACCTCTCCATCGAAAACAACTTACTCACCCTGCGAGGAGAACGCCGATTCGAAAAAACGGATGAAAGTGACAACTATCATCGAGTGGAACGTTCGTATGGATCCTTCACTCGCTCGTTCACGCTGCCGCAAACCGTTTCCGGCGATGAGGCGAAGGCGGAATACAGCAATGGCGTTCTGCGAGTGACGTTGCCGAAGCGTGAAGAAGCGAAGTCTCGTCGTATTGAAGTTAGTGGTGCTAACGCTACATCACCCAAGACGATTGAGACAACGGCTGAAACCAGCAAGGCGAAAGCTTCCAGCGGAAGCTAAAAAACAGAGGGGGCGCTTTGTGAGCGGGCTCGCCGCAGTTTGGGATGCATTGGCGAGCCCGTTCGATTCTCTGAATTCAGTAGTTAATAGAATCAAAGATGCGATTAGATAAGTTCACCCTCAGGGCACAAGAAGCAATTCAGTCGGCAATCGAACTGGCTGAGCGCAATACTAATCAGCAGGTAGAGCCGGAACATTTGCTGGTTGCCATGTTCGAGCAGCCCGAAGGTATTGTTAGGCCTATCCTCGGAAAGCTCGGAACAAACGTCGCCGTAATTTTGAATGACCTGCAAGCGGCGGTCGCTCGATTTCCTCGAGTACAGGGTGGTCAGCAGTACTTCAGTCCAAGAACCAACCAGGCATTTACCGCAGCACAAAAACAGGCCGACAAGATGCAGGACGAGTTCATCTCGACTGAACACCTGTTACTTGCTCTGGTTGAAGAGAAGGACGGCGAATCAGGAAAGATTCTCCGCCAGCACGGTGTTAACAAGGATGACTTGCTCAAGGTCATCGAACAGATGCGCGGTGGCACAAGAATCACCGATCAAAACGCTGAGCAAAACTATCAGGCACTCTCAAAGTATGCCCGCGATCTGACAGATGCGGCTCGCCGCGGAAAACTGGATCCAGTGATTGGGCGGGATGACGAAATTCGCCGGACCATCCAAGTTCTGTCGCGTAGAACTAAAAACAATCCTGTACTGATCGGTGAACCGGGTGTTGGCAAAACAGCTATCGTTGAAGGATTGGCTCAGCGCATTGTCTCGGGAGACGTGCCGGAGACGTTGCGGAACAAACGCCTCGTCGCTCTCGACCTTGGTTCGATGCTCGCCGGTGCAAAATATCGCGGCGAGTTTGAAGATCGACTTAAGGCTGTCTTAAAGGAGATCGAGAACGCGCAAGGTCAGCTAATTCTCTTCATTGACGAACTACACACGCTTGTCGGCGCGGGAGCGGCGGAAGGCGCAATCGACGCCTCAAATATGTTGAAGCCCGCCCTTGCCCGGGGCGAACTGCGCTGTGTTGGTGCTACCACGCTGAACGAATACAAGAAGCACATCGAAAAGGACGCGGCGCTCGAGCGGCGCTTCCAGCAGGTTTATGTTGGTGAACCGACTGTTGAAGACACGATCGCGATCTTACGCGGCCTGAAAGACCGGTACGAAGTTCATCATGGTGTGCGCATCAAAGATTCCGCAATCGTCGCGGCCGCAACCTTGTCCAATCGCTATATCACGGATCGCTTCCTTCCCGACAAAGCCATTGACTTGATCGACGAGGCTGCTTCAAAACTCCGTATTGAAATAGATTCCCTACCACAGGATATCGATCAACTTGAACGAGAAATCATCCAGCTGGAAATCGAACGCCAGGCGTTGCAGCGCGAAGAGGATGACAAATCAAAAGGTCGGCTGAAGGAAATCGAACAGCGCATCGCCGATTTGAAAGAGACTTCCTCGGGTATGAAGGCGAAGTGGCAATCCGAAAAGGAAGCAATCGATCACATGCGCACGGCGAAAGCGGAGCTCGAGCAATTGAGGCTGCAGCTTGAGCAGGCGCGCAATGCAGGTGATTTAGGACGAGCCTCAGAAATTCAGTACGGACAAATTCCGGAGCTGGAACAAAAGCTCAAAGTAGAACAAGACAAACTCGCAACGTTTCAGCAGGACGGTGTCATGCTGAAAGAAGAGGTTGATGAAGAAGACGTCGCGGAAGTCGTTGCCAAGTGGACTGGTATTCCAGTTTCCAAGATGCTCGAAGGCGAGATGCAAAAACTCGTGACCATGGAAGAGCGATTAGGAATGCGCGTCATCGGTCAGGAAGAAGCGTTGACTGCGGTAGCGAATGCTGTCAGGCGCGCGCGTGCTGGGCTACAAGATCCGAATCGTCCGATCGGTTCGTTTATCTTTCTCGGCCCCACGGGCGTCGGAAAGACTGAAACTGCGCGAGCGCTGGCAGAGTTTTTGTTTGACGATGAGCGCGCAATGATCCGGCTCGACATGTCAGAGTACATGGAGAAACACGCGGTGGCTCGAATGATTGGCGCTCCACCGGGTTACGTGGGCTACGAGGAAGGTGGTCAATTAACTGAGGCAGTTCGTCGTCGTCCGTACTCAGTGGTTCTTTTTGACGAGATCGAAAAAGCACACAGTGATGTTTTTAATGTACTACTGCAGATTCTTGATGACGGAAGACTAACTGATTCAAAGGGACGCACGGTAGACTTCAAGAATACTGTGCTCATCATGACTTCAAATCTCGGGTCGCGTGAAATTCAGGCGGCTGAAGGAAATGAAAAACAAGTTCGCGAAGCGGTTCTGCAGGAATTGCAGCTCCACTTCAAACCGGAGTTTCTCAATCGCATCGACGACGTGGTGATCTTCCACCAACTCTCCAGAGATCAAATTAGCAAAATTATCGATGTACAGCTTGAGAGACTTCGCCACATGCTGGTCGAAAAGAACATTTATCTGGAACTCGACGCCTCAGCCAAGGATCTCTTGATGCGCGAAGGTTATGACCCGAGTTACGGTGCCCGTCCGCTCAAACGCGCCATTCAAACGTTTATTCAAAACCCGCTCGCGGTAAAAATACTTCAGGGCGAGATACAACCGGGCCAAACGATCAAGTTATCGGCCACTGGCGACAGCATGGAGTTCAAGCAAGACTCTGCAGTCGCGGCTGCTTAGTTGTTATCCGGAGAAACAGAACGTATGTCTCAACAATGGAATCCGCTACAGGACTTAATGATGCTACAAGACCGAATGAACCGGCTTTTTGAAGATGCTACACAGCGTCGTGCGCGGAACGATTCAAGTACGGGTGACGAATTCGAGCGCGCTGACTGGACTCCCGCAGCTGACATCTACGAAACTGAGGAGAATTATCTAATCGCAATCGATTTACCCGGTGTCAACCGCGAGGCCCTTGAAATCGATATTGACGACAACCGCCTCGTAGTTAAAGGAGACAGAATCGTTGAAGAATCAACGAAGCAGCGAACTGAAAGGCCACGCGGAAAATTTCTCCGGACGTTCACCGTGCCCGGTTCCGTAGATCAAGCTCAGATAGGAGCTGAGTACAAAGAAGGCGTGCTACAAGTAAGACTGCCTAAACGCAAAGAGCAAAAGTCAAAACGAGTGGAGATTAGGGTAGCGTGATAGAGCAAAGGGGAGTTGCAGAATGATTCGAAGAAACCGCCAGCATCCGATTGATGAAGCAGAGAATCAACTACGGGTCACCGATCGCCGTCGGATCTCTTTGGACCCAGAGGGTGCCGAACAGGTAAACAAGGACGCTGACCAACCAAGTCTCAAACCTTCCTATGTAGAGGAGCTCGAGGCGCGCACCAAGGCGGCCGAGCAGAAGGTCCAGGAAGTGCAAGCCCGCTTCGACCAACTGCGTCAGCAACTACAACGAGAGACAGATGAAACCAGGCAACGACTGAATCGTTCTGCAGATGAACGAGCGGCAGCTGAAAAAGCGAAATTCATCGCTTCCCTGCTTCCGGTCATGGATGGGCTTGACCGCGCGATTGAGGCGACCAGCGAAAAGGCTTCGCATGAAGCTATCCTGGACGGCATACGTGGTATCGCAACCAGTTTTCAGAATGCTCTGACCGGCGCCGGCGTTGAACCAATCTCGTCGATTGGTGAACATTTCGACCCGCAATTACACGAAGCAGTTGATACTGTTGAGGCGAATTCAGAAATGGAAGGCAAGGTCGTCGCCGAGTACGGCCGTGGTTTCCGGATCGGTGAGCGACTACTCCGTCCGGCCCGTGTTCAGGTTGGTCGAGCCGCTCCGGAGCAAGTGAGAAATGCAACCGAATAACAAAATCAGTTCTTCACTAGTCTAGTTGAGAAGGAGACACGAGGAGTGCCCGCAAAAGAGATGAAGTTTAGTGAGGAAGCGCGTCACGCAATGCTTCAAGGCGTGAACGTATTGGCGAACGCAGTTCGCGTTACGCTGGGACCGAAAGGTCGGAATGTCGTTCTGGGAAAAAAGTTTGGCTCGCCGGTGATCACAAAAGATGGGGTAACTGTCGCTAAGGAGATCGAGCTTCACAACAAATACGAGAACATGGGAGCGCAAATGTTGCGCGAAGTCGCCGTCAAAACCAATGATAAGGCAGGCGATGGTACAACTACGGCAACTGTATTAGCTCAAGCCATCTTTCGTGAGGGAGTTAAAAATGTTACGGCCGGCGCCAATCCGATGGCCCTGCAACAAGGCATTCAGAAGGCTACTGAATTAGTGGTTGCTGAACTGGAACGCATGTCGAAGAAAGTAAAAAGCACTGAAGAGCTGACGAATGTCGCAACTGTATCAGCAAACAACGACGCTCGAATCGGAAAGCTAATCTCGGCCGCGATGGAGCAAGTGGGTAAAGACGGTGTCGTGACTGTCGAAGAGTCGAAGACACTGCAAACCGAATTGGAAATCGTCGAGGGAATGCAGTTTGACCGTGGCTATCAGTCTCCGTATTTCGTAACGAATGCGGACCGGATGGAGGCAAGCCTTGAGGACCCGTTGATTCTGCTTCACGAGAAAAAGATTTCTGCGATGCGGGATCTCCTACCACTGCTCGAACAGACCGTCAGCGCAAGCCGCCCTCTTTTGATTATTTCGGAAGAAGTCGAAGGTGACGCGTTGGCCACCCTCGTAGTTAACCGACTACGCGGAACGATTAAGGTATGCGCAGTAAAAGCTCCCGCATTCGGCGATCGACGCAAGGCCATCCTGGAAGACCTCGCAGTCCTCACGGGCGGACGCGTTATCACTGAAGATCTTGGAATCAAACTCGAGAATGTTACGTTGTCCGACCTTGGTTCGGCGAAGCGAGTAATCGTCGATAAGGAAACAACGACGATCGTGGAGGGTGGCGGAGATCGAAAAGCGATTCAGGGTCGCGTAGCAACACTTCGCAGGCAAATCGAAGAAACCACATCCGAATATGATCGCGAAAAGCTTCAGGAGCGTTTGGCTAAACTCGCCGGCGGTGTCGCAGTAGTTAAGGTTGGTGCTCCAACCGAAACAGCGATGAAGGAAACGAAGATGCGTGTCGAAGACGCGTTGAATGCCACCAAGGCTGCTGCCCAGGAAGGTATCGTCGCCGGGGGAGGGGTTGCGCTTATTCGCGCCGGAAAGGTGCTGGATAACTATTCAGTCGACGATCCGGATGTGACTACCGGAATAAAAATCGTTCGCCGAGCGTTGCAGGAACCACTACGCCGAATTGCCGAGAATGCCGGAAAGGAAGGCGCCGTCATTGTCGGGGAAGTGGAACAGCTCAAAGGCAACAAGGGATTCAATGCCGTAACCGGTGAATTTGAGGACTTGGCGGCAGCAGGCATCATGGATCCTACGAAGGTTGTGCGTACTGCCTTGCAAAACGCCGCCTCAATAGCGGGTCTATTGCTAACAACGGATGCGGCAATTACTGAAATGCCGGAACCAAAGAAAGCAGCTCCTCCGATGCCTGGAGGCGATGACTACGACTATTAAGGAATTGCGAGATTGTGGGATTGCGAAATTCTTACCTGCAATTTCGATACTTACAAATCTGTAAACAATTCCGCAATCTTGCAATCGCGCAATCACGCAATCTTCAAAACGGCCGGAGATTTGCAGGGAATCTCCTGCCGGTATTAGTTATTGCATTGAAACGCAACGGCGCTTATGCTGATGACATCTAACCGGAGGGTTAGAATTTTTCAGTTAGTTGTTTAAAAGTGAGCACTTACCGTCGCAAAGAGGAACCAAGAAGGGGCGACGGTCGTAAATTGGAATATGGTTGATTTAGGTTCATACAAAGACAAATTCGGCGATAGCGGTCAACGCATTTTGGAACATGCATTGGACGAGTCGCGGCGGCGGGACCAGAATTTCGTATCCGTCGAACACATTCTTCAGGCTTTGACCGTTGAGGAGCCTGACATGTTCAATTCTGCCATGCGCGAACTTTCGCTGGATCCTGTGGTTGTGAAAATGGCCATCGAGAAGCGATTGACCAGTAGCCGGCAGCAGCACGTTGGAAAAGGTTTTCGTATTGGCTCAGATACTACAGATCTGTTTAAGCGAGCGATGGAACGAGCTCGGAGCCAGGGTCGCAAGACCATTGAAGCAACGGATATCTTTGAAGCCTTAAGTAATCAAGAGAGTCTTTTCGTTGATGTATTGCGAACGATGGGAGCAAATCCCGATGCCGTGTTGGAGAACGTTCGCGCTCAGGTTCAAAAACGAGAACTAGAAGAAGAGCAGAACCGCAAGAAGTTTGAACTCCCGCCTTATTTGAAGCACTTCGGAGTTTCTCTTAATCGCCTCGCGCGGGCTGACAAAATTCCACCAACGATAGGCAGAGAAAAAGAGATCCAACAGATCATAGAGATCCTCTGTCATCGCGAGCGTGCGAATTCGCCGATGCTTGTAGGAGAACCTGGCGTTGGTAAGACTGCAGTTATCGAAGGCCTGGCACGCTTGATTGAACTTGAGCCCGAAAAGGTTCCAGCTCGATTGAAGGGCTCGCACATTGTTCAGTTGCAGATGGGTGGTCTGGTTGCAGGAACAATGCTTCGCGGTATGTTTGAAGAGCGAATAAAAGGGATCATCGACGAAGTTAAAGAGCGCGATAACCTGATTCTCTTTATCGACGAAGCCCACACGATCATCGGCGCAGGAGCAGCCTTAGGCACCTCTTCCGACGCTGCCAATATGTTCAAGTCGGCTCTGGCGCGCGGCGAAATGCGTATCATCGGCGCCACTACGATTTCCGAGTACAAAGAGTACATCGCCGATGACGAAGCATTGGCTCGACGTTTTCGCCTGGTCAAAGTAACCGAACCGTCAATCAACGAAACTCGCGAAATACTTCTGGGGCTGCGTCCACGCTTAGAGAAAAACTATTCAGTGAAGATTTCAGACGACGCGATTAATACTGCGTTGGAAATGGCACCCAAGTACATCCGCAATCTTCACTTGCCTGATAAAGCAATTGGTTGGCTCGACACAGCGGCCGTCAAGGTGGAGATTAACGAGCCACAGACACTGGTCGTCAAACCAGAGCACGTCATTGAAGTTATTTCGCAAGAGTCACGGATTCCTCGCGACATGATCTTCCGCGACACTACCGACCGCTTCGCGATGACGGAAGCGATGCTCAGCCAGCGTGTGATTGGGCAGAACCAAGCGATCAAAGCTGTCGCCCAGCGTTTACGGCTGAACAAAGGTCCATTGAAGGAGTCGCATTACAAACCGGATGGTGTGCTGCTTTTCCTTGGTCCGACAGGTGTAGGCAAAACCGAATTGGCCAAGGCTGTGGCTGAGTTCATGTTCGGTGACGAAGAAAAAATGGTTCGGATCGACATGTCGGAATACAGCGACGGGACCGTCAGCATAGAAAAGCTGATCGGTATGCCTCGCGGAATTGTCGGCTCCGAACGCGGAGGAATTCTGACGGAACAGCTGCGCGAGAATCCGTACACGGTATTGCTGCTCGATGAGGTTGAAAAAGCTTCGCCCTACTTGATGAACCTGTTTCTCCAGGCGTTCGACGAGGGCTGGCTCACGGATGGTCGTGGCAAGAAGGTTTATCTGTCAGACGCGATCATCATCATGACTTCTAACCTTGGTTCTGAGAATTTCAAGAAGTTTGAGAAGCCGCTCGGCTTTGGCACGAAGACAGCAGCAGACTTTCGCGCCGTAAAGAACGAAGTGATGAAAGCGTCGGAACAGCGCTTCTCACCGGAGTTTCGTAATCGTATCGATGAGATCGTCGTCTTTTCGCCATTGACGATGGATGAAGTTCGGCAGATAGCCAGGTTGTATCTCGAAAGACTACGGCGGCAGATGGAACGTCAAGGTAAACATGTTGAAGTTACCGAAGCGGCGATAAACCTTTTGACCGAAAAAGGCTTCAATACAGCTTACGGCGCACGCTTTCTGAAGCGGCACATAGATGAACAAGTGAAACTGCCGATCACTGGGATGTGGAAAACGTCGTCAAGTTTCCGCGTTGATGTGGAGAACGGCGAGACGGTCGTGAAAACAAATGGAAGTCATAAACCCGAGTTCAATTGAGCCTGAGCACAGACTTCGAACCTCTACTCCTTACTTTTACGGTTGTAGTTTTTAATAACCAGGGTTTCAGTGACACGTTCATTGAAACCCTGTTTTCTTTGCTACACTTCAACTCATGATTACGCGTCTGTTGGTCCTGCTATTCATTGGAGCGGTCTTGGCTCAGCCGCTGCCCGCTCAAGCCACATCTGCTGAGGCTCCAATTGCCTCGGTAGATGAAAAGTCGCAGCAAATTATTGACAAAGCAATTCAGGTATTGGGCGGACCAGCTTACCTCAATGTAAATACTGTTATCGGCAAGGGTTTCTACACCACATTCAGCCAGGGCATGTCTCAGATTCCCGCGCGGTTTCTTGATTACATTGCGTATCCGGATCGTGAACGCACAGAGTTTACCGGCGCTGGAATCCGAACCATTCAAACGAATGTTGGAAATACTGGGTGGAACTTTGATGGCGCGGTGAAAACCATCACTGATCAAGGGCCTGCGCAGATTGAGAGTTTCAAACTTTCGTTGCGAACCAGTTTGGAAAACCTGCTACGCGGTTCCTGGAAAAAGGAAGGCGGAAAAATTGTTTACGTTGGCCGGCGAGAGGCAGGTCTCGCGAAACGAAACGAGACGATTCGCCTGACATTTTCCAGCGGCTTCTGGGTCGAATACGAGTTTGGTGCCAAAGACGGATTGCCGGCAAAAGCGATCTACAAGCGCACACGAAAGAATGCAGATAGTGGCGATGAGGAAGAGACCACGGAAGAGGATCAGTTCTTCAAATTCATTACCATCGATGGTGTCACTGCACCGTGGGTGCTAGATCACTTCATCAACGGTACTCAGTCGACTCGAATCAATTACGAGTCGATTCAATACAACCAGAAATTGGCGGATACGTTGTTTGCTAAGCCGGAGAATGTGAAAGCGATTAAGTAGAAGTGCGGCTCCTTGGAGTGCGGGGACCTGTCACCGCTTTGGTACAGGGAGTGGCAGTTACTGAGATTCGATGTACCAAAGCGGTGACAGGTCCCCGCACTCCAAGGAGCCGCACCCTTCCTCACATCGCCAGGCCGCCGTCCACTTGAATCACCTGGCCAGTGATGTAACGAGCATCATCAGACATCAGGAAAGCGGCAATCCGCGCGACCTCATCTGCTTCTGCAAATCGTCCCAGCGGAATCTGTTCCATAATTTTTGCTTGATAACTTTCATCAAGCTTGCCCGCCATGTCAGTCGCGACCATTCCCAACGCCAGTGCGTTCACAGTGACTCTTCTACTGGCAACCTCTTTCGCGAGCGCTTTTGTCAGACCAATCATCCCTGCTTTCGAAGCTGAGTAGTTCGACTGGCCGGCCATTCCCACTTCACCACTGATCGACGAGATGTTGAGTATCGAACCCCCTGTGTCCTGGCGCAGCATCGTACGCAGCGCAGCTTTGGCGAAGTTCCACGCGCCCTTTAGGTTTGTGTCGACCACTTCATCCCAGTCGTCTTCCTTCATTCGCAAGATCAAATTGTCTCGTGTGATGCCGGCGTTGTTTACAAGGAAGTCAATTCGTCCGAAGGAGTCCTTAACTTGTTTGACCATCTCGGCGGCAGCCTCAGTGTTGCCGACATCGCATTGAAAGGACAACGCCCGGACACCCAGAGATTCGAGCTCTGTTTTCAGAGTCTCCGCGGATTCAGCGCTCTTAGCGTAATTGAATGCCACGTCAGCGCCGCGTCGGGCCAGTTCAAGGGCGATCGCTCGACCGATACCACGAGTCGCACCGGTGACTATCGCAGCTCGGCC
>DASYRR010000067.1:0-5046 GCA_036004125.1 Pyrinomonadaceae bacterium | reverse complement strand
TTGCCGGTTCCCGACGGTCCCATGATCGATATGGCATCACCCTGGGACAGCGACAATGAGACGTCCGACAAGACCCGTAAGGGTCCCCTCGGTGTTGGATATTCTTTGGAAACGTTCTCAACCTTGAGCAAAGAGTCTCCCTTTTTCAAAACTAGTGTTCTTCTCTGCGTCTTAATAAAAACTCGATGGGTTGGTCATGGAAACTGAGCCCGCGCTGCCTTGCCCCGGAGGGGCAGCATGTTTATAGCTCGCAGCCACCTCTGACCTCCGGCTTCGTTCGGAGGAGCGGACACACCATCGTGCCGCTTTGCAAAGGTTTGTCCGCTCCTCCGAACGAAGCAGGCCTGGGGAGATTCTGGAGCTATAAACATGTCACTCCTCCGGAGTGAACTGCAGCAAACTCGTATACACCTCGAGCGCGCTGTCAGCCATCCGTGCAACGCTGTAGTGTTCGCGAACTTTGGCAAAGCCATTGTCCGAAAGTTGTTCTGAGAGTTCCGGATCGCGCGCGACTTTCAGAATTCCCGCCGCCAAGCTGTCAACATTGTCGGGCTCAACTAACAACCCACCACCTGTCCTCTCAATAATCTCCGTGAACCCTCCGCGCCGCGGCTGAACTACCGGAACTCCACAAGCCATGGCTTCAAGTAGGAAAATTCCTTTCGGCTCGTCGTACGTTGCCGGAACTGAAAGCAGATCAAGGCTCTGCAGGAATGAGATCTTCTGTTCTCGATTCAATACGCCATGATAAGTAAACTCTTCGCCGAGTCCGCACTCTTTCAGTTCACGTACAATAGCCTCCAGATACCTCCTGTGTTCGGGTGCTAGATACCCGGCAACCTCCAAACGAGCTTCAGTCAATTGACCGCTCTTGCGCACGCGCCGGTAGGCGCGGCCAAGAACCTGCAATCCCTTTTCGGGAGCTATTCGCGCGAAGTAGCCTATACGCGGCGGCCTGGAGTCTACTTTCTTCTTTCTTTCATATCCTTCAAGATTGATCCCGAGCGGTACGACTCGAATCTGGTTTCGCGGAATCCCTAAATAGCCGGGCATGAAGTCCGCGTAAAACTCACTTACAGAAATGAATTCGTCAACGTGTTTGAGGTGCGCTCGAATCAACTCCTTCGATGTGGAACGGTAAGGCTCCTGCAAACCCTCAAGAAAAAGGTCCTCGCCCTGCAAAGTGCAGCAAATAGGTATACCGAGCGACTCCTTTATCGGTTTTGCCAACCCCAGCAAAAGCGAATACGGCAAGCTAACGACATCCGGCCTGTCTTCTCGCTTCAGCCAGTCGAGGAGCTTAGTGATCTCTTTGTGTTGAAAACCATCTTCGCCTTTGAGCATCGAGACGGTCATCTCACCAAGCATTTTTGGACTTGTCGAGATCGATCGACGCGAGGCCATTTGCAGCATTGGCTTAGAATCCCACAAACGGTCCAACCACGTTGGCGAGTTGCGGAAAACGGGCAGATACTGTTCGAGGTAGACACTTATGCCACCAAAGAAAACTTTCTCGTAGCTTACGTTTTCTTCATCTGTCAGTGTTGGTGTGTAAACCGGGAGGAGTGTTACCTGATGACCGCGCGAGATCAATTCAGTGGCCAACGCGTTGTCGCGCAGACAACTACCGCAATACATCTGTCCGGCCCCGCCTGTCAGATAAAGAATCTTCATCGGCAATTAGCGAGACGACATTTTCAAACGGCGACTGCGCGCTGGAAAGCTCGGCGTGCGTAAAGATGTTCGAAGAGGTTACCTTCGTGTGGCTGGTCCCAACCAATTTGATTTGTCGGTACGGGGCCCAGGTTGAGACGATCGACATTTGGCGATGTCACCAGATCGCGAATCAAAGCGGAGTCATTAGTAATTGCGGTGACAACGAGACTGGGGCCGAGTGCTTTCGGAAGCTGATCGCGAGTTACCTTTACTACGCTGGCAAACGGAAACATAAATTCCCGATTGGCCAGCGCGTGCTCTACGCTTTCACAAAGTACGACTGTTGGTAAAAGGTATTTGCATCCGTATCGGTCCGCGAGTCGATCACCTTCACGATAATTGGCGGTAATTTCCCGAGCGCCAGATCCTGTCAGGCCTTGATCTATCAACTGCGAAATACGTGTTGCTACTCCTGCGTCGGCGAAGGGTGCCAGTTGCGCCTGCGGGTCATCCTCGGCGCACGGCAGAATTGACGCTAAGCGTTTAGCTAGCGCTTCACTGATTTCTTCAGCGTGTGCCGTCACCCAGATGCCGGAGGCGTTGATACAGGATCGCCCACCGTTATCGGCAATCGAACTAACCATGACGTCGAGATATTTCTCCCAATCGTCGATGCTGTCCTGGCCGATGACGATTTTGCTGTAGCCAGGACCGTGAACTTCAATACGTGGATCATTACTCCAAATGCCAGTTGCAGCAGTGTCTCCAAAGATGATGCCTCGTTGACAGCGACTGAGAATCTCACCAGCTCCAGCATGGTCCGTTGGGTAGAAACAGAATGCTTCGTGTGGTGCGCCCGCACTAATGAAAGCTTGAATGATTCGATAGGGCGTCCAGGGCTCCGCGCTGCCGGGTTTTAGGACAAGTGGAATCTTCAACGGAATTGAAGGCGCCCATAACGAATGCACCCCGGGTGAATTACTTGGCAGCACGACACCGAGTGATTCCGTACGAGGATAAAAACTCAAAGGCCTGCCTTCGAATTCTCCGAAACCGCGGTCGAGTAAATCCCAGGCAATGTTTCGCGTAAGTCCATTCAGAACACTTCCCATTTCTGCGAGCACGCCATGGATTTTCTTCATATTTCGCCGAGCCATGACGTGTGGCATCCCGGTCGTTGCCGAGACTTGTTGCACGTAGTCGCCAGGTGATTGGAGGTCGTCGCCGAGGGAAAGGTCACCATTCAAGAAACTCTCAGCAGCTCGGCCACAGATGTCCAGCAGTTCGGCGGTGGACAGTTGGGCGAGTTTCTCCCGCGCGAATTTTTGGTCGCGAAGATCTCTTCGAATCAAGCCAGCGTTAGCCTGACTGACAGCAACAAAGGGTTCGCGCGTTCGATAATGACGTGCGACCGCGATGTCGAGACTCTTGTACGGTTGGCCGTGACGAAGAATGGGAACGTGGATCATGTTATTGCCGATTGCCAATTGCCGATTGTTGATTTATGTCCGATATGCTTTAGCTTGTCGTTGCCAGAAGTATTGAGCCGCAGATTTACGCGGAAAAACGCTGATTGGAACAAAAAGAATCTTAGAAAGCGAGTCTTATGTTTGTCTGATTTGCGTTTATCTGCGTAAATCTGCGGCCCAACCCACTCCGATCAACGACAAGCTAAAGCATATCGGACATTAGCTCAATACACCCCTTCCACTACGTTGGCCTGCAGTTTCGAGAACGGACGAACGTTACGAACTCCATCCCACGGATATTGCTCGCAAGGTGGTTCTCGTTCAGCTTCATCACGCTCCAGGAAGCGCGGCATGAAGAATTCTTTCGTCAAGGTCGTCAGCCGCACGCGACCTGTCTCGCCATAGTCGACAACTCTGTCGGAATTCTCAGGGTCCACTACCTCAATCACGGCTCTGGGCACAGGCGGATAGTAGATCACCGCAAAGTTGTCTTCCTCCTGGCGAGGTTTATGCACAGCCAGGCCCATTAACGTGTTGCCGTACGTTGGCGCAAAGTATGCGCCTTCCAAGAGTTCTTCGACTGCAAAGCGATGAAACTGTGGAGTCATTTCTGTACCACCGCAGAAAACGCCCGTAATGCCGAGCTTTTTCAGTGACACCTTTTCACAGAGTGCTTCGAGAAGCTTTGGAGTCGTAAACAGACAACGGATGTTGTCGTGAGCACGTAGCAGCGTCAGCCCCTGTTCGACGACGTGTTGCTTGTACTGTTCAGCCATTTTCGGTTGACCCATTTTTAGAAGCTTGATCACCCAACGCGGATCGAGATCTACGAGAAAACAAATGCCGCCGCGATACTGTGCCAGGTGTTCGACGGCCAACCGCAAGCGCCGTGGACCTGTCGGTCCGAGTGATAACCAATCTGAACCCCTGGGAAAGAACTCGTCGGGCAGGGTATCGCTGAAGGCTTCGTAGTCGAGACGAAAGTCTTCGATGTTGATGCGCGATTTGGGTACGCCAGTGCTGCCGCCAGTTTCAAACGTATAAACAGGTCGACTGCCATAACCTTTTGGCACCCAACGACGAACGGGACCACCTCGAAGCCATTCATCCTGAAAAGGTCCGATCTTGGCCAGGTCATCGCAGGTATGAATTTCTTTCCGCGGATCCCAGCCGAGCGTTTCCGCATAACGTAGCCAGAAGGGACAACCAGTAGCCGGATCGAAGTGCCATGCGATTACCTCGCGCACCCAGGCGTCGAGGGTGTCTTTGACCGTTTGGATTCTTGCTTGCAACGTTAGTTGGGCTGTTGGCATGCTTTCTCTACTTAGACGTATACGCCGTTTCACTTTCTAGCGCCGCACGCAGTGATGCAGGGATCTCAGTAGGCTTACCATTTTGTAGCACGACCAGAGTCATAGTTCCATCAATCGCCAATTCGCCGACAGCATCAAAGACCTGATAGTCATAACGGATCGAGGTGCGACCCAACCTTCCGGCTGTCAGGCGCAGCTTGAAAGAGGCATCCAGCTCAAGCACCCGCATAAATCGACATTCAATGTTTACGCGCGGAAAATCGTAACCCATGCTCCGATTCATTGGCCACCCGATTTTACGCACAAGTTCGCTTTCAGCCTCCTCCACGATCTCGAAGATGCGGGGAAAGTGTAAACGTCCGGCAGCGTCAGAATCGGCCCAACGCAGACGTCGTTCGAGTTCAATGGAAGCAGGCATGAATTGTTACCTTCCTTCGACTTGTTATTCACAGACTCTTGTTGTCCTTTTATATATAGCTCAGGAACATCGGCACCACAACGCAGCCAAGAACCGGGCGCCTCCTTGGAGTGCGGGGACTTGTCACCGCTTTGGTACAGCGAACCAAAACCACCGACGTCCTGTACCAAAGCGGTGACAAGTCCCCGCA
>DASYRR010000066.1:0-40578 GCA_036004125.1 Pyrinomonadaceae bacterium | reverse complement strand
GCCGCAAACTGCTTTTGCTCCAGTAGGGCGTAGGCATGTTGCGTGTCTGCCGGCGCTACCGTGTTCGCCACAGGGTTAACGGGCTGAACCGTCAGCAACGGATCGTTGGGATTGGTCTTCCTCGCGGTCGGTGATTGCACTGGCTGAGGCTTCAACAATGGATCGGCGGCTGGCTTTTCAGCTGACGCCGTTGTTTTTTGCGTTTGCTTGCCCGTTCGCCGGGGCCTCGTGGTTTGGGCCGCCAAACTGGATGCCGTTAGGAGAAAAGCGGCACTGACGCCAAGAATTTGTCGAATCAGGGTAGATCTACTCATGATGGATCACGATTGTATTCGGGAGAGGGTTAGGTTTGAAAGCTCAGACTCCGGATTTCCACTAGACTTCCTTCGGATGCTAGCAGTGGACGTAAGTTTGCCAATGTCCGATAAACTTTAAGTTTGTCGTTGGTTAGCCATCCAGGGCGTTCGGATCCGAAAGGAGCCGAACGTATGCACCACGACAAACTGAAGTAAACTCTGATTAAGTTCCTTTCAGCTTCGGACGACTCCTTGGAGTGCGGGGACCTGTCACCGCTTTGGTACAGCGGTTCTCAGCATTTACGACGCCATGTACCAAAGCGGTGACAGGTCCCCGCACTCCAAGGAGACTCCCTTATCCGTGTAAATCTGTGGCTAAAAATTCAGCTTCAAACCAAACTGGAATTGACGCGGATCGAAGGCTGCTGTCGACCTGCTGAAGTAGCGGCCATTTCCCGCTCGCAGGTTGGTTGCTCTTACGTCATCGATAAATGGCGACGCCGCTGCCTCGTTGAAACGGTTGAAGAGATTGAAGCCCTCGGCAATCAACTCGAGTCGGACACGCTCACCTAGCGGCACCAACTTCGCTACACGCAGGTCAACAGACATGAACCGGTGAGTAATTCCAAAGTTGCGCGCCAGACTGCCGCTGGTGAAAACTCCGCCGCTAATCAAACCGACACAGCCCGCGGTGCCGGCAACGCACAGCGTCCCGTCTGCCAAAACGGTTGGACGATCAGTCTGGTTCGACTGGTCATTGTTCGTATCCTGATTGCTCAGAATATTGAACGGCCGGCCTGACGACACTTCGAAGATCGGAGCGACCGTGAAGTTCGATAAGAACCGATGGAAACCATCCGCTTGCCTCCAACTACTCGGCGAAGCGATGACGCTACTGAATACAAATCGGTGTCGCTGGTCGAACAACGAGTCGGCACGCTCAGCTCCGAAGTTGCGGTTGTCCTGTGGCAGCAACAACGTTTGCAAGTCCGAAGAATCGTCAATCGAGTGTGACCATGTGTACGAAGCCAGGAATTGGAAATGATTCGAGAAGCGCTTCTTCAGGTCTACGTTCAAAGCGTTGTAGAGCGAGTTGCCATCGGACGTTTGTGCGTTGATCGAGCCGAATGGAGAAATGGTTCCAGGAGTTCGCAGCGAACCAGCCAAGGCTCCGTTCAGGACCGCGGGCGAAACTAAACCACCTGACAGTGCCTGGGCAAGGAAGTAGTTTGGCGCGCTGGGACGGAAGAAGTTAGCGATACCAGCATTCACCACTCTGCTTCCAAGATTCGTAAGTGGTGCAGTAATCATTCCGGGAACGATGATCGCGAACGTTTGGCCCGCGTTTGGATAAGCCGGTGCTCCGGTCGGCGTCGCCAGCGTGAAGCATTGAAGCGGTACACCGCCCGGACACGGGGCACCAGACGTCGGAATCGAGAACGCCAGTGGTTCTGTCGTGCTAACCGGATTGCGGCCGGCAAGACGGAAGAAATTCTGAATCTGCAGATCCGTTCGTGGGGCATTGATGTCGAGCGGATGAGGCAGGTGATGAGCGCCGACATAGATATAGCTTCCTGACAGCGTCATGTCCTTTGTCAGCTCACGCTCGATCGTGAAGTTCCCTTGATTTGCGTAAGCGTATTCAAAGTCCTTCTGTACATGTAGTGTGAAGGGAAGCACCGGACCAAAGCCCGGGAACGTTTGATCGTTGAATCGTTGGCGACCGAATTGATACTGAGCCCCTGCGGCTACACCGGGCGTTTGAAAGGTGGCAGGGAGACCGTTTGCGGCGATGAAACCTTGGCACAGTGGGGAAAGGCTCGCTTGTGAACACACAGTGCCTTGGAAAACCTGGACCGCGTTTAACAAGATGGGTTGTTTGGTAACCGGATCAATTATCGCCGGACTTCCGGGAGTCAAGATTCCTTGCTGCTGCTGAACTGCGTCAGCGATATCGGAGTTGAAGGCAATCGCCAGCAACGGGTGATCGTAGAAGATGCCAAAGGCTGCACGAACGACGGTCTTGCCGTTGTTCTGCGGATCCCATGCGATTGCTACACGCGGCGCCCAATTATTCTTGTCGCGCGGAAAGCCCTGTTGCACACCCATGGCATCCTGGGCCGCCAGGACTTGGTCAGCTGTCAAAGTGATTCCCGACAACGGGTCCCTTAGAGGCAGCGTTGGAACTTGTTCTGTGAGTTCGTAGTCATAGCGCACGCCGTAGTTCAACGTGATATTCGGACGAACCTTCCATGAGTCTTGGGCAAAGAATGCCATTGGCTTATTGCTGATACTGCTTACAGGGTTACCAAAACCCTGAATGAAATTAGCCGGGAAGCCAAGCCCGTACTGCTGAACCGGCGTAAAGTCAGGGGCGCCGGCGAACGCCGCGTTGAGCGTGGTAGCCGCCAACCCGCCAAAGTTGAACAAGCCTGCGAAATTCAATTCGAAGATCGCTTCCGGAATTCTCACGAATGCAATGTCGCCGCCAAACTTGAAGTTGTGATTACCGGCCACGAGATTGATATTGTCAGTAAACTCGTATCGTGTTTCTGTTCGAATAACCGGTGAGAACAATTCGCGACCGATGAAGGCCGTGCCTGAAATATTAAAGGCCACCGCATCGCCATTCTGGGACTTGAAAGTTGCCCGGCGCTCGCCAAAGTTAAAACGGGCTTCGTTGATTGCCCGATTCGATATTGTCGAAGTTAGTGTCGTGACAGCGGAGAAGTCGCGAAGCGTTTGAATGCCGGTGCGCGAAAAATCGTTTTGTCCAAGCGACTGGTTTTGTGACTCGACCTGAATGCCACTGATGGTGCTCGGATTGTAACCAAACCTGAAACTAAACTGATGCGATTTGGTAATCAGGTGGTCAAGACGGATCGAATTGAACGTTGTCCGATCAGTGATCGGAAACACGCGTTGCAAAGTGTTGAGCGGGCGGAACGCTATCAGTTGACCAGCAGCGTTTGCCGTGCTGGAGGGAACCGGTGCCCCCGACAAGATGAACCGCGGTCCAATCGTTCCTGGAAGAATGGGACTAATTGCAGGACACGCGCTGCCATCATTAGGTGATATCAATGGATTGCTTCCGGTCAAAGCAGTCGTACCGCCACTGGACGCAAAGAAAGCGTACGCTCGGGCTCCACAGATTGCGGTGGGATTTCCGCTCGCCACCAGAGTGTTGACAAATGCGACTTGCGCCGGTGTGAGATTGGCGAACGTTCTCGCAATTGGATTAAGGCCCGGGATTACAGGAATCGTTGCGGACGAAGTAATGCCGCGCGAAACGTCGCTGGTAAAGAAGCCCGATTCGTTTCTACGGCGCTGCTCGAACGCAAAAAAGAAAAACGTACGATCCCGATCGAGTGGACCGCCAATAGTGAATCCATACTGAGTGCGTGTAAATGGTGGATCTTCGATTGGCGCAAAAGCATTCCGAGCCTGAAAACTGCGATGACGAAGGAACCCAAACATGTTCCCGTGCAGATCATTCGTACCTGATTTAGTAACGACGTTTACAACACCACCCGCCGAACGACCAAACTCCGGCGCAAAAGAATTCGTGACCACCTGAAATTCCTGCACTGCTTCCTGACTAACCGTTGAGCGCGACGCGTTGACTGAGTTGTCTGTATTGTCAGCGCCGTCTACCTGAACGAGGTTCGATCTGCCGCGTTGTCCACCAAAATTCAAACCAGTCGTTGGCGCTGGTCCGATGGGACGACCATTGTCACGACCGACTGTAGAGGTGGTAAGTGCGAACGAAAGGTAGTTGCGTTCGTTGATCGGGAGATTGTTGATGCGTTGCTGATCAATCGTGGTCGCGACAGCGGTCTTTGAGGTTTCGACAATATCCGACGTTGCATCCGAGATCGTGACAATCTCTGTGATCTGTCCCGGCTCCAGGGTGACGTCGATCGTCGCCGTTTGGCCCACGGTTATGTTGACCTTCGTCAATACTGCCTTTTTAAAATTCGCTGCCTCAACCGTAATTTCGTAGTCACCTGGCGTTAGATTAACGATTCGATAAAACCCTTCGTCGTTGGTGGTTGCTGTGCGTGTGAGATTGGTTGCCGGATTTCTCACGGTGACAGTCGCATTCGGCACCACTGCACCGGTTGAATCTTTTGCCACACCCTCTAGGTCGGCTGCCGCCGACTGTGTCTGCCCGTAGGCAACGTTCGCAAATGTAAGAGCGATTGTGAGAAGAAGAGTTAAATGAACTGATCTGATGAGCCAGGTCTTTAGGGATACAAACATCGTCGTATTCTCCTTAACTGTTTACGAACGCTGTAACTCGTGTGGGCTGACTTTAAGAATCTTGATCTTTCCGTTGAGCAGTTGGACGAGATGTCTTCCTCATAATTGCTCTGGGCGGCTGGGAGTGCGTCCTGAATGTTGTGGCTCCTCCGGAGAATGAAGCGATGACAGAGGGAGACCTCAACTGCTCAGCCTTTTTACTCTAAAAAGAGTCTGTGTGGCAAGCAGTTATCGGCCCGGTTTATGACGCTATGATGTTTGGTAATAGCAAGCGGGATCTCTTTTAGGTTGGGCGCACAGATGTCCTTTTGTCCTTAACACTGGACCGTGTCGCACGGGCCAGCCAACCTCTGAATTGATCACTTGCGCTGCAAACAGTTATCGCCAGTTGAGCGAGGGTGGGCCTAAACGCCACGCGCCGCAGAAGACCACAAATGCGAAGACGCGAGTCGAACTTTTGGCGGTACGCTTTCGCGTAATCAGCGCAAAGTGAAGCGATTCCAGCCGTTCCTTTTGATCTGTGCAGATGGCGAGCAATTACCTCAGACACCAGCTGCCCGCTCTCCAGTGCCATTAACATTCCGCTGCCCGTGAACGGATCGATGAAGGCGGCAGAGTCGCCAATCGCCAGCAGTCCGATCGTCGGACTTGCGTGTTGTCGGCCAAAACTCTCGAGCGAGACGCTCAGCCAATCTGTACAAACGCTCGCTCGTTCAAGTGTCAACGCTGCCCTGGGGTTGAGCATCACGTTCTGGCGCATGACTGTTTCAGGATCTGAATGGGCGCGCTTCACTTGGGACGCGTCGACAATGAAACAAAGATTACTTAGTCCATTCTCAATGGTGTTCAACCCGCCGTACCCACCGGGATAAGAGTAGATTTCGCAGGCCGCTGGTGAACCGAGCGTGTTTTGAAGATGGGCTTTAAACGCAACCAATTTTGGTTTTATTCCGTGATGAGAATCCACGCGACGCGCTAAGGCTCTTGCTCTGCCGGTTGCGTCAACAACAACACGCGCTCGATATTCCTCTTCGACAAGTTTTATTTTGAGTTTTACACCGCACGCTACGTTGCCGTCCTCTATCACGTCATTGACAATGGCATCTTCCAAAACATCGACGCCCAGTAATTTGGCGCGATTCAACAGATTGTTATCCATTTCGGAACGGCTTAATCCCAACGCCACTACGCCGCCAAACCAACGACTCGGAACGACGATTCGTCGGCCATTATGAGAATAGAAAACGGTCTCGGTTATGGGCGCCGGATGAGACGACTGCATTGCAGTCTGAACTCCGAGCCTTTCAAAATGCGGTAGGCATTCGGGTGAAATAAACTCGCCACATAGTTTCGCGCGCGGAAAGCACTTTTGCTCGACGAGCAAGACTCGGACGTCATGATTGGCAAGATGAATCGCCGCGCTGGACCCTGCTGGCCCAGCACCTGCGATAATGACGTCGTAGTTTTTTCCCGCGGTCAACACCTGTAATCAAGCCGCCTTATTTGTGCGAATTCTTGGCGCGCTATACGCCGTTGCTCCATCGGCAACCGCACTGAGCACGAGCCGAAATGGAAAGTGCCTCGTTACGGAGATCTGCTGCAAACCCGCACCGCGCCCTAAAGCACTTAACTCATCAGCAGTGAAACTCCGGAGTATTGAAAGAGCGCCGTCTTCACGCAGCAGACTGGTGTGAAGAAAGAGTTTTCCGACAGTCGTATAAAGCAAATAAGCGATTGGATGCCGATGGAGATCGATTACGAAGATTCTTCGGCGGGCGACTCGAGACATCTCACGAAAAATATCGACGACTTCTTTGTCGACAAAGTGGTGGGTAAAGAGTGAACAGATAACGTAATCAAACTGTGCGTCGGCAAAAGGTAGTGCCAGAGCGTTTCCACGGACCGCATTTATGGAACTGTTTGACTCCTCCATTATTGCTTGCGCTGATCGTTCGTTTAACTCCAGGCCAACTCCTCGCAACCTGCGCTTGTTTTGATGAGCCCAATTTGAGGCGACGCGCAGTAGTTCACCCGAGCCGGCACCGACATCAAGCACTGAGAAGTCTGCTAAGTTTTGCGCAGTCACGTCACGCAGGAGCGTATCGCGTAACACTCGAGCATCGCCGAGCCAACGATTGACTAGCTGGAGTTCGACAATACAGCGTTCGTATTCCTCAAACGTGTAGTCGCCGATATCGATGCGTTCGGGCTTGTAGCTTCGTTGCTTGAATCGCTGAAACATGATTTCTAATCGCTCACTTGACTAGACCGCTCTTTCGATTATGAGGGCGCTATTTTTCGAACCGAAGCCGATACAGTTACAGAGCGCGATGCGCACATCTGCTTCACGAGCTTCGTTGGGAACATAGTCAAGGTTGCAATCAGGATCTGGTTCATCCAGATTGATGGTTGGCGGGATCTTGCTCGTATGCATTGCACATAACGCGGCTCCGATACCTGCCGCACCGCTTGCGCCTTGCGGGTGACCAACTTGAGATTTAGTTGCAGACATTGGGATGCGTCTGGCATAGCCATCAAACGCCAACTTCAGAGCGCTCGTTTCAATCCGATCGTTTAATAGAGTGGATGTGCCGTGTAGATTCACGTAGTCGATATCACGCGCTTCGCGCCCGGCATCTGCCAACGCCAGTTTCATAGCGCGGGCCGGCTCGTCACCGTCTTCGGCCAGGCGAACTCGATGATAAGCGTCACAAGTCGCGCCATATCCCGTGATTTCAGCGTAGATCTTCGCCCCTCGCTCTTTTGCATGTTCGTGTTCTTCCAGTATGTAGATCCACGCCCCCTCGCCCAGCACAATTCCTGATCTGTTGCGTGAGAATGGTCGCGAGGCGCGATGAGGTTCATCATTCCATTCGTTGGTCAGAACCGTCATCAGATTAAACGCCGCTAGAATTCCAGGAGCGATCGGAGCGTCGACTCCGCCCGATAACATTACGTCTTGTCGACCAACCGCGATGTGTTCGGCTGCGTAGGCGAGTGCGTCAGTAGAACTAGTGCAACCCGTTGAGACAATGTGTGACAAACCGCGGAGACCGAAGGCCATGGACAACTCACTCGAGAGACCCCCATGAGTTGAGGCAGGTATTGTGTAGACGCTTGCCTTGCTGGGTGGTCCAATATACCAATATTCATATTGCTGTTCAGTGAATGCCAACCCGCCACCACCAGTACCCAATTCGACGCCGATACCGCGTCGATCGTCCAGCGAAAGATCGTTTGGAAAGATTCGTGCATCTTCGAGTGCTTCTCGAGCAGCCGCCAGGGCGAGTGGAACAGTGCGAGGAACATGCTTCCGATCTTTGGGACTGATGTGCGATTCCCAATCAAAGTCGGGTACTTCGGCGGCTATTTGTACGGAGGAGTTTGAAACGTCAAATGATTGAATCCTGCGGACTCCGCTTTTTCCACTAACCAGCGCGTCCCAAAAGTTCTGGCGCCCGATACCCAAAGGCGTGACACAACCCATACCGGTGATGACAACACGGCGTGGACGCCTGAGCGCTCTTAACATGAGTCGTTCCTCTCGAACTAACTTTTCTACAAGGGGAGGAAAAGGATAGCACGCGGTTGGGTACCGCATGCAAAGGGCCAGCTTTATTGCAGATTGTTAGATTGCAGATTTCTGATTGCAGACTATTCCCCGGGAATCAATCTGAAATCTGCAATCTACAATCTGCAATAACCTGATGGTCAGAGCTTCTGTCCGCATTCATTGCAGAACTTGGTGCCAGGCGACAGTTCGGCTTTGCAGTTCGGACAACTCAACTTTTCTTGTTTCGTGCCGCACTCGTTGCAAAACTTTGCACCCGCTTCCAAAGGCGAGCCACATTTCACACATGGAACTGTTTGCGTTGCCAGCTCTAACTTAGCGCCACACTCGTTGCAAAACCTGGCGCCCTCCGTGTTACCCGCTCCACACTTAGGGCAGGCGACTCCGGTTCCACTACTTCCTTTCGACTGCTTCATCGCATCAGACATCGCGCCAGCCATCGCATTGCCCATAGCGAACCCCGCGCCCAGTCCTACACCTGTTCCAGCTGCTCCACCAGGATTCTGCGCCGCATCGCGCATTGCATCGGCCGCCTGAAATTGAGCGTATCTTCCGACGTCGCCGATCACCCCCATCGACGTTCGCTTGTCCATTGCGGCTTCCACTTCCTGTGGCAGCGAGATGTTCTCGATGACAAACTTCGTGAGCTCAAGGCCGAGTGTCTTAAACTCTTCATTTAGTTTCTCTCTCGTGAACTTGCCTAGTTCGTCGTAGTTGGAAGCCAGATCCAAAGCGGCAATCTTTGACTCGCCAAGTCCGTCACTAAAACCGCCTACTAGAGTGCGTTTGAGTTGTCCCTGGATATCTTCGGTGATGAAGCGCGCGTTTGTGCCGGCGATCTCTTTGATGAAAGCCTTCGGATCAGCAACTCGTATTGTGTAAATGCCAAAGGCTCTCAGACGGACCATGCCGAAATCCGTGTCGCGCATCATGATTGGATTGGGAGTGCCCCACTTTAAATCAGTGAACTGCTTGGTATTGACGAAATAGACCTCTGCCTTGAACGGCGAATTGAAGCCATATTTCCACGCCCCAAGCTTGGAAAGAATGGGCGTATTTCCACCGTCGATGGTGTAACGACCTGGCGGAAACATGTCCGCTATCTGACCTTCCGAGACAAAAACGGCCGCCTGCGATTCACGTACAATCAGTTGCGCACCGTTTTTGATCTCCTGGTCCTTCACTGGAAATCGATACACGAGGGTGTTGCTGGTTTCATCCAGCCATTCAATTACCTCAATGAACTGCGAGCTTGGGCTTAATCGGTCAAGTATTCCCATTTGTTAAGTCTCATTCGTTTCCACAAGATAAGTAGCTTGTCCGGATTATACGCTGAATTGAATCAATTTGATGAGCCTTCAGCGCGTTGGTGCCGGCGCAATACAAGGAGGGCTGTCAATCCCCCGAGGATATCGATGAAACTGTCGACGATGGACGGGGTGCGCGACGGAACAAAGCTTTGGTGATACTCGTCCAGGAAAGCGTAAACAACAATGAGTCCCAGTGCGAGGATGAACCATCGTTGTCGTAAGCCAACGGACGGCGACGTACGAAAAGCTCTGGCAGCAAGAAAGCCAAGAACTGCGTACTCCAGAAAATGCGAGATCTTCCGCACAACTATGTGAATTAGTTCGAGTCGTTCGGGAGATGTATTAGGAAACAGCCAGAGGACTAGCGGGCCAATGATACGGGAAGTATTCGATGCAGAGAAACCGCCTGAAGAAGCAAACGATATAAAGACCAGCCAAACGAGAAGCGGAACATAGCGACTAAGAAACCTTTTAAGAGACTGGTCTCGCATAGGCAGAAAGTGATTCGCTCAAGAATAATGGGAAGCGGTTGTCCGCTTCCCATCGTCGAAATCACTCAAACTTAACTTGCTCTTACAACGCTGCGGCACCGGATACGACTTCGATAATCTCATTCGTAATTGCGGCCTGCCTAATCCGGTTCATATTCAAAGTCAGACTGTCAATCAGTTCGCTGGCGTTCTTCGAGGCGGAATCCATCGCTGTCATTCGCGCACCTTGTTCGGAGGCTACTGACTCCAGCAATGCACGAAAGATCTGTGTCTCCACCAAACGCGGTAACAGTTGCCCAAACATCTCGGCTGGTGGTTGCTCATAAATGTAATCGACTAACGAGACCGGTTGCGGCGACTTGGCTTCCGGCTCTTCTTCCTTGGTCCGGGCGACCGGCAAGAGCTGCTCCAGCACAACGCGCTGTTGCAAGACCGACTTGAATTCGTTGTAAATCAAAAAGACTTTATCTATGTCTTCATCTTCGGAGTAGTGCTTGATTATGGATCTGGCCACGTCCAGAGCTTCCGAAAACTCAACGCGTCCTTTCCCGGTTAGTCCGATGTGTTCCCCGGCCATGACGGCATTGCGATTACGGAAGAAGTCGCGACCCTTACGACCGATTGCCAGTATCTCAACGCTTTTTTCGGGATTATCTTTGATGAAGGATTGAGCTGCTTTGACCAGGTTTGTATTGAAGGCGCCACACAGACCTTTATCGGCAGTGATCAGCACTAATACATATCTTTCATCGCCGCGAAGATCGAGCAATGGATGGTGGAAGTCTTCGTCGGTTCGCTTCGCCAATTCTCCGAGAACTTCGATCATCTTGTTAGCGAACGGGCGCGCAGTGACAACTCTGTCCTGAGCCCGTTTGAGCTTCGCAGCAGAAACCATTTTCATGGCTTTCGTAATCTGCTGCGTGTTCTTAACTGACTTAATCCGCCGGCGAATGTCCAGGAGGTTAGGCATCGCGAATTAATCACGCAGTCGCCGCAGGGGCTGCAGCAGCTGATTGAACTGTCGGAGCTCCCTTTGCGCGCTCTGGTTTCCACGTTTCCTTAAAATCTTCCAGTAGCTGTTTTAGATCCTTCCGAAGGTCGTCGGTCAGATTCTTCTTCTCACTGATGTCGGCCAGAAGACCTGGATGTGAGTTCTGAACAAAGTCCAAAAGATCGGTTTCGAACTTTCGGACATCCTCAACAGCGATGTCATCGACATACCCATTGGTCGCTGCCCAAATCACGAGCACTTGCTTCTCAACATCCATCGGTCGGTATTGCGGCTGTTTGAGTATCTCTGTCAGGCGTTGTCCACGAGCAAGTTGTGCCTGAGTGGCTTTGTCGAGGTCCGAGCCAAACTGTGCGAAGGCCTGCAACTCACGAAACTGGGCCAGGTCGAGACGCAATGTTCCGGCCACCTGTTTCATGGCTTTGATTTGAGCGGAACCGCCCACACGCGAAACGCTGTTGCCGACGTTGATTGCTGGACGAAAACCGCTGTTGAAAAGGTCCGCTTCGAGAAATATCTGGCCGTCAGTAATGGAGATGACGTTTGTGGGAATATATGCAGAAATATCGCCTGCTTGCGTTTCGATAATAGGTAAGCTCGTTAAGGAGCCGCCCCCCTTTAGGTCTGAGAGCTTTGCTGCCCGTTCCAGCAAACGCGAGTGCAGATAGAACACATCTCCTGGATATGCTTCGCGCCCAGGCGGTCGGCGAAGGAGCAGAGAGATTTCGCGATAAGCCGCAGCCTGCTTTGAAAGATCGTCATAGATCGTCAACGCATGTTTGCCATTATCGCGGAAGTACTCGCCCATAGCCGCGCCCGAATAGGGTGCGAGGAATTGCATCGCAGCTGGATCAGAAGCCGTCGCCTTGATAACGATCGTGTATTCCATGGCGCCAAAGTCATGCAGCGTCTTCACGACCTGAGCGACTGTGGAAGCCTTCTGACCTATCGCAACGTAGATGCAAATAACGTCCTTTCCCTTTTGATTGATGATTGTGTCAACGGCAACGGCCGTCTTACCAGTCTGGCGATCACCAATAATTAGTTCGCGTTGTCCACGACCGATCGGAACCATCGCATCGATTGCTTTGAGACCAGTTTGGAGAGGCTCTTTCACCGGTTGTCGATCCACAACACCAGGGGCGATTCGCTCGACCGGATAATAGTGATCGGTAATGATTGGGCCACCGTCGTCAATGGGATTTCCGAGTACATCAACAACGCGGCCAACCAACGCCTCCCCGACAGGAACCTGCATGATCCTGCCCGTTCGTTTTACGAGATCGCCCTCGCGGATTGTCTGAAAGTCACCAAATAAAACTGCACCAACCTTATCTTCTTCCAGATTCAGCGCCAGGCCACGCACATTGTGTGGAAACTCAAGGAGTTCGCCCGCCATCACTTTTTCAAGACCGTGGAGTTCCGCGATTCCGTCACCAATCTTGATTACGGTTCCGACCTCGGTCACCGTCACGCCAGTGTCGAAGTTTTCGATCTGCTTCCGAATGATCTCGTTAATTTCGCTAGCTCGTAAAGGTTCCATGATCTCCTCTAATCAATTCCGCGTGCGCTCAGCGGTTCACAAGTTCAGCAGCAAGACGTTCAAGCTGACCTTGTACCGAGCCGTCAAAAACTGTCGAGCCGATCTGAGTAACAACTCCGCCGATGATCGCCTCGTCCGTTGCAAACGAAAGTCGAACGGAACGCCCAACCGAGGACGCCAGAGTTTCCCGCAGTGTAGTCTTTAGCTCATCGGGAATAGGACGGGCTGTGGTAACGTTTGCGGCAACTACTCCCCTGCGTTCGTCTAGCACCTGTCCAAAGCGCTCCGCTACATGTTTTAGTTGGGCCAGTCTCTGATTCTTCAGAAGTACTCGCAAAAAAGAACCTGTTGTTTCGCGAACGCGTGTTCGTGAAATCAATTCTTCCAACACCTTGCACTTCTGATCGTAAGGGATTGTGGGATTTGCGAAGACTTCGCGAAGTTGAGCATTCCCGTCAATAAGTGAGGCCCAGGCATCGATCTCCTGTTGAACTTGGGCTTCTTCACGTCGCTCAACCGCCACCTCCGCCAAAGCTGACGCGTAACGTCGCGCTATCGTCTGCAGACTCAAACTCTGGCCCTCCCCAGTTCGGCGACCCGTTGCTTAATCAGTCGGACGTCATCTTCCGGGCTCAGTTGACTAACCACTGACTGTCTTGCAACTTCAATGCTCCGAGTTGCCAGAAACTCTTGCAATCCTTTCCGTGCTGTCTTGCGAGCCAGTTCCAGCTCGCGCGCAGCTTGAGCCTTCAGTTTTTCGATCTCGAGGTCGGCGGCGGCGGCGTGGCGTTGGCGCTCGAGTTCTGCTTCGTGTCGTGCTTGCTGTCGCAGAGCTTCGACGTCCTTATCAAGATGGGCCAATAATCTCTCCGCTTCGGCGAGTTGTTCCGCCGCTTTGTCGCGCGCTTCTTGAGCTTTCAGCAGTTCCTTGCGAATGCTCTCGCGTCTTGCAGATAATGCGTTCTTTATTGGTTTGCGTAACACGAAGATGGCGGCAGCTACAAAAATCGCTAGATTGGCAAACTTCCAGAGTTCAAGCCCTGGATAATTCAGGTACTCAATCCATTCTGGCATCAGTATCAATGACATAAAGAGTAATTCTGTTTAGATTTACTGGCCTCTGCTACCACTAAGTATCTGGGCGCTAATAATCGCTCCGAGGCTCTCGGCTTGACCTTCTAGCTCCTTGCGAACTTTCCCTTCTTGATTTTGAGTTGCCTGGAGTTCATCGGCAACCATGCTTCTGGTTTCCTCCTTGAACGCTCGGACCTTTTCATCCTTTTCCTTCAGTGCTTGAGCGCGTTCCGTCTCCAAAAGATGATAGCCATCCGACCGCGCCTCACGTAACGCCGCGTTGTAGTCGTCCAGCTTCTGCTCTTTTAGCTGACGCATTTCCTGCGCTTCATCGACCCGCCCTAGTATGTGTTTATCTCGGTCCGCAAGAATCTTGTTGATTGGCTTGAGGAGGGTGCGATTGAGGACAGCAACCATGAGCGCCACCATTAATAGGTGAAGCAACAGCGTTCCATCTGGCACCAGCTGAATAGAGCTTTCCGCCAAAAACATCGCGATCCTCACAGTGAATTTGTTAGTGCGTCTGAAAAGCGCGCGAGTCTAACATGGTGGATTTTAGTGGGTCAACCGAAGGCCCCTGTGCAAATAATGCAGTCCTTAGGCTCGCCTATTGGAGCCCAAGAACGATTTCACTTCTATATTTTACAACTGGCGCGGCCGGGCTTCTGTTAGCAAGAAGCCGACAGTTATACAATCTACATTTCACTAGAAGACTTTATGAGGGCTGCGTAAATCCGATCCAGGTCTCGGGTGTTGAAGAAGGCTATTTCGATTCTCCCTGGCCCGTCCACTGCCCCTTGAAGTATTCTCACCTGAGTTCCCAGCAGGCGTCGAAGCTTGGTCTCCGCCGCTCGCACGTTTGGATCGTTAACTACAGGCCGGGGTTGAGTACCGCGATCTGTGTCGCGGCTCAGGGTCTTTTTTACGAGTGCCTCGGTGGCTCTTACGGAAAGCCCCTTCTCAATAACTTGTCTTGCAGCTCTTCGTTGTTGATCTTCGTGCGGTAAGCCAAGTACCGTTCGCGCGTGACCGGTTGACAACCGCCCTTCTTCTACGAGTCGCTGGACATCGTTTGGCAGTCGAAGCAATCGAAGATAATTTGTTATGTATGAGCGGTCCCGTCCAAACTTGATTGCAACCGCCTCTTGAGTCAGTCCTACCCGCTCAATTAGTTTCTGATAAGCCAACGCCTCTTCGATTGGATTGAGATCCTCGCGTTGAACGTTCTCGGTTAGCGCGATCTCCAGGAGCTCGTGGTCTTGAACCTCCCGTACGACTACAGGAATTTTTCTTAGACCGGCTTTCTGCGCAGCTCGCCACCTTCGCTCTCCAGCGATAAGCTCGTAACGAAGTCCCCGGCGGCGAACAATCACGGGCTGAACGACGCCGTGTTCCTGAATTGAGTTTGCCAACCGTTCAAGGGCGGCTTCATCAAACCGAGCTCGCGGCTGTTCAGGGCTGGAGTCAATAGAGTCCAAGTCGATCTCGAGCGACTCTTGACCTACATTAATCGTTTGATCCGAACCCAGAAGTGCTCCCAGGCCCCGCCCCAGCGCTTTGCGATTCATAAATGATCTCCCTCGAAATGATTTCCCGCGCTAGTTGCGAGTAGGCCTCGGCGCCTTTTGAATGCGGGTCGTAAGTGATGATTGGTTTTCCATAGCTGGGCGCCTCGGCAAGTCTGACGTTGCGCGGGATAACTGACTGAAAGACCTGTTGACCATAAAAATCGCGAAGATCGGCCGCCACGGCTGAAGAGAGATTGGTTCGCTCGTCGTACATCGTTAACAACAGCCCTTCGATTGTGAGCGTTGGGTTGTGCAGCCTACGAATTCGAGCCAGGGTATCAAACAGTTCCGTCACCCCTTCAAGTGCGTAGTATTCGCATTGAATTGGCACCAACAGAGACTTCGCGGCGGTTAGCGCGTTGAGTGTCAATAAACCAAGAGAGGGTGGGCAATCGATAATGAAGTAGTCAAAGTCCGTCTCAACGGTTAGCAGGGCTTGTTTTAAGCGAGACTCGCGGTGCGGCATCTCGACTAGTTCGATCTCAGCACCCGCCAGATCCTTATTTGCGGGAACAACGAACAGCGAGGGGATCTCGGTCTTGAGAATCAATCCAGCGAGAGGCTCATCCAACACTAAACTGTGATACAGGTTCTTTCTGAAGCTTCCGCGTTGAATACCCATCCCTGAAGTAGCATTCCCTTGCGGATCAGCGTCGACGAGAAGCACACGGAATCCCGAGCCGGCAATTATCGCCGCCAGATTAACCGCAGTTGTTGTCTTGCCGACGCCTCCTTTTTGATTGGCAACGGCTATTGTCTTGGCCATATATGCGGGTGAAGCATCCCCTGCCAGGTCGGTTTTGACGGTAAACTAACACACGCGGGCATCCCTGAACCACTCACGCTTACAGATTTTGTCGTTTTATCGAGACTTAGATGTTTCACGTGTCCCGTTTCGTCCGCGAGAAGCATTGGCAAGGGACACGTGAAACGTCTAGGAGGCCTTCTGTTGCGAGGAAAGATGGACTAACAGTGTGGAAAGCGCTGCCGGGGTAAGGCCCGGAATCCTACGAGCCTCGCCGAACGTCTGCGGCCTCGCTCGTTCCAGTCGCTCAACAACTTCATTCGACAAGCCGCTTAAACCACGAAAGGGCAACGCTGTCGGAATTCGCAGCCCATCGTGATGATAGAGGCGTTCAATTACTTGCTTTTGAGATTGCAGGTACCCGTCATACAGAGAATCCGCGAGGACAGATTCCAAGTCTGCCCGAACAAGAGCTATTCGCAAATGGGCGGGTAATAAGTCGCGAACCAAATCCGCGGTCACGCCTTGTCTTTTCGCCAGCTGGCCGAGTGAGACAGAGTCGCCCAAATCGCTATCTAGCTGCGACTGGAGCGCTGCGTGGTCAGGGTCAGTGCGACGGAAGCGCGTTGTTTCAAGCGCTTTCCGCAATACCGATAATCTGGTTTGTCTGGCGTTAAATCTCTCCCAATCTGAGTCACCGACTAATCCTAACGTTCGACCATAGCTCTCCAATCTTGCATCCGCGTTATCGTAGCGAAGCGCCAATCTGTATTCCGCCCTTGAGGTAAAGATTCGGTAAGGCTCGTCAACGCCCTGTTTGATGAGGTCCTCTATCAAAACTCCTGTGTAAGCCTCTTCCCTTCGCAGCCTAAACGGCGCCCTCCCCTGTGTATGAAGGCCTGCATTAATTCCGGCAATTAACCCCTGGCAGGCTGCTTCCTCGTAACCAGTTGTTCCATTAATCTGTCCGGCATGAAACAACCCCGAAACACGATGAGTCTGTAGATCCGGACCTAGCTCTCGAGGATCAACGAAGTCGTATTCAATAGCGTAACCCGGTCGAATGATCTTCGTCTCTTCCAGCCCCGGAATCATTCGCACCAGTTCTTGCTGCAGTTCTGCTGGCAGCGAGGTTGAGAAGCCGTTTAGATAGACTTCATTCGTATCGTGGCCCTCGGGCTCGAGAAACAACTGGTGCCGTGACTTATCCGAAAACTTCACCACCTTGTCCTCGATTGACGGACAGTATCTTGGTCCTATTCCCTGAATTTTCCCCGAATACAACGGCGACTCTGACAGGTTATTCTGGATCGCTTGGTGTACCGTTGTATTGGTGTAACCGATGTAGCAATTGATCTGAGTCTGTTCCAGAGAGTCGGTTGAAAAGGAAAACGGCACCGGCGTCTTGTCACCGGGCTGAGGTTCAAAGGCATCCCAGTCGATCGTTCTTCCATCGAGTCGCGGTGGCGTTCCTGTCTTCAGCCGTCCGACCGGGAATCCAATCCGCTTTAACGCGTCCGCTAACTCAATTGAAGCTGGTTCGCCGGTACGTCCACCACTATAGGTTCGCCGACCCGTATGTATTAGGCCATTTAAGAATGTCCCTGTGGCAACGACAACTGCCTTACACCCAAATAGCCGACCATCCTCTAACTCAACGCCATGAACGACTCGATCGCGCACTACCAGGTCGACTACTTTTCCCTGACGCAGCGATAGGTGTGGTGTTGCCTCCAGAACCCTACGCATTTCATTGCGATAGAGAGTTCGATCTGCTTGAGCTCGAGGTGACTGAACGGCAGGCCCACGCGATCGATTAAGTAATCGAAATTGAATTCCCGTCCTGTCGATGACACGACCCATTATCCCGCCCAGTGCGTCTACTTCTCTTACAAGATGGCCCTTGGCAATTCCCCCTATCGCGGGATTACATGACATCTGGCCAATCAGATCTAGGTTGAGAGTGACTAGTGCGGTCTTAGTACCGAGACGTGCTGCAGCTGAGGCTGCTTCGCACCCTGCGTGGCCTGCGCCGATAACGATTACGTCGAAGTTTTCGTCAAATGACATTTTTACTTCCCAATACAAAACGTCGAGAATATCTGTGACAAGATATCCTCTGTAGTGATTTCACCAGTAATCTGACCAAGGAATTTCAGTGCGTTGTTCAGTGGGACCACAATCAATTCTTCACTTGCTCGTCGCCGTATCAACTCCAGCGCCTCATCTAATCCTTGAGTGGCACAGTTCAATAAGTTGTAGTGCCGGGCGTTGGTTATCACCAAGCCCTCATGCTCTACGTTTCCTCGATTCAGAATCTGGAGTATAGCAGCCCGCAACGTATCAAGTCCTTCGCCTGTAAGCGCAGAAACCCTAAGTCCCTCCTGATGCTTTGGACCATGCGACGAAACCTGCAGGTCGCACTTGTTCAGAACGATGATTGAAGGAATCGTGGTGGCATGGTCCAACGCTCCCTCAGTTTGATTAGTGCACTCCAACACATTCAGAACTACGTCTGCGTCATTGATGGTCTTATGCGTTCTTTCGATTCCTAATCTTTCAATGCCGTCGTTGGTTTCTCTTAATCCTGCGGTATCGGTGAGAACGACGGGCACGCCACCGATGTCAATCGAATGAGACAAAGTATCCCGCGTCGTTCCCGGAAGAGGAGTAACGATCGCTCTGTCTTGGTCTACTAATCTATTGAAAAGACTAGACTTACCTACGTTGGGGCTGCCGATAATGGCTACCTTGACACCCTCCTGGAGAAGTCGGCCAGCGGCATAACTTTGAGCCAGCCCGTTGATCCCGTGTCGCACCTCGCCCAACTGTTCTTCGATCAAATTAACCTCTGTGAGAGGTAGGTCGTCTTCGACAAACTCAAGGGCTGACTCCAACAAGACGATCACTTTGATCAAGCGATCCTTGAACTGATCCAACCTGGTAGATAACTCACCGCCTATTTGCCGGGAGGCCTGCTTGACTGCTGCTTGAGTCTGAGCAGCAATAAGATCGCGGATAGCTTCAGCTTGCGACAAGTTTATTTTGCGATTAGATAAGGCTCGTAGTGTGAATTCTCCCGGGTCGGCAAGACGTGCTCCTAAGTGAAGGGTCAGATCCAGAATTTGCCGGACCACCGCCGGAGATCCGTGGCAGCTTATTTCCACAACGTCTTCACCGGTAACCGAGTGTGGTCCCTTAAAGAAGCTGATCAGGACCTCATCCAGAATCTCGCCGGTTGGCGGGTATCGGATTTGAGCCAGAGTCGCGCATCGGGGTTTTACATTGTCTAATTCGACACACAGTCCTTTGGCGATTGAGAGGGAAAGGCTTCCACTCAACCGAACGACAGCGATGGCCGCGCGGCCCATCGGCGTGGAAAGTGCAACGATGGTACTCATGACTGAAGTAGAGCGGGGAAAATCTAAGGTGAGCGGAAAACGGTTGCGAGCTAATTTGTTGAACGCTTGCGACCAATTCTCAGTTTTCGATCTGACCCTTCACCGATTGATTCCGTGAATAGATCTTCACTGTTGGCCAAAGTAAGGTGAATTATTCGCCGCTCGTTTGCGCTCATCGGTTCAAATGTAAAAGCGATTCCAGTTTCGCGGACGCGATTCGCTGCCAGGTTTGCCATCGCCTGCAACTCGGCTTCTCGGGTGGCGCGAAAACCCCGCACGTCACAGACCAGGCGCTCGCCCCCTGCCAGATTGCGGCCGTAAACCTGATTAACTAAGTGCTGAAGCGCTTCGAGCAACTCACCCGTCTGTATCTGGAGCAGTTCCGCGTCTGGACCATCAAGGTCTAAGACAGGTCCGGTCAGACCTGACCTCACATTCACACCCAACTGCAGACCCGTGCTGCTAAATACAGTCTCGAGAAACTCGCCCGCCTGCTCTGGAATGTTAGTCATAGCGTTCAACCTCATGCGCGTGCCACGAGAGGGGTAACAGGTTTCTTACCTCCACCCTTCACGGTTTTTCCGTTGCTCGGTGGGGTTTCATCTTCATCCGTTTTGGTCCAACGGTTTATCAAGAACTGCTGTGCGAAGCCCACAATATTGCCAACCAACCAGTAGAGTACCAGTCCGGAAGGCGCACTCCAGAGTACATAAAGCATAAACAACGGCATGCCGATGGCCATCATTTTCTTTTGCAATGGATCTGCCGAAGGCGCCGGCGTCACTAATTGTAAGACCACCATTGTTCCCGTCATCAAGATGGGTAAGACATGAATCAAATATGGCTCTGCGGCCGAAAGATCGGGAATCCACAGGAAACTTGCCTGCCGAAAATCCAATGAGATAGTGATAGCTCGATAAAGTGCGAACAGAAAAGGCATCTGGATCAGAAGTGGCAAACACCCGCCGAGTGGATTCCCTTCTTTCATGAGGCGAAGCTGTTCCATTTGCAATTCCTTCAAACGCGGGTCGTTCTGCTTTACTCCTTTGATCTTTTCCTGGAGATCCTTCATTCGCGGTGCAAGTTTCTGTGCTTTCTTCATCGACTTAGAGGAGCGCCACTTGAGCGGGAAGAAGAGCGAGTAGATCACAATCGTGAAGAGAATTATGGCCACGCCATAACTGCCGGTAAGTTTGCTGAGATAAGAAATCGCGACGAGGATCGGGATGGCAATTGGTCTGGAGACCGACCCTAAAAAGCCGTAGTCGATCGTTCCGTCGAGATCAATGTGGCGTTGCACGACCGCGCTGATGTCCGCGCTTGCTGACTCCAGAACGTAGTGATCCTTTGGTCCAGCGTAAATGAGAGTGTGCGATCCATCTGCCGGAACCGGCACAAGTGCGGTGATCAAGAATCGTTTTTCAGGCTTGCTTCCGGCCGCTTGATGTTCATAAGCAACCGTTCGATATTCCAAACCTTCGGTCTGTTTAAGCGGTACGGCAACCATTGCAAAGTATGTATCGCCCACACCTGCCCAATCGATCGATCCACCTAGCGTTAGTTTGTCGGGGCTATTTTTATTGCCGTTAATATTTGTAGCGGGGTGGCGCTCGACTTTCCCACCAACGTTCGAGATCGCTTCTGGAGCAACGGAATAAAAAGTGTAATAACCAATCCCCTGGTCGCCGATGCTCGGCCCCACGGTTATCTTGACTTGTGGAATAGACTGATCCCCCCGCTTCAGTACTAAACCGATGTCGGTCGCGTAACTGCTAGCATCGAATACGAAAGTCTTCCTTAACTGGAGGCCACTTGCGTCATCCAGAGCAAATGTAAGTGATTTCTTTTCGCCCGAGCCCAACGTGATTTCCACATCCCCAGTCGGGTTATCCTCACTTCCCTCCAAGCGGTATGTAGACGTAGCTAACGCTCCGTCCAGCACTGCATCTCCGGTCTGAAGTTGCAGGGGAACTTGACGTGGCTGCCGCGTCAATCCTTCCGGTGAAATCAGTTCTAGTGGCACCCGATCAGACTTTTTTCCAGCTACCGAGAAGATATCTCCATTGCCATTTTTATTCTTGTGGATGACCCAGCTGATGGGTTCTGCCCCGCGCGAATCAAACTTCGCGATATACAACGGCGTCCGCACGGTTACTGTTCGATGAGGCGCCGTAATCGAACCCGGCGGCGGCGTTTGTGTTGTAACAGGCGTCTGACTGGCCGTGGGACCCGAGTTTTGATTAGACGGATTCTGTGTAGCGGTCGGACTCGGAGTCGCCGCAGGCTGATTATTCTGCGGGGACTTTACCGGGTAGAAAAAGCTCCAAAAGAACAAAATGGCGGATGAGAGTACGAGTGCCAGTAATAATCGTTTTTGTTGCATGACTCTTCGAATTCGTTATCCGAATCAGAATCCCTCACTTAACTGGATCGTATCCACCTGGATGGAAGGGATGACATCGCAGCAAACGGCGCAGAGCCAGTTGCGACCCACGCAAGGCGCCGTAGCGAGCGATGGCGTCAATAGCATATTCCGAGCACGTTGGAATAAATCTGCAAGAAGGAGGTAACAGCGGTGAAATCGCCAGCTTGTAGAACCGGAGCGTTGAAATAAGAACTGTCTTCACACCACTATCGCTGACTCAAGACGTATAAGTTAGATAATTGCAACTTCCGACTTGCTCACCTTTTCCACAACGCCCGCAAATTCTTCTGCCGGAGACTTGAGCTTAACGCCTGACAGATCCGACTTAGCATTCAAAACCCAATCGTACTTACTTAACAAACCATTGATCGAGTACTCACTAAATCGAAAAGCTTCCCTCAATAGTCTCTTGGCACGATTCCGATTAACCGCTTTCCCAATAACTTTCTTTGAAGCCGTTACGCCCAACCGATGATGCAAGCCTTCATTGTTGATAACGAATACTGTGATGAATCTACCGTCGAATCGCTTGCCTTTTCTATATACGTATTGGAACTCTGCTGGGTCTCGCAAATTACGCATGCGGTCTCAGTAATGCGAAGGGCTAAGTCGTTTTCTTCCTTTAGCGCGACGTCTCTTCAACACCAATCTGCCATTCTTGGTTGCCATGCGAGCTCTAAAACCGTGGGTTTTGGCGCGACGTCTGTTGTTCGGTTGAAATGTTCGTTTCGACATAGTAGCGAGTATCTCCTGTCAGCGAAAACCCCAAGACTAATAGGCGCTTTGGCTTATGTCAAGAAAGCATCTCACTTCCCTCTAGCGCATTGCCGCTTCGGTTGTCAGGGTCCAAGTTTACGAGCAAAACGGAAAAGCGATTGTTGTCTCATTGTATTCTTACCGTACCATCAGGTTTGCTCAGAAAGCCAGAAGTCGACTTTGTTTTATTACCCGAGGCAGCTTGATCAATCGAAAACTTCTATGTTAGTCTCCGCACGCCTTCGGGGTAGAACGACTGTAAGTAATTGATAAGAAAAGACTTTAATCCATCACTTTAACAGCTCTGATCTTTTTCCACTAGCTGTGGAAAACGTTGTGGAAAATTACTCGGGACCGCGACAGCGATCAGTTTCGCGCGTTGATAGTGCTAAACCTGATAGTAAGTGTCCTTTTGAGAAACTGCTGTATCGGTCTGGTGCACCCCTTAAGTCAGATTGAGACCCTCCGGCTAAGTCGTCGACATGAATCCATCTATAGAAACTGATGTTTGGGGCGACATTCTCAATTCATTAAGCGGGCGACTGAATCAGCAAACCTTGCAAAGATGGTTCGGCCCGATTCAGTTTGAAAGCCTGGACAGTGTCAGGCAGGTCATTCACCTACGGGCTCCAAATGAGATCATCAAGGATTGGGTAATAAGCAATTATTCAAAAGTTCTGAACGAATCCCTGAACGATCTCTGCTTGAACGGCTATTCCGTAGGTTGGGCCATAGGAGAACGCTCCGATACCGCGGCGTTGGCGGACTTAGAGGCGACTGATTCGGTACAAGAGGTGAAACGAGACATCTCGGTTTCCTCGGTACGTACGGATGGGCAGTCAGTATCCTCAGTGGGTGCGGCCATGATCCAGACCGAACCCTCACTCAGCTCGCGGTACACATACGACAGTTTTGTTGTCGGTTCATGTAACCAGTTCGCCCATGCCGCGTCGATGGCGGTCGCCGAAGCCCCTGGACGAACCTACAATCCGTTGTATCTCTATGGCGGAGTGGGTCTTGGCAAAACCCACTTAATGCACGCGTGTGGTCACGCCATCAAGTCTCGCAATCATCATCTGAAGCTCTGTTACATATCGTCTGAGAAATTCATGAACGATCTCATCAATGCAATCCGATATGACAAGACTCAGAGTTTTCGAGAGAAGTATCGATCGGTTGATGTGCTGTTAATTGACGACGTCCAGTTTATGGCTGGGAAGGAGCGTACTCAGGAGGAGTTCTTCCACACTTTCAATGCTCTTTACGACAGTCAGAAACAAATCGTTATTAGTTCTGACTGTCCTCCTCGGGAGATACCAACTCTCGAAGAGCGACTGCATTCTCGTTTTGAATGGGGGCTCATAGCAGATATCGAGCCGCCAGATCTCGAAACCAAGATTGCGATCTTGAAACGTAAGGCTGACTTGATGAACGTAAGCATTCCGGATGATGTTGCTATGTTCATTGCCGGCCGGGTAAAGAGCAACGTAAGAGAACTCGAAGGTTCTTTGGTCAGACTGATTGCGATCTCATCGCTGAGGGGTGAGCCCATTTCAAAAACGCTGGCTCAAGACGCGATCAGGAATATCGCCAAAGAAGAGGAATCAGGGGTTGTTACGGTCCAACAAATTCAGAAGCTCGTAGCATCAACTTACAAGCTCAGTGTCGATGAACTATTATCCAAGAACAATTCTCGTCATATTGCGCATCCTCGCCAGGTAGCTATGTATCTTTGTAAACACCTCACAAAACATAGCTATCCGGAAATAGGTCGAGCTTTTGGCGGCAAGCATCACACGACCGTTATTCATTCCGTTGAAAAAATCGAGTCTCTGGTTGGTACCGATGGTACGTTACAACGGTTGATTAACGAACTCTCCGAGTCGTTACAAAAATAGGCTTGGTCAATAGTTTTTTGCACAGTCCACAAAGAACGCTTTGTGGAAATGTGGTAAGGTTTGCGCTCCACAAATTTTTTCCGAAGGTCACAGCTAGGCGTCAACGAGTTTCCACAGCCTGTCGGAGCCACTAAGTTGGCTGATGACCAAACTTAGACGCTTATTCACAGATTGACAGCCACCTACTAGTACTACTGGATATATAAACAATTGGTTTTAAGTTAGAAGAAGCTTAAGTGTGGTGGATAACTCAATGTGCTAAGGAGTAAGAGCAATGCAATTCGTAGTAAACAAACAGAACCTCCAAAAAGAACTCGCATTCGTGCAAGGCGTCGTTGAGAAGAAAAATACAATCCCGGTGCTCTCTAACATCCTGATTGAATCGGTTGGTGAAAGCACGGTCAGGATTACGGGCACCGATTTGGACGTAACGATTCGCTGCGATATGGAGGCTGAAGAGATCACCACACCCGGGGCTATTTGCGTACAGGCCAGGAAATTGTTTGAGATCGCGCGTCTGCTGCCCGATGCTCCGGTTAGTTTCAAAAAAGAAGATAACGAGTGGGTAACTGTGAAATGCGACCGGGCTCGCTTCAAATTAGTTGGGGTAGCCAGAGATGCATTTCCTGAAGTGCCTTCGTTCAAATCGGCACCAACTAAGATTCAGGCGAGTGTTTTGAAGACGTTTATCGATCGAACGATCTTCGCGATTACGCAAGAGGAGTCACGTTACACCTTGTCCGGTGCGAAGTTTGTGCTCGATGAGGATGGCGCCAAGATGGTGACAACTGATGGTCATCGACTCGCATATGTCGAGCGAAAAAACGTAACTAAGAATGGTGGTAACCAGGCAATCGATACACTAATCCCGCGCAAGACGCTGGCAGAGTTGACTAAACTGACGGCCGGCTTCGATGGAGATATAAGCCTTGGTATGGATGATAATCATATCTATTTTGAAATCGGGGCCCGCCTGCTTATCTCTCGCATGCTCTACGGTCAGTTTCCTAATTACGAAATGGTGATGCCAAAGAACAACGATAAATCGGTTCAATTCGAAAGCAGTGCGCTGAATCTAGCTATACGCAGAGTAGCCTTGATGGCCGACGAGAGATCACACGCGATCAGGTTTCACCTCGAGCCGAATCAATTGGTTATCAGCTCCCAAAATGCTGAAGAAGGAGAAGCGAACGAAACCCTACAAACAGAATACGCCGGCGAAGAAACGGACATTGGTTTCAACGCTCAATATCTTCAAGAGTTTTTGAATGTGATTGGTGACGCAAAAATTGCATTTGAGTTTCGCGATGGAAACTCTCAGGCGCAACTACAGCCCGCAGAGAAAGCAGACTACGATTACAAATATGTCGTAATGCCGATGCGGATTTGACGAATTCTACAATCCGTTTCAATCAAGCGCTCTCAGGTCAAAAGAGAGCGCTTTTTCATTTAGCCAGCCTTCAACAAGTGCCGTCTTTCTGTGTGTTAATATCCATGGATGCTGCTCGCTGAGATTCAAGCGACAAACTTCCGAAATCTAACCGGCAAGATAGTCTGCGGTCCTCAACTAAATATAATTTACGGCAACAACGGCCATGGTAAGACGAGTTGGTTGGAAGCCATTTATATCCTGGCCCGAAGCAAATCTTTTCGTACTCAACGATTACAAGAAGTGATCAGGTTTGGAGAGCGCGTTGCTACGATCGAGGGACGTGTTTTGGCCGGTGCTAACCTTGAAAGAGAATTACAAGTCATCCTTCAAGACAACTCAAAAAATATCTTCGTAAATGCCAAGAGAGAGAGTCTGGCGCGGTATCTGTCACAACTCCAGGTTTTCTCGTTCACGGCCGCCGATCTGGATGTAGTGCGTGGGATGCCAGAGGCGCGGCGTCGATTTCTAGATCGAGGAATCGCCTCTATCCGTCCTGCTTACCTGCAAACGATCGCCGACTACGGAAAAGTAGTGAAACAGAAAAACAAACTATTACAGGTGGCTAACGAGAGCGAGTTCAGTCTTGAGAAAGTAGCGGATCTAGTGGCCCCCTGGAACGAACAATTGATCCGTTTGGCACTCATAATCCACGCTGAAAGGGAAGACTACGTTAGGGGACTTAACGCCGCGCTGGAGCGCCAACTCTTTGACCGCCGGAAGCTAAGTACGCGGTATGTGTCGTCGCTTGAGGGGAAGGGCGACCTGAGTGATTACGAGTCGCTCCTGCGCTCGCGGATCGACCTTCGTTTGACAACAGAACTTGCCGCCGGACACTCCCTGTTGGGTCCGCATCGAGACGATGTGGAGATACTTTTGGACGGCCATGAAATAAGGATTTACGGCAGTTCCGGCCAGCAGCGTAGCACATTGTTATTATTAGACTTAGCGGCAATTTCATTGTATAATTTAGCCTCGAATGAGCACCCGGTTTTTGTTATCGACGACGTCGACGCTGAACTGGATGAAAGAAGGATTCGAAGCCTCCTGGAATACCTTGAGAATCGGACACAGACGTTTATCACTACTTCTAAGAAGAGCCATGTTGAAGGCTTCTTTTCGCGAGCCAGTGTGTACGAAATTGAAGACGGAAGAGTGCTCAGTAGTAACGAGCGGAATCCAGCCGCGCAGATCGGTTCAATCGCTTAAGAGGAGAATAGATTGGTAACAGCAGGATCTAAAATTACGCAAAAGAAAAGCATGGCTTACGACTCATCATCGATCACAATTTTGGAAGGACGCGATGCCGTTCGCAAGAGACCGGCAATGTATATTGGCTCAACCGGTGAAATCGGTCTTCACCATATTGTTTATGAAGTAGTTGATAATTCTATCGATGAAGCGCTGGCGGGTTATTGCGATACGATTGAAGTAACTATTCATTTAGACAATTCGATCACGGTGATTGATAACGGGCGTGGGATTCCGGTCGATGAAATAAAAAAGGAGCGAAGGTCTGCCGCAGAAGTAGTGATGACTAAGCTTCATGCCGGCGGGAAGTTTGACTCAAACGCCTACAAGGTTTCAGGCGGGTTGCATGGTGTAGGCGTATCGGTTGTGAATTTTCTTTCGGAACATCTGCACCTGGAGATATGGCGGGACGGAAAGACATACGAACAGGAGTATGCTCGTGGGATCCCGGTCGCTCCATTAAAGCAGACCGGCAAGACTCGAAAGCGCGGCACCAAAATAACATTCCGGCCGGATGGGCAGATTTTTACCGAAACGTCTTTTAGCTTCGACAAACTTTCTGAACGGCTTCGCGAAAAGGCTTTCCTCAACAAAGGCATTCGCATCACGATCAAAGACGAGCGCGAAGAGCCCGAGCGTTCTCACGAGTTCTACTACAAGGGTGGAATAGCGGAGTTCGTAAAACATCTCAACAAGAACAAATCGACGCTTCACGACAAGCCGATTTATTTTGAGAAAGAAGCAGATGCGCTTTCGATCGAAGTGGCCATTCAATATAACGATGGCTACGACGAAAAGGTCTATTCGTTCGCCAACAACATCAACACCGTAGACGGTGGCACACACCTCTCAGGATTTCGTTCAGCGTTCACCAGAACAATAAATGCGTACGCCCAATCATCGGGCCTGGCGAAAAACTTCAAGGGGAATTTAACCGGCGACGACGTTCGCGAAGGACTGGTTGCAGTTATCTCGGTAAAGCTGCCGCAGCCGCAATTCGAAGGTCAAACCAAAGGCAAACTGAATTCGGATGTTAAAGGCTCAGTCGAGTCGTTTTTGAACGATCGTCTGACCGAGTTTTTTGAGCAGAACCCACCAGTTGCTAGAAAAATAGTTGGAAAGGCTCTCGACGCGGCACGGGCGCGGGAAGCAGCAAGAAAAGCTCGCGAGATCGTGCGCAAGGGCGCAATGGGGTCAAGCATGTTGCCGGGCAAACTTGCTGACTGCCAGGAGCGTGACCCAAGCCTGTCTGAAATCTACATTGTGGAAGGCGACTCGGCAGGTGGTTCAGCGAAGCAGGGACGTGACCGAAAGAATCAGGCAATACTTCCCCTCAAAGGAAAGATACTCAATGTCGAAAAGGCACGGTTTGACAAGATGCTGGGCCACAGCGAAATCAAGTCGCTAATCACAGCTTTGGGTACCGGCATCGGTAAGGACGACTTCGACATAACGAAGCTGCGCTACCACAAGATAATTCTGATGACCGACGCCGATGTCGATGGTTCACACATTCGAACCTTGTTACTGACGTTTTTCTATCGCCAGATGCCTGCGTTAGTTGAACGGGGACACGTCTTCATAGCGCAGCCCCCGCTATTCAAAGTGAAACGTGGCAAGAAAGAAGAGTACATCAAAGACGAAGGCTCGATGGTTCGCTATCTTATGCGTCAGGCAACGACCGATATGACTGTGAAATCAGCCGGTGCAAAAGAAGCAATTGAAGGTCGCGAACTCGCAAAGTCGCTTGAAAAGATGGTCGACTTCGAGCATTACACCGAACGCGCGACTCGTCGGTTATCCGGAGACGGGAACCTGCTCAAGGTGTTGCTGGAGACCCTGGCTGGACGCAAAGGGCTGCTCCGGAAAGAGGGGTTGACTTTACGCAAGGTTTTTCAGGATGGCGATCTAATGCAGAAAGTTGACAACGCCATCAACAAGGCCGGATATGAGACGGAATTGACGCCGGATGAGGAGCATGGACTATGGGAGATCGAAACGACGACACGCTCCGGCGTCAACATTGAGATCGATTGGAATTTCGCAAGCTATGTTGAATTCCAAAAAGCGGTGGAGCTGTTTAAGAGTTTGGAAGAGACTCTTTCCGGGCCATTTGTTTCCGGCGAGAATGGCGGCAGTGAAGAAGTGCCAACACGAGAGGCGTTGCTTGAGAAGGTTCTAACTGCGGCAAAGAAAGACTTAACGATTCAGCGTTATAAGGGATTGGGTGAGATGAACCCGGAACAGCTTTGGGAGACGACGATGAATCCCGATAAGCGTACCCTCCTGGAAGTAAGGATCGACGATGCAGTTGAGACGGACGAGATCTTCACGGTGCTCATGGGCGACGCTGTAGAGCCTCGACGAAAATTCATCGAAGACAACGCTTTGGATGTTCGCAACCTGGACGTCTAGTTTTTAGTGTCGGATAAACTTCAGTTTGGTGTGTTGATGGAATCAGGGACCGCTGAACTCTCAGGTGCCTTGCCTCATCGACCCGACAAACTAAAGTTTATCGGACATTTACTCTCTAAATCTTTCAACCTTGAAACGCGAGAGCCTCACCGGAACGCCTGGCGCAATACCAGCTTTACGTGTGGCAATCTCAACTTGTTGATTAGGATCTTCCACACCCGGAATATCCGGAAGTAACAAGCCCCGGTGTTCACCTGACTCGTCCTCCACTATCACACCGTAGACCTTAGGATTCAGATCTTCAAGCATGGTTGGTTCAGCTGGCAACAACACATCCACTGAGTAACTTAAGTTAGTAAGCTCATCGACCGTGACTGGCGGAAAACGCGGATCGTGTATCGCAGCGCTGACTGCGTTGGCAATTAGTTCTTCTGCCAGAGTTGCCCTCGTCGACTCGATTGTGCCAATGCAACCGCGCAGCTCGCCATCAAGAGTTTTTAGCGAAACAAAGCAGGGAGCCCTGGCCGCGAGTAAGCCCTGCGCTTCGGATTGTGACTCTGGAACATTTCCAGACTTGACGTAGGTCTCAACGGCCATTCGTGCAAGACTGGTTAACTCAAGCGCCTCATCCTTTTGCTCTCGCTTTCCGGTTAACTGAGCAACCAGATAGCCCACGCCAAAGGGTGCCTCGTAACTAATCAGTTCGCAATCAGCAGGCAACTCCTTTGTAGCTCCGATCGCAACGAGCATCGAACGATAGCCACACTCGCCGGCGAGTTTGCGCAAGTTGTGATCGATCTCCGGGATTCGTTCGGGGGTCCCTGCGCGAATGGCGTCCACAACCTCTTCGTCAAAAACGTAAGCTCCTGGATTGTAGCCAGCGGGAGCTTCCAGTTTAAGACGATGACTTAGGTCGCCGCTGGCGATGAAGGCAGCTCGCCGGCCCGATTCATCAATCGCACGTCTGACACAAGTGCCGAATCTGAGGTGGTCGTCGTTTGAAAGAAAGCAGTAACCGAGTGCCACCACTTTTCCCTTCCAGCCATTGTCGATCAAGAAATGAAGTGGCACAGCGGTCCCGTGATCCAAAGCAGGTTCCCAGATCTTAGTTACTTGAAAGTTCTCTTTCGCCGCATTCGCACTAATAGCTTTCAGGACATCTTCATCAACCGGAACCGTAAACTGGGTCTCGGGCGCATGGAATCGGCTAAAGTCTCCATAAAGGGTTGGTCCTTCATAAGCGACAAACGAATCAGTTTCCAAGGGAGCATGAGGTGAAATAACAACAACCGTCTGGGCACGGCTTGCAATCAGGCGACGCGTCAACTCAGCCATTCCCTCGATAGAGCTTCGCACCTCTGCTATCGCATCACCTCCGACCTCCGGAACCATGATCGGCGGGTGTGGAGCAATTCCCGTGAAAACTAAAAGGCTGTTCGTGCTCAAGGTGGTTATTCCACTAGCGAACAAGCAAGAGATCGGAGTTGGTTATTGGGAACGTGGACATTCTAGCGCTGCCCCATTCCGGGAACAAACAAATAGTCGTGGTAAGGAATTAGAAACCCTTAACCACTAAGACACAAAGGCACGAACAACAATGAACGAGGAAGTTTTTGTTTCACATTCATTTAGTCTTTGTGCCTTTGTGGCTTGGTGGTTAGTATTATCACCAGGTTGCTTGCGATCTACTGATCCATGACTCATTTTGATTTGTTAATTGTTGGTGCAGGTCCAGCGGGTTCGTTTGCTGCTGAACTCCTGGCAAAAGGCGGCGCGAAAGTCGCGCTCTTTGACGGACGTCCGGAAGGTGAACCGAAGGCATGTGGAGGTGGAGTTACCGCAAAGGCTTTAAAAGCCTGGCCGCAGCTACTCAAGGCAGTCGGACGCACGGTCAACGAACTAGATTTGTATTCACCTTCCGGCAAGAAGCTTCACCTCGAGTTAGACGAACCGTTCGCGATTTATTCGCGGCTTGCATTTGACTGCTACTTGCGAGATCGCGCACGCGCCGCTGGCGCAGAAGTCTTCTACGAAAAGATTTCCAGCAGGAAAGCAAACCGATCCGAGAGAGGATGGATACTCAAGACTGACTCGAATCAGGAATGCGCAGGTAAGATCTTAGTGGGAGCTGACGGAGCAAATAGTCGTATAGGCAAAATGCTGGCAGGCCCACTACCGCCCTCTGATATGGAAGTTGCTTTTGGTTACCGCGCGCCGCTTCCGGCTGAAGCGGAGGCAGCAACGGTCGTGGCGTTCCTGCCCAAATGGGTTGGCTACGCATGGGCTTTCCCCCGACTTGATCACATCTCATTCGGAATCGCCACAACTCAGGATGCCTTTGAACATCAGCCACTCGACGATCTGCTATGGCAATTCATGGTTGGCTATTACGCAAAACCAAACGAGCGTAAACGAAAGTTCTGGGGGAAGGTACAAGACAAGCAAACAGAGAAGATTCGCCAACACCTCAAGCAAACCGCAGAGCGTTACGCCGCACGTATTCCGGGACTCGCAGATAAGACCTGGGAGACTCGCAAAGTTTGTGGCTCTGACTGGGCACTGATTGGCGACGCCGCCGGTTTCGCGGATCCCGTAACCGGTGAGGGCATCTACTACGCTCTACGATCCGCTCAACTTTTTGCAGAGTGCTACCTCGCGGGAAAGGCCATCGACTACGAGACTCGTTGGCGTGAAGACTTTGGCGCTGAACTTTTTCGTGCTGCACAGATGCGGCGCCGCTTTTACGGAAACTTTTGGGGTGCTCCATTCACCGAACGCATGATCGAGTTTGCTCGCGGGCATCGTGGAGTTAAGCGAGTCCTGGGTGAACTAGTCGCGGGCGATCAGGGATATGTGGATCTGAAGAAGAAGCTAGTACGAAGCGCTCTGCGTCCCGTCTAGCACCTATTATTCACGGCGCGAGGCGCTTGATCGACCACGTTCCATCCGCTTCTCGCTCATAAAGAATTCGATCGTGTAGTCGATCTGGACGTCCTTTCCAAAACTCTATTCGATCAGGTTTTAGACGATAACCACCCCAATGCTCTGGCCAGTCTACCTCGCGATCGCGATAACGCTCTTCGAACTCGGCCTTCCGTTTTTCTAACTCGGTACGCGTGGCGATGACTTCACTCTGTGGTGACGCCCACGCCCCGATCTGACTTCCGCGGGGACGCGTCGCGAAGTATTCGCGCGACTCAGCTGCTGAGGTTCGCGTAACCCGGCCTTCAACCCGAACTTGGCGTTCCAATTGTGGCCAGAAAAAGACCAGCGCTGCGTTGGGGTTTGCGTCCAACTCTTTTGCTTTTGCGCTGCGGTAGTTTGTGTAGAAGACAAAACCGTTAAGGTCGACACCCTTCAGCAAGACCATTCTTGAAGTCGGTTTGCCATCACTTGTCACCGTGGCCAATGACATTGCTTCAGGTAGTAGAAGGCTTGCGTTAATCGCGTCGTCGAACCATCGCTGAAATTGTTTGACCGGATCGCGATCGATCAGTCGTTCATCAAGTGTGTCGGTAGTATTAGTCATAGCGTCATGCCGTATACAGTGCCAGCCGTTCCCGCAACTCCTGAGGAACCGGTACCGTTTCGAACGTATCTCGTTTGACGGCTGCCAGCACAAAATGCGCAGTCGCTACCAACGCTTCTTCACCTTTGCGTCTAACTTCGAAATTAAGTCTCATCGACGACTTTCCGATGCGGGCGACGTAAACACTCACTTCGAGCAGATCGTCCAAACGAGCGGCATTATGAAAGTCACACTCGAGATGCACGCGCGGCAACCAAACGTCAGCCTGATCAAACATGACGCCGTAAGGTAAACCGACAGCGCGAAAGAGCTCTGTCTCAGCAAACTCGAAAAACCGAATATAAGCGCCATAGAAAATTATGCGCGCCGCGTCGACGTCGCCCCAGCGAACTCGTTCCTCGATTGTGAATTTCTTGTAGTCAGCCATCGATGAGATCCCTATCTCGTATCTCGCTGAGAAATGTACGCAGCTCAGTATTGAACACCTCAGGCTGCTCCAAGTTCGACACATGCGCAGCATTTTCAATGACCGCCAACCGTGAGCCTTTTATGTCGTTGTGCATCTTCTCGCTATCCGCCACGGGAGTAATCGGATCTTCCTGGCCAACGAGGATTAAAGTAGGCACCGCAATTTGAGAAAGCAAACTGGTCTGATCTTCACGAGCAGCCATTCCCAACAATGCTGCTGCGGCGCCTGCTGGTTTCGTTTTGATCATCATGTCACGAACCCGCTTCACAACTTCCGGTCGGCGACTGACGGTTTCTGAAGTTAACAACTTCGGCAACATAGCATCTGCAATTCCAGCCATACCTTCTGCCATAACTTGCTCAGCCTGTCTTGCCCTGACTTGTTTATTTTCTTCCGTGTCAGATTGCGGACGTGTGTCAGCAAGCAAAAGGCCGTTGACACGTGAAGCAAACTGCTTGTAGAAAGCCAGCACCACATAGCCACCCATCGACAAACCGCCAATCGTCGCAGCCGAAATTTCGAGCGCAGCCAACAACCCCGCAACATCATTAGCCATTCGACTCATTGTCGCGGAACCGTCGGACGAGTCGCTGTCGCCAAAACCTCTTAGGTCTGGAGTAATAACGCGGTAGGCGTCTTTTAATGCCTCGACCTGATCTTTCCACAAGGTGCGGTTGAATGGGTAACCGTGTAGCAGAACAACTGAAGGGCCCGCTCCGACGTCATCGTAGGCGATTTGAATGTCGTCGATCTGTATCTGAGGCATAAAAGCGGGTGCTTTAAACAATAAGGACGCCGAAGTGTCGAGAAGGCAGTATTACCTCGCGGTAGCCGCGGTACTGACTCTATCCAAGCGTGATCTGCATTTCTTCAATAATCCCTTTTCGCCGCCCGCGCAACCACAGAGATCAATTCAGATAGTTCAACCGGCTTCGCTAAATAGATCTGAAAGCCTGACGCCAATGCGCGTTGCCGATCTTCTTCCTTTGCATAAGCCGTTATTGCAACTGCCGGGATCATCGTCTGACCGGCGCCATCCAACGAACGCACTTTTGCAATTAATCCGTAACCGTCTTCCTCAGGCATGGCAATGTCCGAAACCAGCACGTCCGGCCGGCGACCTTTGATTACTTCTATTGCTTCACCAGCAGTGCCTACCGCAGTCACGTCAGCCTTTCGGCTGGTGAGTGCCGTTGTCAGCAGTTCCAACGTGTCAGCATCGTCGTCAACTACCAGGACATGGAGGCCAGAAAGAGACTGCTGGTTACTAAGTGCGGTTGCGTTACCCTTCATTTCTGCGGTCGTTTTGATCTTCGAATCGAGGAGCGGCAGTCTGATAGTAAATGAACTACCTTTGCCCTTCCCTTCGCTCTCAGCCTGAATCGACCCGCCGTGAATCTCCATCAGGTGACGTGCTATAGCCAGTCCCAGTCCTAAGCCGCCGTGTTGACGCGTGGTACTACTGTCGGCCTGTCTAAAGCGATCAAAGACGAAGGGCAGAAACTCACGGCTGATCCCCTGGCCTGTATCCGTAACCTTTATTTCAACCTCACTTCCCAGCTGAGACAGTTGGAGCAATACTCGACCGCCGCTGTTGGTGAATTTGACGGCGTTTGAAAGTAAGTTCCAAATCACCTGCTGCAGCCTGTTCTCATCTCCTGACACGACAGCCGGAGCGTTGTCTAACTGGCTCTCAATTCGAATACCTTTGGCATCGGCCGTTGGACGCACAACGTTGACTGCATTTTCCACAACCGGACCTAATTCGACTGGATGGAGATCCAAGTACAGATTGCCGGTGATGATCCGCGAAACGTCGAGTATGTCGTCAATGATTTGTGACTGAGCTTTTGCGTTGCGCCAGATAGTTTCGATCGCCTGCTTAGCCACAGTGTCCTCGAGTGATTCGGAGTCAAGTAGTCGCGACCAACCCAGGATTGCAGTCAGCGGCGTTCGCAGTTCGTGTGAAACAGTCGCCAGAAACTCGTCCTTCAACCGATTAGATTCTTCCGCTGCTTCCCGCGCATTACTCTCCCGCCTCAACAGGCGCACATTCTCAATGGCAACCGCGGTTAAGTTGGCCGCCATGCTCATCGCCGTTTCGTGTTCACGGTGGTACACATTCGCGTTGTAGCTTTGCACCTCAATCGTGCCAATGATTCGTCCCATTACTGCCATCGGAACCGCCATCGACGATTGCGGTCGCAGGCCGTTATCGGGGCCGACTATCACAGTTGGGTGACCTCGTGTCGCTGCCATGTAATCGTTCGTTACGATTACCTGACCAGTTCGCACTGCACGACTGTTTGGCCCTGAAGATGTGACGGGCATTGGCGGTAGCTCGGAAACGTCTAGCTCCTTGTCATCCCCCCAACCGTAACAAGCGGTGCGAACGTCCTGGACCGGATCGTAGAGAGAGACAAAAAACCCATTGCAGGGAACAGAGGCATTAGTAAATTCTCGTAAGGCGCGAAAGATAACGTTTAGTTCGCGTGCCGCTCCTAATGCCTGAGCGAGGACCGAGATTCGTTCGACCAGACGCTCGTATTCTGACAACGCACGTTGGTCCGCCTCGCGCAACGCCTCTTCCGCGCGGCGCCGCGTACTTATGTCGCGAGCAATGCCTTGAATCCCCACCGGCTGAGAGGATTTGGTGATCAGCTTGTTGCTGGTTTCCAACGTGAGCAGACGACCATTCTTTGTGAACACTTCAACTTCGTAGTTTGTTCGCTGGTGACCAGACGTGAGCATCTGCTCGCCGACGACCAGGGATTCCGATGCGAGCACCGCGGTGATGTTCATCCCCAGCAATTCATCCTGCGTGTAACCAAGAATTATCTCGGCAGCTTTGTTGATGGAAGTGATCCGGCCGTCGAAATCGAGCATGTAAACAATATCGTTAGCATTCTCGATTAATTCTCGATAACGCTCCTCGCTTTCTCGCAACGCATCTTCAGCGAGCTCCCGCTCTGTCAGCGTCTGTCTCGTGGTCGCCTCAGATTTAGCAAGTTCATATGCAGCACGCTCGGCCCGAGCGCGAGCATGTACCTCAGCTCGCGTGACAGCAAAAAACAGCCAACTGAGCAACAAGCCAGCCCCAAATGTGTATGGCAGAAAGGTCCGACTCGAGGCCAATTCGAACGACGGCTTAGTCGCATACAATAAAGTCCAGTTTCTGCCTGCAATCGACAACTTATCAGTCTTGGTCAAATGTGGTGGACTGGTTTCGTTTGGCGAGTCGTGAAGCAAGTAGTCCGGATCTGTGTTCTCGCCGTCATAGATTTTGAAGCTGACATCGAAGGATTTTTCGCTAAGTATTGGCGCCAGAAAGTCTTCAGTTCGGAAAGGACTGTACACAAAACCGAGCAGCGCTTTCCGTCGTGCCATCACGCCCGATACGTCAGCGCCGTTTTTGTATACAGGTGCGTAGATCAGAAAGCCTGACTGCTTTTGTGGGTCGGTTTCCTGAACCAGCACAACGCGACCGGATGCAGTCAGCAGCCCAGTATCCCGCGCGGCTTCCATAGCTTGACGCCTCACCGGTTCGGTGAACATGTCGTAACCGATCGCGACGCGATTGCGATTATCCAAGGGCTGTAGATACAGAATGGCGTGGTATTCGTCGCGAGGCGTGTCAGGGCCGTTCGTCCAGATTTTGAAATCTCGGAAACCGGCGCGCTGCATGCTCGCGATCGCCTCTGCTCGATCCTCTGGTAGGAAGCGTTGGGAAAAGCCAATCCCTTGAATTCCAGGGTAGTTCTTTTGCAGTTCAATCTGCTGGATGAAGCGCTCAAACTCCTTTGCATCGACCTCTTTGCTCGCTGCAAATAAGCCGGTACCTGCGTGCAACAAGGCAATCGAGGTTTGAATGCGCGCCTTGATCCGGTCCTCAATTTCCTGGATAGACTTATTGAATCGAGCCTGGTCCTGAGCGGTTGACAGTTTTAAGAAATAGAACGAAACGAGGAAGGTAAAAGACAATCCGAGCCCGAGGATTAAATACGGCAGAACGACGCGCAACGCGCGCGGTTTTCGAGGCTTAGGAAGAGAAGAACTCATTGCAGATTTCAGATTTCAGATTGCAGATTGAGAATCTGGACCACTCGGGGTGCTCAAAAATCTGCAATCTGCAATCTTAAATCTTCACTCACCTGACTCGGCGAGTGCGGCGGCGCAGAAAATCTATCAAGACAAACTGCGATAGGTTACCCGGATTCGCAAAGTAAGCCTTGCCATTAGTCATAGCGGTCATCTGTTTGACAAAATCAACCAGGTAATAGTCACTGGCCAGCATAAATGTGTTGATCATTATACCGGCTTTCCGACACGCCTGAACTTCCTTGAAAGTCTCCGCCATTACGAACCTGTCGCCGCCCATAGAATTCTTGTAAAGACGACGTTTAGATTCATTATTGGTTTTGGACGACGACGGCCTTAATGAATCTCCGATGAAGCATGCTGTCGGTTTGCCATCAGTAACCATCACTATCTGCTTCATCTCCTTCCTTTGGGCTTGCAACAGCCGGCGTGAAAGGCGAAGACCTTCTGCAGTGTTTGTGTGATACGGGCCAACATGTGTGGTTGCGAGTCTGCTGAGCGGGAGTTCTTCGGCGGTATCGTGGAACAAAACGACCTTGAGTGAATCTCCCGGATACTGCGTTCGGATCAAATGCGACATTGCGAGCGCGACCTTCTTAGCCGGTGTGAAACGATCTTCTCCGTAAAGAATCATCGAGTGTGAACAGTCGAGCATAACCACGGTGGCACATGACGACTGGTAGTCGCACTGATGAACAAAAAGATCCTGGTACTCCAGATTCAATGGGACTTTGAGTCCCTCTCGCTGAATCGCTGATAGCAAGGTGGTATTAACGTCGAGATTAATCGTGTCGCCAAATTCGTAACGCTTGCTTGCGGCCGCCGCTTCCACACCGGTCGATAGATAGACTGTATCGTGCCGCCCGGCAACACTTTTGCCCAGGCTTCCAAGCAAGTTTCTCAGTGTTTTGTAGCCCAGGAAGTCCAGGCCTTTTTCAGTGACTTCGAAGCGAACATCGCGCGGTAAGGGATCGGAAATCTCGCCCTGACCGTTTCCCTGACGCAAGCGCTCGTCGTGACGTTGAGGTTCTTGCTGAAGAGTGAGATACCCCTCTTCAACAAGGCGCTCAATCAGTTGATTGAGTAAGTCCTCGAGCAGTGATCCTTTAAACTTACCTTCGTTCTCCGCGAGCATCTCACGGACCTGGTGCTCCTCGATGAGACCTTTCTCCATCAGGGCTTCAAGCAAAGCGCGTCGGAGTGCGTCGAGAGAGGTATCGGTTGGTGTTCGTTGACGGGTCCAGTAGTAATCGTCGTCGTAGCCGGAATCTAACAGCCCATCAGACATCGCATCCATCAACTCACCGAGATTGATCGATGAAACGTCAAAGCCCTTGAACTTGGAGTAGCGGGTGAATTTCATTGCAGATTGAAGATTTCAGATTGCAGATTGGCGCCTTTTGATCGTTGTCCTTGGCTCTTTGTAATTTGAGTGTTGCGCATTTCTAAATTAATGTCGCGCAAAGTACAAAGTACGAAGCTGCAAACGCGGCAATCTGCAATCTGAAATCTTAAATCTGCAATCAACTATACTTCCCTGTCTCCGTCAGATCGTCATAGATCATTCCGCGCCTGTCCTTTTTCGCTTTTGTCACCGCCGAATACCCACCTTCTTCGTTTCGGCTAATCTTGTTCTCGGCGTACAGGCCTTCCAGGACAAATTCGCAGGCGGAAATGAGTCGAGCACTGTCAGAAGCGTCGAAATCGAATGGGATCAAGGCCGTCTCCAGGAGCTCGGGTACGGCTTCGACCAGGCTTCTACATTCTTCCGCCGACGCGGTGTCAGCTAAAAGCAGCTTGTTACCTTCGTCGAACCATTGCACAGCACGTGTGAAATCGATGCCAACAAAATAACCTTCAAAGATTTCACCCGCAGCCCGCTTGATGAGATCGCGTGCGATGCGATTCGCGCCAAGTTGTTCCCCTTCATATTCCAACTCCATCTTACCTGTCATTGAAGGAATAGCTGCGTAGATGTCCGCAATTCGCGGCACGATCGTATGCTCGCCCGTGAGCAGTGAACGTCTCTCAGCATTCGAGACGACCGATTCCATCACCGTGATCGGCAATCGTTGGGAGACTCCCGAATGTTTATCGACATGGTTGTCGTCTCTTGCTTCAAACGCTATTTGCTCAATGACCTCGCGAATAAAATCAGCAATTACGACTCGATCGCGATCTGCAAATCGCTCCGTCCATGCTTCTTGTTTAGTGATCTCCAGGCCGGTCTGCACCATCTTTGGATAGTGGGTCATAATTTCCGAACCGATGCGATCCTTGAGCGGAGTAATGATCTTGCCTCTCGCGGTGTAGTCCTCAGGATTCGCAGAGAACACGAGCATGACATCTAAAGGAAGGCGTACCGGGTAACCTTTAATCTGAACGTCTCCTTCCTGCATGATATTGAACAGGGCAACCTGAATTTTGCCGGCGAGGTCTGGCAATTCGTTAATTGCAAAAATACCCCGGTTAGCTCGCGGCAAGAGTCCATAGTGGATCGTCAGTTCATCACTCAGCAGGTGGCCGCCTTTTGCAGCTTTAATTGGATCAACGTCGCCTATGATGTCCGCCACAGTGACGTCAGGCGTCGCGAGCTTCTCAACGAACCGAGCGTCACGCGTTATCCAGTCGAGCGGAGTTGAGTCGTCGTTATGCATCAGCATCTGACGACCATAAGCGGAGATCGGGCGTAACGGATCATCGTTTACTTCGGAGCCGGCGATGATCGGAATCCTTTCATCAAGCAATTCTGTTAACTGGCGAATGATTCGGCTCTTCGCCTGACCTCGTAGACCCAGCAGGATGATGTGGTGTCGGGAGAGGATTGCATTAACGAGTTGTGGGATGACGGTATCCTCGTAACCAACGATACCCGGAAAAAGTTTTTCACCCGCGCGCAGCTTTCGAATCAGGTTCAAACGCAATTCGTCTTTGACGGATAGAGTTTGATATCGCGCAGCCTTAAGTTCGCGTAAGGTTCTTGGGTAATCCATAGTTGAGAGGGAGAGTGTAGCATTGCAGATTGTAGATTGCAGAT
>DASYRR010000065.1:0-7765 GCA_036004125.1 Pyrinomonadaceae bacterium | reverse complement strand
CTTGCCGTGCGTTCGAGTCAACTGGGGGTACGTTGCCTCTTCTGCCTGGAGTCCATCGATGGCCAGTTCGGCTTCAACCCTTTCAATAGCCGACTCCTCGCCCTCAATTTCCATAAACCAGCCAAAGGGCAACTCATCGATTGCGATCTCGGTGTCGCAATGTTTCCAGGTTTGGCGTCGCTTCTCATAGACGAGAGAGGGAGTGAAACCGAGCCGCACGAGGATCCTCTCGGTGCTGTCTGGGTCGGACACTTCCGTCTCCTCCTCGAGCTGACGCTTGATGGGTGACGACGACGGGAAGCGTTTTTTGAACGTGAGGATTGCGCGATCTCCGATGCGGCGAAGGCGCAGGATAGCATTTTCACCTTGCAATACTTCATTACTGTATATCGTATTTACTTCGAACTCTGTGGCGGCCGCGTTGCCGCACAGTTCCGTCAACCGCGCAATCATCAATGACGGTTGTGACTCGGTCAGCCTATACTTTTTCTCAATCTCAATTGGCATGGTTAATGATTGCGGAAAAATGTCCGATATGCGTCTGTCTTGTCGTCGCGCATCACTGGATATCTTGAAGTGCTTGGGCGGCGACCCATCGACAAGCTAAAGCATATCGGACATCCGTGGCTCAACTCTGTCGCACCCACCTCACTATTTCCGGTATGCTCGCCCGCTTTCCATACATCAGCATTCCAATCCGGTAAATCCTCGACGTTAGCCACGTTAAAAACGCAACCGTCGAAAAGCCAATGAACAACGAAAGTGCGATCTGCCAAAACGGTGGTGTTTGCGTGACGATTCGAACCAACATCGCGATGGGCGCAAAGAAAGGAACGAGCGAGATCCAGAACGCAAAATCTGAATCCGGGTTCCGACTAACCGGCAGAAAGAAATAGAACGCTATCACCAGTACCAACACGATCGGCATTGCCAATTGCCCGCCTTCTTGAGGAGTAGTGACAATCGATCCGACCATGGCATACAAGGTTGAATAGACAAAGTAGCCAAGCAGGAAGAAGAGAATGAAGTAAAAGTAGACCGACAACGGTATGTTTGGCAGACCGGTCGGCAGCCCTCTCGATTTAAGAGCGCCAATGCCGTAGAGCGAGAGCGCCACAAAAGCCAGGGCCCAGATTGCGAGTTGCGTGAGCGCTACCAGTGAAACTCCTACCAGTTTGCCGATCATCAAAGTGAAGGGACGCACCGAGGAAAAAAGAACTTCTGCAATGCGCGTCTCCTTCTCCTCTATTACTGAGCCCAGTATCACCTGACCATACAGCAACACCGAGAGATACATAATGAACCCCACACCAAAAACGAGGGCCATTCCACTACCGGCATCTCGTTCCTGACCGGATTTGCTTATTCTAGTCGTCTCCAAATCCACCGAGTCATCAAGCGCACCCAAAGTCTTTGCGTCAACCTTAGCGTTGATCAAGCGCTGGTCGCGGACCGTTTTGTCGAGAGCGTCCTGAACTCGTCGATTGATAAAGAAGTCGCCGGTATTGCGTCGGAAAAACTGCGCCTTTCCACCCTCCATCAGATCGGTGGGCAGAATGAGGTACCCGTCAATCTGGTTTTGCTGAAGTCGTCGCTCGAGTTCGTTTGTATTACTGCCCGCGGAACCGGCCCGTAGTTCCTCCAAGCTGAAACTTCGCGACTCGTTCTCTACTGCCTGACCTCTCTTTGTTGGATCCGGATCAGGTTCCGGCATTTCCCTGTTGAGCAGAGCCGTTCTGAACCGGTCAAACATCTTTCCAGTGCCATCGACAACAACTAAGCGAAACGGATTGCCCGACTCGATGTTTAAGACAAGCACGGGCACAACGCCGAATAGCAGCATCGACACCGGTAACAGTATGGTCGTAATGATGAACATCTTCGCCCGCACTCGCTGGGTGTATTCCCTTTTTATCACCGCAACCAGCTTCCGCATTAAGTCTCACTCACCTTCTCGATGAAGATATCGTTCAGGCTCGGCTCGATCATCTCAAACTTTGTAACGATGGCTCCGGAGTTGATTAGTTGTTTTAAGAACTCCTGCGGATTCGCATCCGCGGTAAGCAAAACCTCGATCTCATCACTGTGATGTTCGATCTTACTTATCAACTTTGATGAATCGAGATTACCATTGCCACTTTCTATCCGCAGGGCTACTGAATTGCGCCCAAAGCTTTTCTTTACTTCACGAATGCTGCCATCGAGTACCTTCTCCGCCCGGTTCAACAAACAGATGTCGTCGCAAATTCTTTCGGCAATGTTCATCAAGTGCGTCGAGAAGATAATCGTTTTCCCCGCTCGCTTTAATTCGAGCACAACGTCCTTGAGCAGTTCCAGATTCACAGGGTCGAGGCCGGAGAAAGGTTCATCGAGGATCACCAGGTCAGGATCATGTAGCACGGCAGAGATGAACTGTATCTTCTGCTGCATTCCCTTTGAGAGTTCGCCCGTCCTCTTCAATTTCCACTCTGACAGTTTTAGACGCGCAAGCCAGTAGTCAATTCTCTCGTTAGCAAACTTTCCGCTGACGTTCTTTAGCTCGGCAAAAAACCGCAGCTGATCGGCTACTTTCATGCGCTTGTAAAGCCCGCGCTCCTCCGGCAAATACCCGATTCGATCTTGCAACTGACTATCGATGTGCCGCCCAAACAACTCGATGCGCCCGGTATCGGGCGCAGTGATGTTCACGATCATCCGTATGGAAGTCGACTTACCAGCCCCATTTGGCCCGAGCAAACCAAAAACTCGGCCCGCGCGAACAGTCAGACTCAGGTCTTTTACCGCGGTGAAATCACCAAAGCTCTTACTGACGCGATCAACTCGTACGGTTATCTCGTTGTTGGTCATGTGGTGCCCTAGCTTGCGAAGTCATTATACGCAGTCTGCGTCAACGTGGTGGATCGTTCGGATACTTTCTAACACCAACTCACCTTTGATCGACAAGCACGCATTTACAGAACCAGGAGCGAAGCGACTGCACGCAAGAGAGCGATACATTGTTTTCTAACACCCAGCTTTGGCTTTGCACAAAAAGCGAAAATCCCACCCACGGAAGTGGGTGGATGGTTCAAGTCCTTTCTACGTGAACGTGCGGTTTGAAATAACTAAATACCCCACACGGCAGTGTGGGGATCGTTCAAGTCCACACCATTCATTAGTGGTGAGCCAATCTTGGGGCGCGATAAATAGTTCGGACTTGAAGTATCCACCCACTGCCGTGGGTGGTATTAGGAAGACGCGATTAGCTCTTTTGTAGAAAGGACTTGAACCATCCACCCACTTCCGTGGGTGGGATTTTCGCTTTTTTTGCAAAGCCACGCAGCTGATCGGTTCGCTCTCTTGCTTGCAGTCGCTTCGCTCCTGGTTCTGTATCCTCCGTTTCACGCGTTGACTGGTGTGGACATTTGCCCAAAGCCTTGCCACAACAAGCCTGTTTGAGACATAGTTACTCCACGTCACCCCGTGATTAGAAACCCTGGCAAGAAAGCCTCCGCCTGGCCTTTTCTTAACTGTCTTGCAGGAGCTATGTTCGCTCATCGCAATCTCCTCTGGCTGATTGATTTTGTTCTACTGGCGTGTCTCCTCACTGCCGGCCCGATAGTTTTTGCCCAAGACTCGCAACGGCCAAAGTCGCAATCACCTGATGATGTCGTGCGTGTTTTCACAGAACTCGTACAGACTGATGTAATGGTCTTCGATAAGCAAGGTCATTTCATCAAAGACCTGACGCGCGACAACTTCGTACTCAAGATCGACGGTCAAGTTCGATCGATACAGTTCTTCGAACAAATAAACTCCGGCACTAGTAATGAGGAAATACAGCTGGCTGCGGCGCGAGGCTCAGAGATAAATACCGGCGGGCCAAACCCAACCAAAGTCGTCCCACTCGATCGTGGCCGAATCGTGCTTTTTTATGTGGACGACTTCCATCTCGACTTGGGTGGATTCGCTGCCTGCAAGAAAATAATTTCTGACTTCATTGACAAAGATATGGGCCAGAACGATCAAGTGGCAATCGCTTCTGCGAGTGGTCAAGTTGGCTTTCTGCAACAACTCACCAGTGATCGGAATGTCTTACATGCGGCCGTCAAGCGTCTCACCCCTCGCTCGTATTCGGTTCTCGACTCGGACCGTCCAGTGATGACTGAATACGAGGCGATGTTAATCGACAATAACGACAATGAGGTATTCAATTATTTTGTCGACGAGACGCTCCGGCTCATGGGAAGAGAGACTGGTCGGGACATGGCTGCTGCAATTGTTCGGGGTAGAACTCAATCGATGCTATCGCAGGGCGCCGTACTGAATACGAATACACTGTCCGGACTCGAAGGCCTCGTGCGCAATGCAAAAGACCTACCCGGTCGAAAGGTGCTGTTCGTCCTTTCTAACGGATTCCTTGTTCATAACCGACGTAGTGATGCAACAACCAGACTGCAACGCATTACTGCTGCCGCGGCAAAAACGGGAGTCGTCATTTATTCCATCGACTCTCGCGGGCTCTCGACTGGACAATCAGACATCAGCCTTCAGAGACCGCCTGACCTCGATGGCCGGCTAGCTCGTTCGAGTCATGGAGAACTAAGTGCCACCCAGGATGGGCTTAATGCTTTAGCGCGTGACACGGGTGGACGAGCATCCTTTAACACCAATGATTTCAGACCGGGCATCGCTGGAGCTATGAAGGAAACCGCCGTTTACTATCTGCTCGCCTGGAAACCCGACACCAATACGCAGAAAGGCGGTCGCTTCAGAAACATTCAGATCAGTGTTATCGGTAGGCCAGAACTAACGGTGCGCGTCCGCAAAGGCTTTTTCGATGTAGCCCCAACTTCGCCGGTTACAACCGCCGAAGTGAAAAAGCCGTTAACGCCTGAAGAGGAAGCGAAAAACATTCTAACCAAGCTGCAAAATGCGATCGTGGCGCCATATCCTCAAACGGCATTGCCTTTGACCTTAGGGGTGAATTACTACGACAGCGCAGAAAACGGACCCGTTTTGTCGGCTTCAGTACAAATCCCGGGCGAGTTCTTGCTCTTTGGTCTGCGCAACGAAAAAACTCAGGCCGTGGTCGACTTAAGTGGCGTGTATTACGACGATAAAGGACTCGCCAAAGCAAACTTCCTCGAACGTATCGTTACCACCTTTCGGTCTCCCGAAGAAGCAGTTGGTTACCACGGAGACATTACCTATAGCCATCTCGCGAAACTTCCACCAGGTCTCTACCAGGTGCGTGTTGCTGCCCGAGACGATAAGAGTGGACGAACAGGCAGCACAAATGGCTGGATTACTATTCCGGACCTTTCAGATCGTAAATTATCTATGAGCAGCCTGTTGCTGGGTGAACGTACCAAGGCCATGATGAGGAACGTTTCGAGTCCTAGCGATGTCGGCTCAGTAATGTTGAGCCCGAGTCATCGTTTTCGGAGTGATTCAACGCTTCGCCTTTTGGTTTTTGCTTACAACACAACTGTCTCGCCCACCGAACACAAAGCTGACCTCGCGGTTCAGGTGCAAGTCATACGCGACGATCAGCCGGTGCTCACGACACCGCTGCGACAGATCAGCACTGAAAATCTTCCCGATATGGCTCGCATTCCCTACGCGGCTGACATACCGCTAACGGATTTTAGACCCGGTCGGTATCTTTTGCAGGTCACTATCATCGACCGCACATCTAAACAGAGCGCCACTCGCGATACACACTTTGACATCTACTAACTGAGCACGTGGCGAAGCCCTGGAAGCCCACCAAAGAACAACTTCTGGCAGCAACAAACAAAACCGTGCGCGACGTTATCGCGCCCGACTTACGTGTTCTGTTTTGCGGTATTAATCCAGGTCTATATACCGCGGCGGTAGGCCATCATTTCGCTCGCCCGGGAAATCGTTTTTGGCCCGCACTGTATGCAGGAGGATTCTCAGCCCGGTTGCTGTCTCCATTTGATGAACGGGAACTTTTGAGCTTGGGGCTGGGCATTACGAATGTGGTTCGTCGAACTACGGCATCGGCCGATCTTTTGACGAAGGATGAGATTCTCGCAGGGGGCAAAGTTTTGATCTCTAAAGTTCGTCGTTATCGACCTCGTGTTTTGGCGATTCTCGGCTTGGGAGCTTATCGCACAGCTTTCAAGCAACCGAAGGCGGGTATTGGCCGGCAGACGGAGATGATCGGTCGCACGATTGTTTGGGTGTTGCCGAATCCAAGTGGGCTGAATGCGAACTATCAGGCTGCGGATTTGGCGAGGTTGTTTCGAGAGTTGCGGGTAATGTCCGATAAACTTTAGTTTGTCGTGTCGCATCGCCAAATATCCTGAAGTACTTGGGCAGCACCCACCGACAAGCTAAAGCATATCGGACATCGCGTACGGTCGCTTCGCTCAAGGTTCTGTTTCGCCGATCGTCGAGCTTCTGAGATTTGATCTCCTGGGTGCCTTTCACAGATACGACAGCCACCAATCTTTTCTGCGCTGTCTGACTCCCGCAAACCACCTGCACAATGGATACAACAGCAGTACGCCAGCTATCCATGCTAAGTAAGCCACAACAAGATTGAATCCCATCGTCGGCGGATTGCCAAACCAGTCTAGCGGAGTCTGAAACAACCACGCAGTCTGTTTGCCAAAGGCGAAGTGCAGACCCAGCGAAATCAGGTGAGCTGTAAACCACTGCAGTACATAAAAGAACAGTGGAACTCGTCCAAAGGTTACGAAAAACTTTCGCAGACCAGTAGGTGGTTTCGCATCACCAGCCTCAAACCACGCCAGCGCAAGTATTGCCGGACCAAGAGTCATTAGCAAAAACAAAAGAGACGGCGGATACTTCGTTGTGTTAAGGAACGACAACGCTGTATAGATTAATCCGCGACCCTGTGTGGACCACCCATTTGGATCACCGTAAATATTGATTCCCCGAATTACGAAGAAGAGGACAACTGCGATCGTTCCTATCCTGAGTAACCATAGTTTGCGCTCAGATGGTTTCTTTTGGTAAAGCGATCCAAACACGTATCCCACTGCCATCACACCAATCCAGGGAATTAGCGGATACAGAATAACGATGAGGGGACTTGGAAAACCATCGATTGGAACCACACCCGGTTGATGAAGAATCATCCAAAGTTTCGCGCCAATCCCCGGCACAGGACTTCCTGGTCCGCGCCACACCTGAACTTGAACTCCATCAGTCAGATTATGCAGAGCAATCATGATCAGACCGACAGCCCCAATGACTTTCAGCGGCAGATGAATCAACCCCGCCATCAAAATCATCGACACTCCAATCACCCAGATTACCTGCATCATCATCAAAAAGCGTGGATCGACATTGAAGGTGACTCCTAAACGCACCAGCGTTAGTTCTAAAAAGATGAGCCATAGACCACGCGTTAACAGGAACCGCGAAAGTTCAGGTTTGCTTTTGCCGCGAGCAAACTGCAGGTAAATGCCTGTGCCTGCAAGAAACACAAATGTCGGAGCGCAGAAGTGCGTGATCCAACGTGTGAAGAAGAGCGCAGGGTTGGTCATTGATGGATCGAGCGGATCAAACCTGAAAACTGCGTTGTGTATGAAATCGCGTGTATGGTCGAGCATCATGATGACCATAACAATGCCGCGCAACAGATCGATCGAATCGATCCGGCCTCGTGGGGGCTTTACCGGTTCCTGGGAATCACCAGCGTAAGCCTGCGGGATAAACTGGGGAGTCAGCGTGTTGCTCGATACGCTTGTGGACATGACAACTCCTGATCAGGATTTGCGGGATT
>DASYRR010000064.1:0-18064 GCA_036004125.1 Pyrinomonadaceae bacterium | reverse complement strand
GTTTCGACGGTCAGGAGATTCACGATGAGGATCAGATGTCGGATTTGATGGTTGCTACGCCCATCGGAAAGACGGTTGATGTTGAATATCTCAGAGACGGTGAAAAGAAAAAGACTAAATTGACCACAGTTTCGGAGGAGGAGTTTAAGCGGTTAGGGGCCCTCTTCGACAAACGACCAGAAGGTCGAGGACAATTTGGTTACGAAGATGGCGATGCTGAACGCGTGGAAATTCCTGGAACGAAACTTCATGGCGTGAAGCTAAACGATATTCTGCAAAGTCGACCGGCTGATCTCGCAGGAATCAAGGATGGAGACATCGTCATCGAGTTCGACAAGATTCCGATTCGAACCAGGAAAGAGTTTTTAATGCGAGTTCGTCGGGCGCTGCCTTACAGCACCGTCAACGTCGTTGTGATGCGGGGGGAAGAGGGCAAGCCCCTGGAGAAGATTGAGATTCCGGTGAAGATGGGCAAACAGTAAAACCGATCATTTGTCATTGGGCATTTGACATTTATCAGTTGTCATTTGAAGAGGGCGCTCAGATTGTTGAGCGCCCTTTTTGATTTTTGGACTGATTGTGAGATCTGAATCTGAGATCTAATGGCCGCGTTCATCTTTGCTTCCGTGAACGTAATCTCGTAAGCGCGTCTCCATCTCAAGTCTCATCTCTTCGCGCTGTTCTACAGTTTCATCTGCTTCGAAAGTTTCAAACAACGCATACTGGGTTTCCGCCAGCAGACGGAGCTCCCACGCAACCCGATTGTTGTGTGAAGGTCGTGAAAACCAGAGTGCGTCGAACGTCGAGTGTTTCATTTCTACAGACTCGAGCATGTCTGACTCTTTCGCAATCAGTTCGGTACGGGTCGCCGGTTGTAGCAGCGCAACCTTCAACTCCCAGCCGTGTTTGCGGTAAGTGGCAACTAACTCGAGAAACAGGTCTGCTTTGCTCATTCGATGCAGGAGATTAGCACTCCGGCGATCTGATGAGTAGCGCGGCCAGGAAGAAGCAATCCTTTTCCAGTTATCATTTGACAGTTTTCAGTGGTCATTTGGCTGGGCTATCCTCTATCCAGTTGACCACCGCGATCACCCACAACTATCATCCACCTCGTTTCGCAAGGTTCGTCTCTAATCCGGTTCCAGCAAATCGGGGTACTTAGGTTTCATCGTTAATCGTAATTCAAATTCAACGAGCACCCGACTGATCGCCCCGCGTTCTACCAAGAGAAGTTTTATCCTGGCTTTGATAACACTGTGCGCTCTAACCGTATCGTTGCCGTCACTAGCGCGTGAGACCAGTACAGAGCAAATGACTCCCACAACTACCCGAGTCGAGAAAGATAAACAGCAATCCACGCCGTTCTATCAAGCTCTGGCCAAAGCACTCAAGAAACGCAAAGTTAAAATCGACAACATTTGTCCTCCGGATGATCGGGTCGCGCGGCGGATCCTGGAGGAATACGGAGCTGTTTTTGTTGCCAGTAAAAAGGTGATCCTTCCGCCAATGTGCATCTTTACGGCAGAAGATCAAGTAACGAAGTTTCAGGACGATGCAGGCTATGACGAAGAACAGATTGGTTTCGATACTATCGAGTTACAACCAGAGGCACTGAAGCAACTAAGAAAAGCGCGCGAGGATGCACAGAAGGAAGGCCTCGACATCACTCCACGTGACGGTGCCGAAGCAGCGCGTCGTAATTATGAAGACAGTGTGCGTCTTTGGAATTCGCGATTCATACCTGCGCTGGATTACTGGTTGTCGCAGGGTCGACTAACAAATGATCAGGTGACTCATTTGAAGAGCTTGCCTCTGTCCCAACAAGTCGCTGAGGTTTTGGAGCTTGAAAAGACCGGAGTCTATTTCAGTAAAGACCTGTCTAAATCGATCCTGTACTCCATTGCCGCACCCGGGACATCACAACACATCCACATGGTGGCCTTTGACGTAAACGAATTCGGAAATCCACGTGTGCGAGAGATCATGGCAAAGCATGGTTGGTTTCAAACAGTGTTGAGCGACTTGCCGCACTTCACGTTTCTCGGTCTGAAGGAAAAGGATCTGCCGAAGAATGGTCTGCGCAGTGTTGAAGTCAATGGCCAGGTTTTCTGGATTCCGAATGTTGACTCGGTGCATCCGGGACTAGATAAGTAGTGATCTCAGATCTCAGATCTCAGATCTCAAACTCAGAACAAAATAGATCTTTGATGCTCTAACATCCGAGATCTGAGATCTGAGACCTGAAATCCGAGATCACCAAATCTGTGGCTCAAACTCTTTCCATCCGCAACACCAGTGGTGCTAAACTAGCCGACGTCGAACTGGCAGGTTCGAACTTTCCCCCAAAAGAAACGACAGCCCAATTAGTTACCGCACGGGCGTAAGCTTCTCCTCGTCCAGCTTTGCCGACGCACCGGCGACCTTTTACCCGAAAGAAGGTCACATATGGATGTCCCCCAATTTATTGCCGGTCGATTCAGGATCGAACGCGAGATCGGGACCGGTGGCATGGGCACTGTCTATCTCGCCACACATCTCGGACTGGATCGACCCGTTGCCGTCAAGATCATCAGACGCGAATTCGCAGGCGACCGTGATGTAGCTGACCGTTTCCTGCGCGAGGCGCGAACGATGGCTAGACTGCGCCATCAGCATGCCGCCATGATCTTCGACGCTGGAAATCTTCCAGATGGCCGGCACTTCATTGTCATGGAGTTTGTTGAAGGTGAAACACTTTCGCAGGCGCTTGCTCGTGAAGGTCGCTTCACTGCGACTCGTGCAGTGCAAATCGCAACCCAGGTCTGCGACGTTCTCGAGGAAGCACATCGACTCGGCATCGTTCACCGCGATCTGAAACCTTCGAACATCATGCTGAGCCATCGTGGAGTTTGCGTGCTTGATTTTGGTGTCGCGAAAGTCCTCGCTTCATCAGCTGAGTCGACAGCAACTCACGCCAGTACCGGCTCAGGTCAACTGGTTGGAACCCCACGCTACATGTCACCCGAACAATGTTTAGGTCAGCGCGTTGGAGCGCGCAGCGATCTTTACAGTCTGGGTGTATTGCTCTATGAAATGCTGGCTGGTCGCCCGCCGTTTGTAGATCCGCTACAATCTGCTTTGTTAGTGAAGCAGGCAACTCAACCCGCACCACCCTTACCAAGACTGCGTCAAGACATTCAGCGTCCCCTCGCGCTGGCGGTTCATTCGCTGCTTGCGAAACGCCCCGAAGATCGACCACGCACGGCAGCAGCAGCAAAGATGTTGTTGGAACGTAGTCTCACTCAGCATGACCGAACCTTGCCAGACATTGAGCCTCTGCCATCGATGGTGGCTGCGGCTAATCCGGCGAGAAGTATCGTCTTTCGTATCGGCGCTCCATTGATGCTAGTCACGACGTTTGGTGTGTTATTGGCCTGGGGCTACACCGGAGAGAGCGCATCGCCACCAGAGGCGGCGGCAAAATTGTCGTTCGCCGCTAATAGTCAGCCGCAAATTGCCCCGGTGTCTTACAGAAATGAAGTTCCGACGAACGGATTGATGATTGCAGCCAACGACAAACTAACAGGCGCAGATGAACTCACGATCGATCAGGCACATCGTATCGCAAGCAAGTTCGCACGCGGCTCGTTAGGCATGGTTCAAGTAGTTGATACCGATGCCGGTCAGACAATAGTTGCGCTTAGCAATCATCGAAAGCTAGGCAAGACAAACTTCTTTGTGCTCGAGAAACGAAACGACAAGTATCACATCAGCACGCAGGCGTCGTTAGACAACCAGGGGTTTCGTAGTGGAACCTGGTCGAGCGAGTTGGTGGATGCCGATGAAGATGGATACCCGGAAGTAGTCTTTAGTGGCAAGGACCCAGAAGAAAACCGAACGCAACGGTGCCTGACACTCTTTGTTCCAAACGACAACCGCACGTACTCGATGCTACTGACAGGTGAAATCACAGCGCGAGGAAACCCGCGAATTGTCTGGTTGGCGAATGCTGCAGGAACTAATGCTGCCGCGTATCGAACAGCGCTGCGGCAGAAGGCCCGGATGATCGTTGGGAAGAAATAGTTTTATTGTTTTAGGTAAATGTCCGACGAACTTTAGTTTGTCGTAGGTTGAATTTGGGCGACCATCGACAAACTAAAGTTCATCGGACATTTCTCTGGCTGACAACTGTCACCTCAACATGCCAAGATAGCCTATGCTTTTAGATCCTGTTCCCCTTCATACCTAATGACTCGTTCCCGTTTTGACAACGCCGCCTGCGAAACACTCGCTGGATGCATCAAGGAGATCGAGCGCACCACCGACGCAGAGCTAGTGATCGTAGTCCGCGGCCGTTCTGCAAGTTACGCTCATGCCGACTATCTATTCGGCTTTTCAATTGCTCTCATTGTTTTGATCTTCCTTCTCTTTTCTCCTTACCCGTTCCCGGAGTTCCTGGTGCCAATCGATGTCGCTGTTGCTTTTGTGGTCGGTTCGATCATTTCGTGGCGCAGTAATTCACTAAGACGTCTGTTTTCGAGAGAGAAGTTTCGTAAGCAGGCGGTGCGCACCGCGGCTGCCGCGATGTTTTACGAAGCGGGCATCGCCAACACGAATGCAGAAATGGGCGTGCTCATTTATCTGTCATTGCTGGAACGTCGACTCGAACTAATCGCCGATCGAGGAGTTTTGAAAAAGGTGCCGGCACAGGATTGGAACCAGAAACTCTTTGAACTTCATCAGATTGGCAAACACCCTGACCCAAAGAGTTTTCAAATCGCAATCCAGGAGTTCGGCAAAGTCCTCGCTGCGAACGTGCCTGCGACCGGCGAGAATCCAAACGAACTGCCTGACATGCCCCGCTTTGAATTGAAATGAAACGCCAGTTAACTCCCAAAGCAATTAATCATGCAGCGATTGTCGCGGCGGCATTGGGAGTATTGACCTTGTTGGCGGTTGACGTGTTTGGCCGAGTTGGTGGTGGTCATTCGTACGGCGGAGGGAGCAGTGGTGGAAGTGGTAGCGGCGGTGGCAGCGGAGATGGAGGCGCGATCATTTGGTTAGTATTCCAGGCGGTACGGCTGCTTATTTACCTGACCATTGAATACCCGCTTATTGGCATCCCACTCGACATCGTGGTCATAGGTGGCATCGCTTATTTCATGCGTCAACGAGGGAAGAGACTCACGACCGGATTTTCTTCGATCGCCGCTGCTGCGCCGCAAGCTGCCGCAGGAGCCTCCCCACAGACTGTCGATCGTGGTTTTGATCGCCTTAAGAAGTTTGATCCTAATTTCTCCGAAATAGTCTTCACCGATTTCTGCTACGCGCTCTACGGTAAAGCACAAGAGGCACGCGGATCAGGTAAAGCCAAACTCGATCTCTTTTCACCTTACCTCAGCGAGACGGCTAGAACATCTCTGCTACAGCGGAATCAGCGGGATCTGAAGGAGGTGAAAGGGATCATAGTTGGTTCGATGAGAGTTGACCAAATCCAGGGCTTGGAGACCCCTGTTGTCAGCATTCGACTTGTCTTTGAGAGCAACTACACCGAGGTAACAGGACGCGAGAAGCAGCTTGCGGACGAAATGACTTACTACGTTGTTGAGGAATGGGAACTCGAGCGCAAGCGCGATGTTCTTTCGCCGCCGCCGGCTCAGGCAACCGCACTGCATTGCCCACGATGCGGAGCTCCATTGCAACGAGACACGATCGGTGCCTGCGCTTTCTGCGGTACGAAGATCGATAGTGGCGAATTTCAGTGGTACGTAAGAACGATCGGTCTGGTCAGCAGTGAGGAACGCGGGCCCTTGCTCACTTCGACCGTAGAAGAAGTTGGCACAGACTATCCGAGTGTTGTTCAGCCCAACTTTGGAATTATCCGTGCCGAGTTTGAAAGGAACAACGCTCAGTTCTCCTGGAGCCAGTTTCAGGAACGCGCTACTCTGATCTTCAAGGAACTACAGGCCGCCTGGTCGTCGATGAACTGGGAAAAGGCTCGGCCACATGAAACAGACAATATTTTCCAGATGCACCAATACTGGATTGGTGCCTATCGACGCCAGGCGTTACGAAACGTGGTCGATAACCTGGCCATAACCTCAATACAGCCGGTGAAGATTCAAGAAGATGCTTTTTATCAGGCCATAACGCTGCGTATCTGGGCGCAAGGTTGCGACTACACTGTCGACGCGAGCGGTAGGATTGTTTCGGGATCAAACCGGAATCTCAGGAAGTGGAGCGAGTACTGGACATTTATTCGCAACAAACAGGCAAAATCCAGCGAAGCTCGGACAGATTTGAATTGCCCAAACTGCGGTTCGCCTTTGAAAGTAAACGCAGCCGGGATTTGTGAATTTTGCGGGGGCAAGATAACCTCGGGTGAGTTTGATTGGGTCTTGTCGAAGATAGAGCAGGACGAATCTTACTCAGGGTGATCTTCTCTTGTGCAATCTCTGCTTCTCTGTGTCTCAGTGGTTGATAGAGGATCGCCATTTGCTCACGACTGAGACACAAAGTTTGCACAAAGAAACCAATTTTTGAGGCAGTGGCTGACATCTATTTGCCGGCCGCGCGAATCGAAAGTTCTTCAAGCATTTAGGTTCAGACTAATGGAGTTTTCTGTGAAACGTCGTCTTTTAATCTTTTTAGTTCTCATTTGCTTGCTCGCACCTTCAACGCTTTACGCAGAAGTTGTAGTAGTACCTCAGCGGACAGCAACCAGGCCCCCCACAAAGCAAACAGCACAGACAGCAAAAGCACCCGCCAGGCTCCCTGAGGCCAAACTAATCAGTCAGGTTCTAGCGAACGGGCTCGAAGTGATTGTTCTCGAAGACCACTCAATCCCGCTGGTCACCATGGCGCTGGCCGTGAAGAACGGTTCGTACACTGAACCACCCGAGCTGAATGGCTTATCGCATTTGTACGAACACATGTTCTTCAAGCAAAACCGCGCCATTGCAAACGCTGAAGAATATTTACGAACGATCGGCCAGCTCGGGATTGTCTACAACGGCACGACACGCGAAGAAGTTGTCGAATACTACTTTACGACGACTAGCCCTAATTTGCGGACGGCAATGCAATTCATGAAAGACTCTGCTCGTTATCCGCTCTTTGACGAAAATGAGTTTGCTCGGGAAAAGCTCGTAGTGATCGGAGAGATTGATCGAAACGAAGCGAATCCTTTTTTTGCGCTCAGCCTGGAAATGAGCAGCAAGATGTTCTCGAAGTACACCAGCCGAAAGAATCCGCTGGGCAATCGTCAGACCGTTGCGGCCGCGACGACAGACATGATGCGCCTTATCCAACAACGCTACTACGTGCCAAATAATTCCGCACTCGTTTTGACAGGTGATGTAAACGCAGCGGAAGTCTTTAAGATGGCGCAAGAGTTATATGGTGACTGGGCCCGCCGTGAGAAGGACCCGTTTGTTGAGTTTCCGCTGGTAGAGCATCCAGCGCTGCCGAAGAGCGAAGGTACCGTGATCACCTCGCCAATTCAGAACGTGATCATCAGTGTCGGTTGGCATGGTCCGTCAATCGGAAAAGATAATCCAGCAACCTACGCAGCCGACGTTTTTTCCTTCATCCTTCGCCAACCGAATTCCCGTTTTCAACGAAATCTGGTGGATTCCGGCCTTGTGACCGGAGTAGATCTTGGTTACTACACACAGCGTAACGTTGGACCTATCCAGCTCGTCGCGCAAACAACTGCCGAAAAGGCGCATGCCGCTGTGAAAGCAATCTACAACGAGATTGCTCACTTCAATGATAAGGACTACTTCACCGATGAGCAGCTTGAAAGCGCGAAGGCATTATTGGAGGCCGACGATTTGTATTCGCGTGAGAAACTCAGCGATCACGCCCACACGCTGAGCTTCTGGTGGGCCTCAACAGGTCTTGAATACTTTCGCGGATATCTACCACGGCTGCGCGCAACGTCTCGCGCGGATATCAACCGTTACATCACAACTTATATTCAGGAGAAACCTCACATCGGTCTCGCTTTGATGTCAGCCGAAAATCAAGCTCGAATCAAAGTCCAACCAGAAGAGTTAATCGGGGTTGCCTTATCGGCAAAATCAGCTCCTTCCAATTGAGAGCGTAAAAGAAGACAAGAACCATGAGTGAATTGTTGAGTAGGACTAAACACATTTTGTTTGCCCGCAGGCTCGTCTCAAGTTTGACGTTGTTGACGATTCTGCATTTCGGCGGCGCCCACTTATCTCAAGCCACACAATCAGGAAAGGAGCAAGCTCGTCCTGAACCGCAGACCATTCAAAGCATCGTTGCCAAACAAGCTTCGCTCGTCAGTGAGTTTGAGGTTAACGGGCTAAAGGTTTTGATGAAGCGTCGCGAAGGAAGTTTAACCGTCGCCGCCGGTCTATTTATTCGAGGTGGAGTGACCAACATTAATGTGTCGAATGCCGGCATCGAATCACTCATGTTGTCAGCCTCGACTGAGGCCACTACCGGTTTTCCGCGCGAGCGAATGCGAAGCGAGTTATCGCGGATGGGTACAGTGATAAGCAGCGGCGCTAATAACGATTACTCGGTTCTGTCAGTCGCTTGCACAAGACTGCATTTTGATAGGTCCTGGCAGCTTTTTACCGATGTAGTTTTGCGGCCTTCGTTTACCAAAGAGGACGTCACGCTGGCTCAGGATCGAACCATCGTGTCACTTAGCGATGACAGCGACAACCCAGACGGATATTTACAAAAACTGCAAGAGCGAGTCGCCTACGCCGGACACCCTTATCTGAACAGTATGGAGGGTACACCAGAAACAATCTCGAAGTTGACGCCCGATGAGCTGCGTGCTTACCACGACAAGCTGATGGAAACATCACGACTTTTGTTGGTGATTGTTGGTGACCTTAATCCATCCGACGTGCGCGAGTTAGTTACAGCCAGCTTTGGCAAACTCCCTCGGGGCAACTACAAAACAGAACTCGTACCCGGCTTGGTATTCGACAAGTCTACCGTTGAAGTGACTCCGAGGGCTCTTCCTACAAACTACATTCAAGGACTCTTTACCGCTCCGTCGCTCACCTCTCCCGACATTTATGCGATGCGAGTCGCGAGTTCATTATTGCGCGATCGCGTGTTCGAAGAAGTTCGGGTCAAACGCAACTTGTCATATGCACCTGACGCCTTCCTGCGCAGCCAGGCCGCGAATGTCGGCGGACTTTACGTTACCGCCGTGGATGCAAATCAATCGGTGCGCGTAATGCTCAATGAGATTGCCAAACTGCAGCAACAGCCTGTTCGAGCTGATGAAATCCAGGCGATAGTCGCCCAATACCTGACCTCCTACTATCTCAGACAGGAAACAAACGCAGCTCAGGCAGCGGAGTTAGCTCAATACGAATTGATTGGGAGTGGCTGGAGAAGCTCGGTGGACTTTTGGGAAAAGATTACTGCAGTTACGCCAGCAGACGTTCAGCGCGTTTCGCAGAAGTACATGCGTAACATTCGCTTTGTTGTGCTTGGCGATCCAAAGAGTGTGGATACTGGGGTGTTTGTGGGGCAGGCGGAGTGATGGAATTCTTGCTACTAACAACGGACCAGCCGTCACATTGTCTCCCTCACATACTTCTCATAAAGCTTACTGTCCAAGCGTTGCAGGATGTGCGCCTGAGTCGCTGCCATCGTTTGATTGCCGCTTTCGCAGTACGCCACCGCGAGGTTGTAATAAGTTTCGGCCCAGTCTGGACGCAAGCGTGCCGCTTCCGTGTAGCTCTCAATTGCCTCACGTAACCGACCCGCATAGTAATAAGCATCGCCCAGTTTGTTGTGAAACTCTGCGTTGTCTGGTTTGAGTTGCAATGCCTGTTGGTACGCCCTGATAGCTTCCTGATTCTTGCCCTGTTTTACTTTGCAATAGCCAACCTGGATCCACGCTTCTGCGCGCTTTGGATTTCTATTAACGGCATTCTCAAAAAACCCCACTGCATTGTCGTAGTTTCCCAACCACAGCGATTCGAGCCCTGTACGATACAGCGACTCGGACAACTCCGTCCGGGTTTTCGGCGCGAGATCAGACAAAGGACGAAGTTTATCCTGCTTTAGTTGATCAACACGCGCGACAGCAATTGCAAGGTTGATGTTCTGGCCGTTTGTGACTTTGATCGTAACTACGCCCAATACCTGGCCGCGCAGATTGAAAACAGGACTACCGCTGTTGCCGTGTGAAATGGGTGCCGTGATCTGGATAATACGACCGACATTGGGGACCTCACGAACAGCAGACACGATACCATCACTTACGGAACCTTCCAGCTTGAGGGGATTGCCGATTACAAAAATTGGCTCGCCTTCCTCGGGCAAGTTGGCCGCAAGTTTAGTACTGCGCCCGCGCTCGACGGGCATCTCGATTTCCAACAAAGCGAGATCTCCCTCATCGTCAACGGCGAGCAGTCCATTTACAGGATAGACACGTCCTTTGCCATCCAGGGTCTTTATCTCAGCGCGAGTTGCTCCCCTTACGACATGAAGGTTTGTTACAACCTTACCGGGACTCAGGAAAAAGCCGCTGCCGGTCATAAGCGCATCGCCATTCGCATCGTAGGTTGTGATAGCTACGACGGAGGGTTTTACACGTTTGACTAGCTCTGGAAGAGATTCTTGAGCTTGAACACCAGCACAAGCGATGAAGAGAATGAAGAAAATAGGAAGGACACGGGGGTAGATTCGTTGGATCATGTCGTTAATGCCCTGCAAAGGAGATTCAGACCGCGATGGGATGATCGGCCGGGGGAATCTCGCTCGGTTTCTAAAGAATGGTGGGCTCGAAAGAACCCGTCCCGGGTTTCGGAAGCTAACGCCCTGCAAACTGCAGGTGAGGCATATTAGCGCAAGAAAGAGTGGGAATGGAAGATTTTTGTGAGATTCGGTACCCGATTGGGGCTCTTGACAAGATTTCTCCGGATCTAAGGGAGGTCATCATTTTCCAGTTATCATTTGACAGTTTTCAGTTGTCATTTGGCTTCGATGTAGTCCGTTGTCAGTAGGTTCGGATTCGACCGACAGTCATTTGAGGGCAGGTTCTCGCAGCGACAACTAGGGACGACTTACGGGCGGTCACCAATTCCCAACTGATAACTGGCTGATAACTCTCAAATGATAACTGGAAAATGATTCGTCTTGACAAGTGTCTAGTTCCCTCCGCCCAGTAAAAAAAGGGTCGCTGTTGTCAGCGACCCTGGGAGATTAATTTTGAAGCTGAACAGCTAAGGAACAATATGTATCGTTCCGATAACCGGCCCGGTTGGTGCTTCACCATCTGCACTCTCCATCGTTATTAGCAGGCCGAAATCCTTCAACGAAGTTTCCGACTTAATCTCAGCCTCATTGCGCCCGGGTGCATTCACTACTTGTCCCAGCTTCACAAATTTGTTGTCTGAGGATACAGCCCACAGAATGAACTTTTGATCGGCTGGTGAGTCCTTCAGATCGTGAAAACGGACTCTCACTTCGGTTGGTCCGTCTTTTCGCGGATTGATAAACACGTTCGCGCGCGAACCAGTCATTGCGCCACCAAGGTCAACCTTGATTTTCTCGTCGTCACCTTTCTTGTAGGCGGGAATATTCAACATCGCCACTTGATAACTGGTTGTGGCAGCTGCGACAGGTACCGCCACTGTGGGTGCGGTCGTAGGTGCGGCCACCGTAGGTGCGGTCGTTACGACCACCGTAGGTGCGGTCGCCGGTGCGGTCACAGTAGGTGCGGTCGTAGGTACAACCACCTTAGGTGCGGTCGCAGGCGCGGTCACAGCAGGTGTTGACACGGCTCCCACCGTCTCACCGCGTGCGTTAGTCATTGGGATTACAGTGAACCCCTCAGGCACGGCACTACGAAATACAACGGCCGTGTTCGGGTCATATGCTGTCAAAGTCGCTTCCGGAGAGGCAATCAACATGAACTTGCTTAGGGGTGTGCTTGCCATCAATGTTCCAGTGCCATTTGTGATCGTGACTGGGCCTATTGCTGACACCATCCCTGCCTCGTCAACCGCATATAGCGTCAACGTTGTTACCTCGGCGGGAATACTTGTCAGATTGAGTTTGATTTTGGTTCCGTCGTCATCGCGAAGTATTGTGGCCACCCCTTTCGCGCCAGTGATCTTTATGGGGTTAAGATTGACCGTCACTTCTTTCTTCGCGGGATACTCGATTACCGTGTAGGTTCCGTCGGGATTCTGGACTGTCTTGGTTACGGTTGTTGTCGTAGTTTGTGCTAGAGCGAATGCGGCCGTGGCGAACGTAAGGACTGTTGCCGCCAGGACGCTCAAACCTCTTTTCTTCATTCCTGTACCTCCCTCTTCTGGTGAACTAATCGCGATTATTCTTCAAGCAGGGGAAGTTGTCGGGAAGACGCACTTATGCGGTTTTACCAATTTTCTTCGCAACCTATATGCCAACTAGCTACAGCGGCTTAGCAGGGAATTAGAGAGGGATTCTTAATGCAGATGGGTAAACAAAGAAAAACCTGCGAAACAGAACAGTACACCGATGTATGGCAACCGGATGTCCGATGCTTCAAGATGGGTTGGTGCCGGAAAGGTTTTAGCCACAGATTTACGCGGATGAACACAGATCAGAACGAAAAAGAAGTAAGTCATTAACCTGTCTAAAAAGCTTTTTCTGAATCTGTGTTCATCCGCGTAAATCTGTGGCTAAAGTCTTTCCGGCACGACAAGACAGACGCATATCGGACATTAATAATTTTTCAACGCTGCGATCGCCTTCGCCACGTCCACCACTTGCGGCAGGATCACATCTTCGAGGTGAGGAGCGTAGGCAACAAATGTATCAAGTGCACAGACACGTCGTACTGGCGCATCCAGATACTCAAACAGTTCGTCCGCAATGCGTGCCGCGATTTCGGCGCCGTAACCAAACGACAACGAGTCTTCGTGAGCAACGATTACGCGATTTGTTTTTCTCACGGTCTCTACGATGGCATTCCAGTCGTACGGAACAAGGCTGCGCAGATCGATAACTTCAACACTAATGCCTTGCTGTTCCGCTTGTTTCGCGGCGACGAAAGAACGTTGCACCAACGCTCCGTAGGTGATTATCGAGATGTCTGATCCTTCACGAACTCTCCTGGCTTTGCCGAATGGGACCATGAACTCCGGTCCCGGATACTGCGACTTGTTATAAGCCTGGCGATATAGGTGTTTGTGTTCCAGAAACAGTACCGGATCGTCACAACGAATCGCTGTCCTGAGCAATCCATTTGCGTCAAGCGCATTGGACGGATAGATCACTCGAAGACCTGGAATCTGAGTAAACGTCGAAACACCAGACTGTGAATGGTAAAGGGCGCCACCTTTCAAATAACCACCCACGGGCACGCGAATCACAACCGGGGCTTTCCATTCGTTGCCAGATCGCCAACGCAACAAAGCCAATTCATTTCTAATCTGGTGCATCGCGGGCCAGATGTAGTCGAAGAACTGGATCTCGACGACAGGCTTCAACCCGCGCGTCGCCATCCCGATCGCTCGACCGACGATGTTTGCTTCGGCCAATGGCGAGTTGAACACGCGCGCACTGCCAAACTTTCTCTGCAGATTTGCGGTGACCTTGAAAACACCGCCCTTGCCTTTCACGGTGTCTAGATACTGTTCGCGCGAACAATCAGCAACATCTTCACCAAATACGATGATGCGTGGATCCCGAGCCATTTCCGTGTGCAGGCAGCGGTTGATCAAGTCGACCATGGTTCCCGCGGACCCGGAAAGCTCCAGTTTGTCCTCAGTGTCGAACCCTTTCGACGTTGGATCGACATCTGGTGAAAAAACAAACTTCGTGACACTCTCAACAGCCGGCTGAGCACTCGCTAGGGCCTGATCAGCGGCTCCGGCGATTTCTCGATCTACCTGATCCTTGATCCGCTGCAGGCCTTGTTGATCGATGACTCCCTCATCCATCAAGCGCGCACCAAAACGCTTCACCGGATCGCGTTCTGCGTCGCGAGCGCGTTCTTCATCACCGCGATACAACCGCTCGTCGTCTGAGAGCGAATGTGAATACGGTCTGATGACTTTCGCATGAACCAGTGCTGGGCCCTTCCGCTCGCGGCAATACTGAACCGCACGTTGCATTACTTCGAGCGATTCAATTGGATCAGTCCCGTCACATCTTTGAAGGTACAGTGAAGGAAAACCTTCGACGAGCTTTGAAACGTCGCCGCCTGCTGTTTGCACCTCAAGCGGCACGCTGATCGCGTAGCCGTTATCCTCAAGCAGGAAAACCACGGGCAGTTTCAGGTTGCACGCCGTGTTTAGCGATTCCCAAAATTCACCTTCGCTGCTCGTACCATCACCGAGAGAAACGTAAGTTACTTCATCGTTGTGAAACCCCTGCCAGCGTTTCTTAAGTTCTTGAATAAGGTTGATCCGATGAGAGGCTTCCGCACACCCAACCGCCTGCAGCAACTGCGTACCTGTCGGCGACGACTGTGACACGATGTTCAGTTTCGTGTGCCCCCAGTGTGAAGGCATCTGACGTCCGTGCGAGTTTGGATCGTCTTGCGCCCCGACAGCGGCAAGTAGTTGCTCAAGCGGAGTCATCCCCAACTGCAAACAAAGCGCTCGGTCGCGATAGTAGGGATAGAACCAATCGTACCCAGGTTTAAGAGCCATGCCCGCGGCAACGAGTATGGCCTCATGTCCGGCGCCACTGATTTGAAAGTAGATCCGGTTTTGTCCTTTTAGTTGAATCTCTTTGTCGTCGATTCTTCGCGAGAGATACATCGTCCGATACATCTCAACGAGTATCTTGTCATCCGGCAACTGTCGACTTTTAGACTTTGCTGTGATGGGTTTTACAGCGTGCATGGGTTTCGCGCCGGGCACTGTTGTTGGCTTTGGCTTTTCCACCGGCACGGGTCGCGGTGCTGGTGCAGGTTGTGCTGCTTGCGGATGTTCGGTCTCAGCAGTCGCCGAATCCGATTCCGACTTGCGCACAAGCTTTAGTACTTTAGTGTCAGTCTTCATAGTTGCTAGCCAGAGTCATTCGATATTCTTCCGCCATACCTGGATGTCCGTGGCGCTGTGCAGTTTCGATACCTCGTTCGTAAGCTCGTTTCGCTTCGTCGCGCTTACCAAGTCGTTCGTAAGCGCTCGCCAACATACCGAACGCATTCCCTTCATCATCTGAAGCTTCAATGTATCGATTCAGAGTTTCGATTAGCTCCTCGTTCTGACCCGTCTTTTCATACTCCTTCGCCAGGCCAAACATCACAGTCGTGTTTTCTGGATCATTGATCAGCAGCTGTTTGAAGAGTTCAATTCGGGAAGTCATATCGTAAACGCCTTTAACAACGAAGTGCGAAATTAGACCCTAATCTGGATTTCTCTGTGTTACCTCTGCGTTCTCTGTGTCTCTGTGGTGAAATTTGGCCCAATACACCTCTTACCACAGAGACACAGAGAACACAGAGGTAGCACAGAGAAATCCAACTTCACTTACCTCCAATAATCAATTTCGCAATCGTTTGTAACTGCATATTGGAAGTTCCCTCATAGATCGCTCCGATCTTGGAGTCGCGCCAGTATTTCTCGACCGGGTAATCTTTGACGTATCCGTAGCCGCCATACAACTCGATGGCTTTTGAGGTGACGCGTTCAGCAACGCGTGACGAGAAGAGCTTCGCCATCGCTGCCTCTTTCACGAAGTTGATGCCCGCATCCTTCATCCGAGCCGCGTTGTAAACTAGCAGCCGGGCTGCTTCCAAATCCGTGGCCATTTCCGCCAGCTGGAACTGCACGCCCTGAAACTGGTTTATCGCCTTACCAAACTGTTGACGCTCGCCGGTGTAAGCCAGCGCGCTTTCGAGGGCGCCAGTGGCGATCCCGATCATCTGAGCACCAATACCGATTCGACCTTCGTTAAGAGTTTCGATCGAGATCTTGTAACCCTTTCCCGCCTCACCAAGCAGATTCTCTTTCGGAACCTGACAGTCTTCGAGTATGAGCTCTACCGTAGAAGACGCCCGAATACCAAGTTTGTTCTCCTTCTTACCTATCGAGAACCCGGGAAAACTTTTCTCAATGATGAATGCTGTGATTCCCCGGTATCCCGATTCCGGATTCGCATTGGCGAACAGCACAAAAATCTCGGCTTCGATACCATTTGTAATCCAGAGTTTACGACCATTCAGTAGATAGTGATCGCCTTTATCCACGGCGCGCGTTTGCATCGCAAACGCATCCGATCCTGACCCCGGTTCACTCAACGCATATGCACCAACGCTCTCGACCGCGAGTCGTGTCAAATACTTTTGTTTCTGGTGGGGATTCCCCCAACGAATGAACGCATTGTTGACGAGCGTGTTCTGCACATCGACAAGAACACCGACCGACGCATCCACCCGAGATAGCTCTTCGACAGCCAGAATCGCTGTAAAAAAAGTTGCGCCTGCCCCACCGTAGGCTTCGGGTGTTTCGATCCCCATCAATCCGAGCTCGAAACATTGCTTGATAAGTGCCGGATCAAGTTTCTGATGCTCATCCATTTGCTCGACGCGGGGTCGCAATTCGCCCGCGGCGAATTCTCTGACACTTGTCCGAAACATCTGCTCATCTTCGGACAGTGTGGTGAGTGGACGACCCGCTAATTGCTCAATGGCTGATTCGGATTGACTCATTAGCTACCTTGCTTTGTTCTGATAGGAAGTTGAACGGTGCATCATAATAAAGGCAAAAGTAAAAACGCAAAGCGGCCTTTGGCCTTTGAATGTCCGATGTGCGTCTGTCTTGTGAATGTCCGATATGCTTTAGCTTGTCGCTCTCCTCCTCAAGCAGGGTTGTCGCAATTCACTCCCCAAGCAGCTTTTTGTACTTCACGACGACAAGACAGACGCATATCGGACATTCAAAGACCCGAAGCCAAGGCCCTTCGCTTGCAGGAAACATTTCGACCATGTGGTACCGTAAATCGATGACCGACACAGTCCCGTCAGCTCAGAAAACCAGTACCCCACGCCGATTCGCCCCACTCGGAATTGTTTTTGGTGTTGTGGGGTTGCTGCTATTTGGCTATTTCGTTCGTCGGGCCGGGGTGAACGAAATTGTCTCTGGGATTCGGCGCCTCGGCACCGGTTTTCTTCTCATTCTGGTCATCTCCAGTGTCCGACATATCGTTCGGTCTCTTGCCTGGACAAAGTGCGTCGAAAAGCCTTATCGACTGCGTTTTCGCGACGCATTGGCGGGTCGATTAATGGGTGATGCACTGGGCAATATCATCCCGTTTGTGAGCGTTGCTGTTAGCGAACCATCAAAGGCAGTTTTTGTAAAAGACCGTATTCCGTTGCTGGTCGCCTTATCAGCTCTTGCCGTAGAGAACATCTTCTATAGTCTTTCGGTCTCGCTGTTTATTTTCACAGGTACCGCCACGTTGCTGCTAAGTTTTTCGCTGCCCAAACCGCTGCGGTATGCCAGCATCGCTGCGCTTCTGGTGATTTTCATCATCGTTCCACTTGGTTTCATTGTTATCCGTCGACAAGCGAGATTTCTGAGTGGGACGATCGGGTTTCTGAGTGCACGTGGAGTTGGCAGAAGTGCGCTGATGAAGTTGAAACCCCGCGCGGAGATACTGGAGGAAAGGATTTATGGCTTCTACTCCCGCAACCAACGCAGCCTTGTGGCTATCTTCGGATTGGAATTGCTTTTTCACGTTGCCGGAGTGATCGAAATCTACACTACTCTTTCTTTTATCAGTCCTGTAGCTCCGTCCTGGCGACAGGCCTTCATTCTCGAATCGGTCAACCGAATCATTAACGTGACATTTAAGTTCATGCCGCTAAGAGTTGGGGTAGACGAAGGAGGCACCGAACAAGTTTCAAAGGTGCTCGGATTTGTAAAAGCCACTGGCGTAACGCTGGCAATTGTGAGGAAGAGTCGCGATATCTTTTGGAGCTCAGTTGGCGTTGCATTGCTCCTGAGGAAAGGTTTTTCACTGCGTGGTGTCGGAGAGGAAGCGGCTGTTGACTTGAGCAATAGCCAACTACAGAGCGTAAGTGCCAGTGCCTTGCACAAAGAGTCGTAGTGAAATGAGCGCTTCCTTGGAG
>DASYRR010000063.1:0-10793 GCA_036004125.1 Pyrinomonadaceae bacterium | reverse complement strand
TGACATCGCCTGGGGCGATATCGATTGGGACAAGACGGGACTCGCGCGTGGTGACATTGAATGGATTGATGAGGGCAAGCGTTTTCTTTGGGCGAGTGAGCGTGACGGCTGGCGACACATTTACTCCGTATCGCGCGACGGGCGAGACTTTAGGCCGATTACACCCGGTAATTATGATGTGATCAGCGTCGAGCGAGTGGATCCAAAAGGCGGTTGGGTCTATTTCCTCGCGTCGCCTGACAACGCCACGCAACGCTATCTTTATCGGGTTCGTATTGATGGTTCAGCGAAAGAAGAACGTCTGACTCCGGGCACCTCTGCCGGCACACATGGTTACGATATTTCACCTCGCGGGGATCTTTCGATTCATTTCTATTCCAACTTCAACCACGTTCCGATAACTGATGTCGTACGCTTGCCACAACACTCACTAGTGCGCTCCTTGATCGATAACAATCAAACCCAGAATCGCCTGGCAAAGTTAAAAGAAACACCAAGCGAGTTCTTCAAGGTTGATATTGGCGAGGGTGTTCAGTTAGACGGTTGGATGATCAAACCACCCGATTTCGATTCACAAAAACACTACCCGGTCTTGTTTTTTGTTTACGGTGAGCCGTGGGGCCAGACTGTGCTCGATAGGTGGGGAGGTCAAAACCTGCTTTGGCACCGACTGCTGGCACAACATGGCTATATCGTGATGAGTGTCGACAATCGAGGGACACCCGCTCCACGTGGTCGCGCCTGGAGAAAGATCATCTATCGCAAGATGGGGATTGTGAATTCCGGCGATCAGGCTGCGGCTGCAAAAGTAATTGCGAAGTGGCCATTTGTTGATCCTGCTCGGATCGGTATCTGGGGTTGGAGCGGTGGTGGGTCTTCAACCCTCAATGCAATGTTTCGTTACCCTGATGTTTACGCTGTTGGTCTTTCAGTGGCGCCGGTGCCTGATCTTCGTTACTACGACAGCATCTACCAGGAACGCTACTGTGGCTTGCCTCAGGATCATCCTGAAGAGTGGAAGCAGAGCTCGCCGATTACGTTTGCGGGTCAGTTGAAAGGAAGTTTGCTCGTAGTTCATGGGACTGGAGATGACAATGTTCACTACCAGGGTACCGAGGCTCTGATTAATGCGTTGGTAGCAGCAAACAAGCAGTTTTCGATGATGTCATATCCGAACCGCTCCCATGGAATCTACGAAGGACCGGGCACCACAAAGCACTTGTACAGCCTGCTAACACGCTATTTGATGGAGAAACTGCCGCCCATTCGGGATCTCAGATCGCAGATCTCAGATCTCAAATAGCCACCCTTCAGGATCTCAGATTTCAGATCTCAGATCTCAAAGGATGCACAGACGTTGGTGCCAACGCCCCTTTTTGAGATCTGAGATCTGAAATCTGAAATCTGAGATCCTGAAGGGCCACTGAGATCCCGAAGGGCCACTGAGATTCCGAAGGACAGGGCTAACAAAACCATTGAAAAACCTCATACTTCTCTGTTAGCCTAGCTGGCGGGTCAACCGACCGACCCGCCCCTTCTCACCTAACGATAGAACCTGCCGCGTATAGCCAGGCCTTCAGCGAGAGTGCTTACCGATGAAACTTACGACTGCACAGGACAAGTCTCCGGCCAGAAATGTCTCCGTAAACAGAATTGACGCGGGGCTGCGGTACATTCGCAATTCCAATCTCATTGGTTTTGTGTTTACTGACGCCGCCGGCACGATTAGTTACGTTGATGATGCTTTCCTCAGAACGGTCGGCTATACGCGCGACCAACTGCCGCCGAGGCTTTGTGACTTAACTCCACCTGAACATCAGCGCGCCGACGAAGACGCATTCGAGAAACTAATCGCGTTCGGCGCGTGCACTCCGTTTGAGAAAGAATTTGTTCGGCAGGATGGCACACGCGTTCCCGTTTTATTCGGTGCTGTCCTGACCGACGATGAGATCAGCTGCTTCATTATCGACTTGTCGCAAAACAAAAAAAATCAGGAACAGCTTAACCATCTCGCCTATCACGACGCCTTAACAGACCTGCCCAATCAGGCACTTTTCAAAGATCGTCTAAAACAGGCAATCGCTCTTTCGCATCGCAGCAATCAAATGCAGGCTGTGATGTTGCTCAATCTTGATCGCTTCAAGACAGTCAATGATTCACTTGGTTATCTGGCTGGTGATCGGCTCTTGACGTCGGTTGCCCAGCGACTGACGAGTTGCGTGCGCGACTGCGATACGGTGGCGCGTTTTGGCAGTGACGAGTTTGCGATTTTGCTCACGCAAGTACCTCGGGCTCAGGATGCAGCCTCAACCGCAAACGCGATAAAAGAGACGTTGAATCAAGCATTTATTTTCGAAGACCAGGAAATCTTTGTCTCCAACAGCATCGGTATTAGCCTTTATCCTCACGATGGCCGCGACACGGCCACGCTTCTGAAGAGCGCCGGCGCCGCACTGGATCGCGCAAAAGAGCAGGGAGGCAACAACTATCAGTTCTACACTGCCGGAGGAACTACGCGCGCACTTCGACAACTCGTGCTCGAAAGTAATATGCGACCCGGTTTGGAACGCAAAGAGTTCTTCGTGCAGTACCAGCCTCAAGTAACTATCAACGATTTCCACCTGGTCGGAATGGAAGCTCTCGTGCGCTGGCATCATCCCGGCCTCGGGCTTCTCTATCCCAAAGAGTTTATCCACCTGGCGGAAGAGAGTGGTTTGATCATTTCGCTCGGCGGTTGGGTTTTCCGCGAGGCATGTTTTCAAAATAAGGCGTGGCAGGAAGCGGGATTGGCACCAGTAAGACTCGCGGTTAATTTCTCCGCTCGGCAATTTCAACAGCCAACGTTCATTCCTGATGTCGAGGAAATTCTCAAAGAGACCAACCTCGATCCGAACTGGCTAGAGCTTGAGATAACCGAGAGTTCAATCATGAAAGATCCCGAGCAGGCAATCGAAAAGCTCCTCGAGTTGAAGATGATGGGGATCAAGGTAGCTATCGACGACTTTGGCACAGGCTATTCTTCACTGAACTATTTGAAACGTTTTCCGATAGACACTCTGAAGATTGATCGTTCATTCGTTAGCGACCTCTGCAAAGACCCACACGATACGGCAATCGTCAAAGCAATTATTACGCTGGGTCACGCGCTTGATTTAACCGTCCTCGCCGAGGGTGTCGAGACACGGGATCAATTGGAATCGCTGATTGAACTTGATTGCGACGTAGTGCAGGGATTCTTGTTCAGCAAAGCATTATCAAGGGAAGACTTTGAAGAGTTGCTGGTTGAACAGCGGCAAGTAAGTTCGCACGCATCCGTTTTGGCTACCCTTTAGTAGTACGGTACTACTGAAGGGTAACGAGTTTAGCGGCCGCGTCTGAGTCGACGAGCCAGGTGAGTTCGCCTTTGGTTGGTTTTATCGCCTGGGCGGGAAACTGCGGTGGCGTAACTTGCAGCACGTCGCGCAGTATCTCTGCTTTCTCTTCGCCAGTCACAAGAAAAATGATCGACGCAGCACTGTTCAATACGGGCAGCGTCATCGTCAGTCGGTGAGTGTTCAGCTTTTCAACAAAAGGTGCTGCTATAAGTCTTCGCTTTTCCTGCAACACTTCTGAGCCTGGAAAAATGGATGCTGTGTGTCCATCCGCTCCCAGGCCAAGCAGCACGAAGTCGAAACGCGGGAATTCTCCATTGGTAATATTGAAAAAGTTCCTCAGCTGAGATTCATACTCAAACGCTGTGTCGTCTGCGTCCACCCTTTCACTAAACATGCGATGCACGTTCGCCTCAGGCACGGGCGCGTGCGCAAGCATGGCTTCAAGCACCATTCGATAATTACTTTCGGCGTGATCCGGTGGTACATGCCGTTCATCAGTCCAGAAAAAGTGTGTTTGATCCCAGGGAAACTGATCGCGAAATGGTTGATTCGGATCCGCTAACAATTTGTACAGTCGTTTTGGGGTGGAACCACCGGAGAGGGCGATGGTAAAGACGCCTTTCGCCAAAATGGCCTCCTGACTATGAGTCCTAAGAACTTCGGCAGCGTTCCAGGCGAGTTCATCAGCATCAGCAACGATTTGTAAGTTCACAGTCGATCAGTCACACCCGGCTTTCGTCTCTTTCAACCCGCGCCAGCGATGACCGTTTCTGGCCAATAATTCGTCTGCCTCAGTCGGGCCATCACTCCCTGCGGAGTATGTCGGTATCTCAGCCGCTGACTCAGAGCTCCACGCCTCTTCGATTGGAGTTATCAATCTCCATTGCGCTTCCACTTCGTCATTTCTGGTAAACAGGGTGGCGTCGCCCTGCATCACGTCGAGCAACAAAGTTTCATATGCATCTGGTGAACGCACTCCAAACCCGCTCTGATAGCAGAAATCCAGGTGCACAACGTCGGTTCGCATTTCAAAGCCCGGATGCTTTGCCCCCAGGCTGACCGTGATTCCTTCATTGGGCTGAATGCGGAGAGCAATGACATTTGGTTCTATCTGCTCGTCAGGTGTGCGCGCAAACAACGCCTGCGGGGTGCGCTTTAGATGGATTGTGATCTCCGTAAGACTGCGAGCGAGTCGCTTGCCAGTGCGCACGTAGAATGGTACGCCCGCCCAACGCCAGTTAGAAATATGAAACTCAATTGCCACATACGTCTCAGTAGTTGAATTGTCGTCAACCTTATCTTCGTCTATGTATGCTTTGACTTGCTCGCCGTCGATCTCGCCCGCGCGATACTGACCGCGCACGGTTCGCTGCTTAACTTCATCAGGCTTCATTCGTCGAATTGAGCGCAGCACCTGCACTTTTTCTTCACGCACGTTGTCAGCATCAAAGGCGACGGGCGGTTCCATTGTGGTCAAAGTCAAGAGTTGCAGCAGGTGATTCGCGACCATGTCGCGCAGGGCACCCGCCTCTTCGTAGTAGCTTGCACGTGATCCCACCCCCAACGTTTCCGCCGCCGTAATTTCCACATAATCGACGTAGTTCCGATTCCAGATCGGTTCAAACATCGAATTGCCAAAACGAAATACCAGGATGTTCTGAACAGTATCTTTTCCGAGGTAGTGGTCGATTCGATAAACCTGATTCTCTTGAAAGACACCCGCGATTTCAGCATTCAGTTTCTTTGCTGAATCCAAATCACTGCCGAATGGTTTTTCGACAACGATACGACTCCACCCTTGTTCGTGCTTTGCCAGATTTGCCTGACCCAGAGCAGCGACAATCACAGTTGCAAGTGAAGGTGGCGTCGCGAAGTAAAACAAACGATTTCGACTTGCGCCCGTGTTGGCTAATTCGTCCAGTTTTGAGGCGATCTGCGAGTAGGTTTGCTCAGTATCCAGTTCGCCCGCGAGATATGAGATATGTTGTGCAAAGTTGTTCCACTCTTGATCACTACAATGCTGTACTTTGTTGGAGTTGTTCAAGGCATCGCGCACCAGCTTGCGAAACTCTTCATCGGAAACTGGACTCCTGCCGACACAGAGTATCTGCACGTTGTCAAGACAGCCTTCACACATCAGGCGAAACAACGCGGGCATGAGTTTGCGTTTGGTTAGATCGCCCGTGGCGCCGAAAATCACGACCACGCAGGGATCGCCCTTTGGAAGCGATGGCTGTTCGAATTGAGCGGGTGTAGGTTCGACGACTATTGACGACACTATTTCTTCTCCGAATGCCCGCCAAACTGCTTTCTCATCGCGGACAATATCTTGTTTGCAAAATCCGCTTCTCCGCGGGAACTAAATCGCTGAAATAAAGCCGCGCTCAATACGGGAACCGGAACGCCCTCCTCGACTGCCGCATTAATAGTCCAGCGCCCTTCGCCGGAATCCGAGACGCGGCCGGAAAAGCTTTCCAAATTGGGTTCCTGGGCCAACGCGATTGCCGTAAGGTCCAGCAGCCAAGAGGCGACGACACTGCCTCGCCGCCAAAGCTCAGTGATGTCTGCCAGGTTAAAGTTGTACTGATAATGCTCTGCATACCGGAGTGGGGTTGTCTCAGCATCTTTAGCGTGATCCCTTTGGCCTACATTCGCATTGTGCAACACATTCAATCCTTCCGCGTAGGCCGCCATCAGTCCATATTCGATACCGTTGTGTACCATTTTCACGAAGTGCCCGGCACCGGTAGGTCCGCAATGTAAATAACCATCCTGGGCAGTGCCGCGGTCATCGCGTCCACTTGTAGGTCCGACCGAGGCTCGACCGGGAGCCAGTGTTTTGAAGATGGGATCAAGACGCTTAACGACTTCGGTTTCGCCGCCGATCATTTGGCAGTAGCCACGCTCCAAACCCCAGACACCCCCACTCGTTCCCACATCGACATAGTGGATTTGTCGAGTTTTGAGCTCTTGTGCGCGTCGAATGTCGTCGATGTAATAGGAGTTTCCGCCGTCGATGATAATGTCGTTTGCACCGAGGAGAACGGAGAGTTCGTTCACAGTGGTGTCAACGAGGGCAGCAGGTATCATCAACCAGACTGCCCTTGGTGTTTGCAACTTCTCGATGATCTCGGCTAGCGAACTCGAGCCTATCGCGCCCTCGTCAACCAACGCCTGCACTGCTTCAGCACTGCGATCATACACAACGCAGCGATGTTCGCCCTTTAGTAGCCGTCGCACCATGTTGGCGCCCATGCGGCCCAAGCCGATCATTCCAATTTCCATCAGATCGCTCCTAATCCTGATTATTGTTTCGTTATTCTAGCGCCCATACATTTGTCAAAGCGAGTTGAGCCTACACGGTCCTCCTTGGAGTGCGGTAACCTGTTACCGCTTTGGCACAGCTAAACCGTCGTTTCACTTTGTTGTTTGGAATGCAACCTTATTAAGAATGAAGAGAAGATCGTTTGCTGAGATGTTGCTTTACCAAAGCGGTAACAGTTTACCGCACTCCAAGGAAGCGCACTTGGTGAGGATCTCACTTTGACAAAAGTGTGTTGCCACGTCGCCTGGAAAAGGAGCCTGAGATGAAATACTTATCGCTATTCCTGCTTTCGATCTTTCTCGTTCCGGTCCTCCAACCGAAGGCCCAACACCGCATTGTCGATCTTACCTATGCCTTCGATGCCGAGTCGGTGTACTGGCCGACTGCGGAAACTTTCAAACTCGAAAAAGATTTCGAGGGCCTGACAGAAAAAGGTTATTACTACTCTGCCTACCGGTTCGCTGCTGCCGAACATGGCGGCACACACCTCGACGCCCCCGTGCATTTTGCCAAGGGACGCAACAGCGTCGATCAGATTCCTCTGGATCAATTGACCGGTGCCGGATTGGTTGTTGACGTTTCGAAACAATGTGCTGCTAACGCCGACTATCTGGTTAGCGTGGCCGATCTTCAGAATTGGGAGAAACGAAATGGGAGAATTCCGGTTGGCGGTATCGTTTTATTGAGGACTGGTTTCGGCAAATATTATCCGGATCGACAACGATATCTCGGCACTGATGAACGTGGCGCAGATGCTGTGGCGAAGCTCCACTTTCCAGGTTTGGACCCAGAAGCTGCGCGCTGGTTAGCGCAAAATCGTTCTATAAAAGCAATTGGTCTCGATACGGCGAGCATTGATCGCGGCCAGTCAACTCTTTTTGAAAGCCATCGGATACTGTTTGAGAAGAACATTCCAGCATTCGAGAACGTGGCCAACCTCGATCAGCTTCCCGTGAAGGGCTTCACTGTAATTGCGTTGCCGATGAAGATTAAAGGCGGGAGTGGCGGACCACTGCGGATTATTGCCATGCTCTAGGCCAGGAATCAAAAAAAATCATTGGTCATATATCATTTGACATTTCTCATTTGGTTACATTTAGTAGCTTCTCCGGATGATTCAGCGCGCTAATGCTGGGAACGCAGGCGTCCTCGCCTGCTGGTCACCCTCCACGTACTTAAGTCGTAACCAGCAGGCGAGGACGCCTGCGCTCCCAGCATTAGCGCGCCTGAATTATTCGACGGACCTACTAAAGGTCACCACTGATCACAGAGTCTCAAAATGACAAATGAAAAAATGGCAAATGATATATGACCAATGATTTTTTCAACCCGAAACCCTCTCCGCTAGTCTCGCCACCACCGCAGTCAACTCCGCTCGATCCACTGGCTTTGACAGATGTACCTGATAACCCGCCGACAAAGCACGCACGCGATCTTCTGTTCTCGCATAAGCGGTTAGCGCAAGCGCCGGAGTCTGTCCTCCTCGTTCCTTAGGAAGGGACCGTAGTCGTTTGATGAGGCCATAGCCGTCCTCGATTGGCATTCCGATGTCGGCAATCAACACGTCCGGCTGCCAGGCTTCAATGATCTTCATTGCCTCGTTGCCGGAAGCCGCTGCTTTCATTTCCGCACCAGAACGCTCGAGCATTACGGTGACCAACTCCCTGGCATCAAGTTCATCATCGACGATCAAGACACGGAGTCCTGCCAGCGATGCTGCTGGCTGCGTTGAGGAAACAGTCGCAAGCATCGTCGTTTCGGTCTGGACGTGGGTCTGAGACTCCAATGGGATCAGCGATGGCAATCTGACTGTGAACTTAGCACCTTTGCCAAGCCCATCGCTGTCAGCTCTCGCTACACCGCCGTGTAGTTCAACCAGATGTCTGACGATCGCGAGACCCAAACCCAGACCTCCATGTGCTCTGGTGGTTGATCCGTCTGCTTGGCGAAACCGGTCGAAAACGTGCGGCAGAAAATCTGGATGGATACCGGTTCCCGAATCTGTTACTACGATTTCCACATGGGAATTGATTCGCTGGAGAGAAACTCTGACTGCTCCGCCTGTAGGAGTGAACTTCACCGCGTTGGATAAGAGATTCCAAACAACTTGTTGCAGGCGTTCCTGATCACCTGAGACCGGACCAACCTGTGGCTCTAACATGAGTTCTAACCCAACACCTTTCGCCTCCGCCGTTGGCCGTACACTTTCGGCCGCCGCCTGGATAACCGGTTGGAGTTCACAGGCAGCGAAATCAAGTCGTAGTTTGCCGGTGATAATGCGCGATACCTCGAGCAAGTCGTCGATCAACTGACACTGCGAGTCTGCGTTGCGAGCGATTGTTTCAATAGCCTGCTGGTATTTGCTCGCGTCGACTTCATGGTGAAGAAGCAAGTTTGACCAACCCATGATCGCGGTGAGCGGTGTTCGCAGCTCATGCGACAAGGTTGAAAGAAATTCATCTTTGACCCGGTTAGCCGCTTCAGCTTCGAGGCGTGCTACCTTTTCTCGTTCCAGAGCCTGGCGACGTTCGGTTGCGTCGTGGGCCATCCCGCGCACGATTGGAGTTTCAACGCCCTTCGTACGCAGTGTGTTGTAATACTCCCAAAGTCGGACCTCACCAGTCGCCGTCCGAACTTTCATAACACCTTTGGCAGACCCCTCAGTCTTTACCTTTTGAATATATGCATCAAACTGGTCTCGGTATTCTGGCAACAAACCGTCGCGAATATTCATGCCGATCAAGCGGTCCTGTGGATAACCTAATACGCGTGACGCCCATGGGTTAACGGAAATGACGCGGCCCTCGAGATCATGCGTGCAGATAAGTTCATGACTGTTATCAACCAGGTCTCGATAACGATCCTCACTTTCCCGTAATGCTTTTTCTGCAGCTTTGCGTTCAGTAATGTCGTTCGCCAAAACAAAAACCGCTTTTCTGCCTTCAAAGTCCAACCGGTTCGAGGTTATCTCGACATTAATAATCGTTCCGTCTTTTTTCTGGTGTCGCCATTCTCCGGCTCGATTAAAGGTTGGGTTCTGATTCGCCAGATACTCCGTAAGGAGCTGAACATCTTCTGGCGGACGAATGTCCTGAATAGTCATTGCCAGGAATTCCTTGCGCGAATATCCGTAGTGTGTAACCGCGGCGTTGTTCACGGCGAGAAACCGGCGAGTATCGAGATCATAAACCCACATTGCGTGAGGATTGGATTCGAAGAGCAAACGATATTGAGCTTCCGACTTCCGCAGTGCCTCTTCGATGCGGGTGGCGACTGTTACATCGAGAACCAGTGACAAAACCGAGATAAGTTTGCCTGATGAGTCGTAGAGGGCGGAGTTGTACCACTCGCAATTAACGACCGATCCCATTTTTGTATAGTTGCGATTTCGCGAGATGCCATGGTGTTCCTGACCCTGGTTTTGCCTGTTCCCGACTTCGTTAACCTGCTCAACATCATCCGCAACAACGAAGTTCCAATCGCTAAAATTCTTTCCTAACACCTCAGACATTGTCCAGCCGAAAAGTCGTTCGGCCGCTGGTGACCAGCGCAGAACTCGGAATTCGTGATCCCACTCAATAACCGCTAACGGCGTATTCTCGACATGGAAAGCAAGCCGATGTGCTTCCATCGCAGTCGCTTCGGCGCGTTTACGATCCGTGACATCGCGAATAATTGCCACACCGCCTACTACCACCCCATTTTCGTCATGTCTCGGAGAGTAGTAGCCGTCAAAGAAACCTGAACGACCTGTCTCGGGAATATCGTAAGAACGAGCCTCTGCAACGACGGTCTTGCCGGCTATTGCGTCGAGATAAAACTCTTCTTCGCCAGTTTCTTTGAGGCAAGGAAAGAGTTCGAAGGCGCATTTCCCGAGCACATCTTTGCGGTTGACTCCAGAGAATCTTTCCATCGCACGATTCCAGAGTGTGTAGCGAAAATCACGATCGAACGCGATAATGCCGTCGACGTTAGCCTCCAGGAGGCTTCTGAGAAAAAGATCCTGTCCCTCTCTTTCGTGTGTCATATTAATTAATCGTCTGTCATTGCTAACAACGCTTGCGGATGGAATCGATGAAGCTGAAGTGGGCGCT
>DASYRR010000062.1:0-23155 GCA_036004125.1 Pyrinomonadaceae bacterium | reverse complement strand
GTCGCTCAACGTGATCAGGTTTTTGGCGAAGATAATTTTCGTATCTACCTCGATACGTTCAATGACCAGCGTAAGGCCTATCTCCTTGGTTGGAACCCGCTGGGAGTGCAAGCAGATGGAATTCAGACAGAGGGCCAGGGCACAGACTACAGCGTCGACATTGTGATGGAATCAAAAGGTACGCTGACCAACGATGGTTGGACACTCGAAGTCGCAATTCCATTCAAGTCACTTCGCTACGTCGCCGGCAAAGATAGACTCTGGGGCTTCCACCTTTGGCGCAATATCGATCGCAATAACGATGAACTGGATTCGTGGGTACCGCTAGACCGCGACGTCTCAGGTACTCTGAATCAGGAAGCGCACCTCACTGGATTGGAAGGGATCTCGTCTGAGCGTACTCTGGAAGTTATACCAAGTATAACGTTTTCGGAGACTGGTAAACGAGTCACCGCTCTTTCGGCAGCTGCCCTCGCCGCAAACCCCTCAGCACTTGATCCCGGCCGCATGCTCAACGAGCCGATCAAAACTGACGCCGGAGTCACTATTAAGTATGGACTTACACCAACCATCACACTCGACATGGCAGTGAATCCTGACTTTGCGCAGATAGAGGCCGACCAAACCGTCGTTACCGCGAATCAACGCTTCCCAATCTTCTTCGAAGAAAAACGTCCGTTCTTTCTTGAAGGGATCGACATTTTTCAAACAAACTCACGAGCTGTCCACACGCGGGCCATCGTGGATCCCGACATAGCTCTGAAGATTACAGGCAAAAGCGGCCGCAACACCTTTGGCTTTTTGCTGGCGAGTGATAATGCACCTGGAAACTTTAGCGAGGACGAACGAAACGATCCGACTTCATTCAGGACGATCGAAAGGTTCGTTGATAAGAACGCTTACGTAGGCGTCTTGCGCCTGAAAAGAGATGTGGGCAAGGAATCAAGTCTTGGCCTTCTGATGACGAGTTACAATTTTATTGAGAAGCATAATCAGCTCGGCGGCATCGACGGCCGGTTCAAGTTAAGCAAACAAAAGACTCTTTCGTTTCAGATTTTGGGAACTCACTCACGAGGATGTTTCTCTGACCCTAAGGCAGATCTCTACACACCTTTATCAACACAGCCCTGCTTCAATGGGGGACCCACTCGGTCCTCCTATCGCACCGGTAACGGTTTCCTGTACTCCGTAAACTACAACCGAGACGGACGACACTTCTATTACGGAGCAAATGCCGGTGGCCGAACGCGAGACTATCGCGCGGATGTCGGTTTCACTCGGCGAACCAACACGAATAATGCAGGTTTCTACACCGGTTACAGTGCTGAACCGAAGCCGAAGGCGACGTTGATTCAGTGGAATCTGAACAGTTCGGCCAGTATTAATTTCGATTGGCAAGGACGAAGTCAAAACATGGATAGCGAGTCGTCCATCCAGTTCAGTTTTCAGAGGAACACTTATTTTGGCGGTGGAGTAACGATCGGCTACGAACGGGTCTTGGAAGAGGAATTTGGCGTGGCTCGCACACCGACACACCAGGGGTCGTTTTTCGGAGCTCCCGAACGTTCAACCAAACAAGTGACACCTTATCTTTTCACCGGTAGTCGTCCGAGTAAGAAATACGCCTTGAATCTCTTTTTAGTTTATGGGGTCAACGCGTTCGACTTCGATTTTGGTGCCGGTCCGAAATACCCGCGAGTTAGCCCGGCGGCTCTCGCCGATCCTAATGCTCCGCTGGATCCCGGACCCGGTAGTCTCTGGGAATCGAATCTGGAGTTCGAGTACAAACCAACGAATGAACTGAGCACGTCAGTGAGTTACACCTTCAATAAGTTGACTCGCAACGACACGCGTTTGGTGGCGTTCAAGGAAAACATTATTTCTTTTCGATCGACCTATCAGTTCACGAGGTTTCTCTTCACCCGTGCCCGTGTTGACTACGGTACGCTGGCCGCGAATGCGCGGGCGCAATTCCTGCTTGGTTGGACACCCAATCCGGGGACTGCATTTTATGTCGGTTACAACGATGACCTCACGCGCAATGGGTTCAGCCCATTCACTGGACAGTTGGAGCCTGGGTTTCGGCGCAACGGACGCACGTTCTTTGTGAAGTTTTCGTACTTGATCAGGAAGAGCTTTGGCGGATGAGTAGATTAAGATTTCAGATTGGAATGTCCGATATGCTTCAGCTTGTCGATTTCGTCACCTGACGTCCTTGGGATCTTTTGGCTCGATGGTGCATTATCGACAAGCTGAAGCATATCGGACACTCCAATTTGAAATCTTCAATTCTGTTGAGGCTCAGCTGGCTAATTCCCTTGCAACTGTTCAATTTTCTGTGCGGTTTGTAAATTCGCCTTTACACTTCCTCATTTTGTTCGCATTTGGAGTCCAAGCCCCAACCAATACCCAACAACCTCATTAAGCTTCTCTCCATCCGCATGTTAAACTACGCCGACAAATTCGCTCCTGGTTAGCCTGTCAAAGACCCATTTACTGTGACGCGGAAGAAAGCCTGACCCCCAACGATAAAAATGTCTGAAGCCGAGAAGTATGAAACTCCCGCGTCGAAGGCAGGTCTTTTCCCTTTAGCGCTTTCATTGTTTGCCTTAAGTCTTGTCATCTCCTGTAAGAGTGATTATCCGGCCTCTGCCAGACAAGGATCTCCTGGCGGTTCCAAAACGGTACGACAGGTCAAAACAACACAGGTTGTTGAGACTCCGTTCGGTGAAACTGTTACAGCAAACGGTACGCTCGCAGCTTTCGACCAAACAACGGCTAGTGTGAAAGTGCCGGGAAGGTTGAAAACAATCGTTGTGGATCTTGGTACTGTAGTCTCTAAGGGGCAGGTGATTGCGCAGGTTGAGCCTGAAGACTACAGACTGCGCGTTCAACAAGCGGAAGCATCTCTGGCCCAGGCTCGAGCAAGGCTTGGACTGGCTCCCGATGGCACTGACGACAACGTGGATCCCGAAAAGACCGCGACTGTGCGACAGGCCCGCGCCGTTCTTGATGAGGCAAGATTCAACCGTGACCGTGCGCAGAAATTAGTCGAGCAAGGCGTGATTGCTAAAGCGGAGTTCGACACTGCGAACGCGACCTTCAAAGTTGCCGAGGGACGGTATCAAGATGCTTACGAAGAGATTCGAAATCGTCAGGGAGTCTTAGCACAGCGCAGATCGGAATTGGCACTGGCGCGACAACAGCTGAAGGATACCGCTGTTGTAGCTCCATTGGATGGAATCGTTCAGGAAAAGCGAGCAAGTACAGGTGAATATCTGGCTGCGGGTGCGCCTGTGGTTAATATTGTCCGAATGGATCCGCTTCGGCTTCGTGCAGAAATACCGGAGCGCGAATCACACACAGTTCGAACTGGACAGAATGTCCGTGTAACCGTAGACGGTGACTCAACAGTGTATGTAGGACAAATCATGCGGCTGAGCCCGGTGATCGCAGAGCAGAATAGAATGCTAGTCGTCGAAGCAGATGTGCGCAACAATGGAAAACTACGACCGGGTTCTTTTGCCCACGCGGAGATTGTGACTAACGACGCAAAGATGGCGGTGACAGTGCCGAACAACGCGATTGTCACCTTTGCAGGTATCGAAAAAGTTCTCGTCGTGCAGAATGGTAAAGCGTTGGAGAGGCCAATCACGACCGGCCGGCGCAATGGTGAGTTCACTGAGATAGTCGCTGGTATCAGCGTGGGCGAGAAAGTAATTCTAGAGCCTGGGAATTTACAGACCGGGCAGGAAGTGCAAGTTGTGGAGTAGTCAGTAGTCAGTAGTCAGTTGTCAGTATAGGACGTATAGGACCTATTCTAAACCGCGGCCAACTGACACTGACCGCATTAAAGATGCAGAAACTAGCTGAAATCTGTATCCGCCGTCCGGTATTCGCGACCATGATTGTTTTGTCGCTGGTCGTAGTGGGTGCGGCTGGGTTTTTCAAGCTGGGGGTCGATCGCTTTCCTTCAGTTGACCTACCCACGGTTAGCGTGCGCGTCGGTTTACCAGGAGCGGCACCTGAGGAAGTCGAGGCTTTGGTTACTCAACAGGTTGAAGAAGTAATCAACACGGTGGACGGTATCAGTGAGTTGCGCTCGGTCTCAGGACAGGGTACCTCGATCGTAATTGCCACCTTCAAACTCGATCGCAATCTCGAATCCGCCGCACAGGATGTGCGCGATCGGGTGGCGACCCTCGGTCGACAACTTCCCGACGATGCGACCCCTCCGGTTGTTCAGAAGTTCGACAACGATAGCACACCGGTTCTCACGATCGCCCTGACAGCCGATCGATCAATCCGCGAATTAACAGAACTCGCGGACAAAACGGTCAGGGTACAGCTGGAGCGCGTCGGTGGAGTCGGGGAAGTACGAGTGGTTGGCGGTTTGGACCGCGCGATCAACGTTTGGATCGATGCGGAGCGGCTGGCTGCTTACCAGATGCCAATTTCGACTATTCGCCAGGCGCTAACCCGTCAGAATGCAGATGTGCCTGGTGGAAATGTTACGACGGGCAAAGAAGAACTAACACTGCGCACCCTCGGTCGTTTTACCGATCCCCGACAGTTTGATGATCTCGTTATCGCCAACGTCAACGGAGCGCCTGTGCGCTTGCGCGACGTCGGACACGTCGAAGACGGAACCAAGGAACAACGATCGTTATCGCGTCTGAATGGAGCGCCCACGGTCACACTCGATATTCGAAGACAATCGGGAGCGAACACCGTCGAAGTCATCGCAGGTATAAAGTCTGTGCTGCCTCGGGTTGCGGCGCAGCTTCCTCAAGACGTCAAACTCGAGGTCATCCGAGATCAGTCGAGATACATCGAGGCGGCGCTGCACGAAATTCAGAAACACCTAATCGTGGGAAGTATTCTGGCGAGTCTCGTCGTATTGCTGTTTATGCGCTCGTGGCGCTCGACATTGATAGCGGCGGTGGCAATTCCATGTTCCGTAATTTCAACTTTTGGCATGATGCGAGCTTTGAACTTTACGCTTAACAGCGTAACCATGCTCGCGTTGGTGTTGATGGTCGGCGTGGTTATCGACGATGCCATTGTGGTGCTGGAAAACATATTCCGGTTCATCGAGGAGAAACGGATCGATCCGAAAGAGGCTGCGCGTGAGGCAACTAAGGATATTGGCCTTGCCGTTCTGGCTACCACACTGTCTCTGGTGGTTATTTTCCTCCCCGTGTCGTTCATGTCGTCCATCTCAGGACGTTTCCTGTACCAATTTGGAATCACCGCCGCCGTCGCGATCATGGTCAGCTTGTTGGTCTCGTTTACGCTGACCCCGATGATGAGTTCCCGCTTGATTCGAGTTAGCGACGCAGGCGGACACGGCTCACCTGCATCCCGGCGCGGTTTTTATCGTTGGATCGATGCGGGCTATTCGCGGTTGCTGACCTTCGCCATGCGACACCGAATCGCCGTTGCCGTGATCGCAATTGCTACCGTCTTGACGAGTATTCCTCTTTATCGTGCGGTCAAACAGGAATTCATTCCCACAAATGTCGATGAAGCTGAGTTTGAAGTCAGCGTCAATGGTCCAGAAGGTGCCAACCTCGCAGTGATGAACGAGACGCTCGCAGCGATGGAAAAAGACATGCTCGCAACCCCAGGTGTGCGTCTGGTGTTGTCGTCTGTCGGCGGCAACTTTCTCGGCGGCGTCAATCAAGGTGGCGCCTATGTACGCATTGCACCACATGAGGAACGCATCTTTTCCTTGACCAAACTCTGGCGCGAGACAAAGAAGGGAAATCCCCTCAACGCTTTCAAAGGTAACTACACGCAGCAGGATGTAATGAGCGAGCTTCGCCGTCGACTTCAGAAATACACGCCGATGCGAGTTGGCATACGCAATGCTCAGTCGTTCAACTTTGGCGCCGGTGGGCGTACTGATATTGACTTCGTGTTTCGTGGTCCTGACATTGTCGCGCTGTCCGGCTATGCCGACGATCTCGTCGAACGCTCTAAGAAAATCGGCGGAATTGTTGATGCAGATACGACCCTCAAACTCAATAAGCCGGAACTGCGTGTACATATCGACCGCGAGCGCGCCGCAGATCTCGGTGTCGATACTTCCGACATCGCAACTAGTTTGCGTTTGATGGTTGGCGGCGAGGACCGGGCATCAAGATTTAGAGACGAGCAGACCAATGAAGACTACGACGTCCAACTGCGTTTGACGCAACACGACCGCAGCGACGTTGGGACTATCAGTCGACTGTATGTTCCCTCATCGCGTGGCGAGTTGGTCAGGCTGGACAATCTAGTCAAGATTGGTCGCGACACGAGTCCTTCACGAATCGACCGCCTGGATAGGGAACGACAGGTTTCAGTTCGTGCTTCGGTTGCGCCTGGGTTCGCCCTCGCTGATCGGATTGAAGCTCTGCGCCGAACCACTGCGGAAATGAACTTGCCCACTGCCTACACGACCACCATTTCCGGCCGTGCCAGGGAACTCGAACGAACCTTCACTGAGTTTATCTGGGCATTCATCTTGTCAATCATCTTTATGTACATGATCCTAGCGTCGCAGTTCGAAAGTACGATGCACCCGTTCACAATACTGCTGAGCCTGCCGCTGTCGGTGCCGTTTGCACTCCTCTCACTCTGGGGGACTGGAGACACATTGAATTTGTACTCGGCGCTCGGTGTGCTCGTGCTGTTTGGCGTGGTGAAGAAGAACGCGATTCTACAGATCGATCACATGAATAACCTGCGCGCGAAAGGCATGGAACGTTATGAGGCAATCATGCAAGGTAATCGCGATCGCTTGCGTCCCATCCTGATGACTACGCTCGCGCTGGTTGCGGGCATGTTGCCGTTGGCCCTGGGTACTGGTCCCGGTGCTGAGGAGCGTAGATCGATAGCGGTGGTAGTTATCGGGGGTCAGACCCTGTCGCTATTACTGACCTTGATCGCTACTCCGGTTGTCTATTCGTTGCTTGACGATCTGCGAGCTACTTCTCGTTGGCGGAGATTTGCGGCGGTCACGACGAGCTTATCAGAGGCAACTATTGGTCGACTCAAACGACCACGTAAAGCGCCAGCGCGAGAAGCCACTGCTGAGCGAACAGGTGTCGAAGCTCGCGAAGATCACATTCAAGCTGGTGCTGGAGGCGGCTGAAGTTATTGCCGATTGAACATTTAAGATTGCAGATTGCTGATCTCAGATTGTTAAGTCTGCTGCACTAATTCGCCAATCTGCAATCTTCAATCTGCAATAACCTCAGTCCTGGTAATTCGAACCCAACCGATCGAGCTTCCTCAACAATCCCGGCCAGGCCAACTGTCCTCGACCACCTTGAGTAACAATTGCCTCTTGCGCTGGAATCTGTGCGAGGATCTGGTCTGGGATAGGGATTAACGTGCTTCCGCCTGATTGCGCCAAGATTTGTATCCTACACGCGCGCTCAAGCAGAAACATCGACAGAAATGCGTCAGGCACTGATTGGCCTACTGTTAACAACCCGTGATTTCGCAGAATCAAAAATGTCTTATTGCCCAGGTCCCCAACCAGGCGTGGCCTCTCCTCGTCGTTTAGTGCCAACCCCTCGTAATCGTGATAACCAAGCGATGCCAAAACGAAGAGCGCCTGTTGCGAAATAGGTAACAACCCATTCTCCTGTGCCGACACAGCGATACCGTTATCCGTGTGAAGGTGCATCACACACAGTGCGTCTTCGCGTGCGGCGTGTACAGCACTGTGAATCGTGAAGCCGGCCGGATTGATCTTGTAATCCGAGTCCAACACGATGTTTCCATCGAGATCGACCTTCACCAGACTTGACGCGGTGATCTCTTCAAACATCATTCCGTAGGGATTGATTAAGAAGTGATGCTCGGATCCCGGTACGCGCGCCGAAATATGCGTGAAGACGAGGTCGTCCCAACCATAGTCCGCAACTAATCGATAAGCGGCGGCAAGATCGACACGAGCCTGCCACTCTTCTTCGGAAACCAGATCGCGAATATTAGACTTCGTTGCCTTCTCAGGAGCGCTCATAGTGGTCCTTTCTAGATGTCCGACAAATGTCCGATAAACTTTAGTTTGTCGCTCTCGGATACCTCGAACTGTCATGATCCGAGAAGGCTTATCTCATTACACGAATGCCCGCTTCAGGTTAGGTTGCGAACTACAAACTAAAGTTTCTCGGACACCTGTTCGGGCATGGCGAGAATATCTTCCCAGCCTGACTTGTCTGCTCGCATGCGTTCGGTTAACTGATCGCGCAAGTCACGCAGTTTCGTACTCAGCGCTAGCGGATAGTTGTTGATGTCTCCGAACCGTTTTCGTTGCTCTTCTACAAAGACTTTCAGTTTCGTGATCGAAGGGATTGCCGAATGTTGCCCGTTTTCCCAAAACGGAACGAGTAGCCTTTCGACGCGAGTTGCGCCAGGAATACCAATGTCTTCGTCCTCAAGACCGATGATGTCTCCTACGTAATCACCTTGCGAGTCGCTACCACGAAACAATTGCAGACGGCCCGGCAAGGTAATCTTGTCTTGCGAATTGGAGGCCTTCAGCGTGGGCTGCTCTTTCATGAGACATTGCTTAAATATCACACCGGCTACCGCGGGCACTTCGCTCGACAATTTTGTGCCAATTCCGAACCCTGCAACTTCAGGAAACTCAGCGACAATCTGTTTCACCTTCGCCACATCCAGATCGCCGGTCAAGTTTGGGCGCAATCCAGTCAAGCCATTGGCTTCGAAGAAACGTAGACACCATTCACCCAACTCTGCAAGGTCGCCTGAATCTACTCGAAAACCCTTGAACGCGCGCCGGCGTGCAGCGGATGAAGTTGCCGCCATCGTCGCGTGAACGGCGCCCATGTAGACGTCGATAGTATCAAGCAGCAGGGTTGTGCCATTCGGGTTTGCGTCAAGCCAGCGCTCGAAGGCCACCTGCTCGAAATGTTTTGGCTTTCCGGTTCGGGGTTCAATCTCCGGAGTGTCCATGTATTCGATGTAGGCCTGTTGCCAGTAGTGAGCCTCGGTTCCGACAGCTGGAATGTCCAACCGATGTGCAGCTTCCAGATTAGAAGTGTCGTTGAAGCCGCCTATGAAAGCGTAGACAGCAATGTCGACCGCGCGTTCGATGTCGCCATTGCGACGCAAGGAAAAGTCGGAGAGCCACCGATGATCACCCGCAGCCATCCGAAACTGCATAGCTGTGCTGGCAGTAGTCATCGGCAAGTCGAAAGCATGTTCGAACTTGATTTCCTGGGCTTGAGTTAAACCGAATGTTCCGCTGATATCAGCGAAAGGTTCTTGTGCGAAGACAATCGTGCCAGGTCTGACTGCGCGAATCTTGCCGACGAATTGAATGTCCTCGATCGCCTTAGCAAAAAGTTGCAATCCACCGCGATCCTGTTCGAGGAATCTCAAACGCGGGCGATCGATTTGACTGTCGACAAGTAGCCGAACCAAACGTTCATGGCCGAGGCAGGGAGCAAACGCGAGCTTTCTTTGAGTTACGTAGAAAGTTGCTTCAGCATCGCTCAAGCGTTGGTCGTGCAAACGCGTTGCGTCTTTGAACGACGCGTCGCCCATCGCTGCGTGGTATCGGTCGATGTTGAGCGTTCCCATAAGTGATGAGTTACGAGCGGAGAGACTGATAGCCGATTTCCGATTGCCAATTGCCGATTGTTAAGACGCAGTATTGTTTCATTAGTCGATTAGACTCGGGACAGTGACGTGCCATTCAATCGGCAATTGGCAATCGGAAATCGGCAATCAGTCTCCCCACTCATAATTTATCACTACCTATCACTTCCGCTCCTGCTGCGCGCATCTCTTCGATTGCGCGTTCGCCGTCGCCAGATTTTATGTCGACGGGTCTCATTGCATCTTGCAGAGCTTTTACCGCAAAGCCTTGTTTGAGCGCATCGAGTACCGTGTTTTTTACGCAGTAGTCGGTCGCGAGGCCGCCAACAACCACTTCCTCGACTCCGGCTTTACGCAGTTGCTCTGCCAGATCAGTTTCGTCGAAGCCGGAGTAGCAATCAGTATCACCCAAGCCTTTCGAGATGACCCGAATTCGTGGATCGTCTTTCAATTGCGGATGAAACTCGGCGCCTTTTGTATTTTGCACGCAGTGGACAGGCCACGTGCCGCCATAGTCTTTGAAATGCTTAGTGGTTGGCTGATGCCAGTCTCGAGTTTTAAAAACGGGCGCACCCTGGTTTAGAAATTCATCAATGAGTCTATTCAGTGGTGGAACTACTTCGTCGCCGTGCGCAACTGCAAGAGTACCACTCGGGCAGAAATCGTTTTGAACGTCGACCACGATAAGTGCCTGCTTTTTGTGGCTGGTCATACGAGGCCAACTCTAGCTCAGGTACGGCGAAAGTTAAAGAAGTGCAGCATCTTTGGTAATGCGGGCCAGAGAAATCATGCACCTCCTTGGAGTGCGGGGACTTGTCACCGCTTTGTCACAGGGCGCTGTAGATCCTCAGGTTCGATTTACCAAAGCGGTGACAAGTCCCCGCACTCCAAGGAGGGGCGTGACTGTTGAGTATCGCTTTTACGAAAGTGGTAAACTGCTCAGCAATCAGACAACGGAAGGTTGAAAGAGAGTCATGAAACCCATGGTGTGTGCACTCGGTGACTTGGACGAGCGAATTGATCACGCCCTTCAAGACGCAGAACGCGTGGATGTTGTAAAGCGAATCTGGCGCAAGGATGCCAGTCTTTGGAAGGATGACGAGTCGAGTCAGAAGATCATCAAAAACTCCCTTGGTTGGTTGACTGTGCCAGACGAGATGATCGGCGTTATTGATGAATTGACTGAATTTGCCGAGTTGACTCGTACGCGCGGTTTTCAATCTGTAATGGTTTGCGGCATGGGAGGCTCCTCGCTTTGTCCGGAAGTTCTCGCCAAAACGTTCGGACGTCAACCTGGATTTCCCGAACTGTTGGTTCTTGATTCAACGGACCCGGATGTTCTTGCCGATCTATTGGACCGAGTGGGCCTTGAACGCTGCTTGTTCATCATCGCTTCAAAATCCGGATCTACTACCGAGCCAAACACCTTCTACAAATTCTGGTACGACCAGCTACGTAACCGCATTGACTCGCCCGGTCAGAATTTCATCGCCATCACTGATCCCGGTTCGCCCTTAGTCGAAATCGCTTCCGAGCTTGGATTCCAACGGACTTTTCTGAATCAGTCTGAGATTGGTGGACGTTACTCGGCTCTTTCATATTTTGGAATGGTACCGGCAGCTTTGATGGGAATCGATCTCCACAAATTCTTGAGTCGTGCAAAGGAGGCCGAACAGAGTTGTTCCGCTGTTATGCCCGGCTCCAAGAATGTCGCATTGCAATTGGGTACCATCATAGGCGAGTGTGCGAACGCAGGTCGCGACAAACTGACGTTAGTGATCGATGAGCGAGTGAGCACGCTGGGCCTTTGGATTGAGCAATTGGTTGCCGAAAGCACAGGCAAGGAAGGGAAGGGCGTTTTGCCCATTGGCTCTGAACCGCTGGGACAAGTCGCAGATTATGGCGACGACAGGCTGTTCGTTTCTATTTCATTGGGTCAGCAATCCGACGAAACTCGGCCGCGGTTAGATGAGCTTGCAGAAGCTGGCCATCCGGTTGTTTATCGGGGCCTGAACGATCTTTACGATCTGGCTGCAGAATTTTTCGTTTGGGAGTTTGCAACCGCGTGCGCAGGTTGGCGTCTGGCAATCAATCCGTTCGATCAACCCAATGTCCAAGAGTCAAAAGATGCAACGAAGGAACTTCTCAACACATTTGTAAATCGCGGACAGTTGCCGGAACAAGATGAGCTTGTGGCAGACGATCTCATTACTATCTACGCAGATGCGGAGCGCCAAGCCCTGCCAAATTCAACAACTCTTGATGCTGTGAGAACACATCTCTCGACAAGCAAAAGCCGCGACTACATTGCGCTGCTTAATTACATTGAAGAAACCAGCGAGGTCAACAATGAGCTCGAGAAGATCAGACTGACGCTCCGAGATGCAACCAAGTGCGCAACTACCGTTGGCTATGGTCCGCGGTTTCTGCACTCCACAGGGCAACTTCATAAAGGCGGACCTGACACCGGAGTGTTCTTCCAAATCACTGCCAACGATGCAACGGATTTCGCGGTGCCTGGTGACCCATACACGTTTAGCATCCTCAAACAGGCGCAAGCACTCGGTGACTTTCGTTCATTATCCGCACGCGGCAGACGAGCCATTCGGGTTGACTTGGGAAACGATACGATCGGTGGCCTGAGAAGGCTTGAGGCACTTATCGTCGAAGCATTAAGAGCAAATAGTTTAGAAGGCGGGGTAGCTGCCACTGGCTCGTGAAGTCAACTCTTCGAAACTGGCTGTGCACTAAAAGTTACAACTCCACCAATTCCCTTTTCCTCTAATTGTGCCCGTTTTCTAGTCCAGGTGACGGTCTAACCCAGTCAACTTGAATGCTTTGAACTGGTACATCGTGAACCCTCCACGTCTAATTGTCAGACAACTCTGGAAACGTGCCTGTAATCTACCTTTAGTAGTTTTAAAGGACATTCCCCCAAACAGCGATCCATCTGTCGAGGCATGCGAGTTGCCAAAAGACCGTGGGTTAAATGCCTCGTAACCCCTGCCAATTTGGAGGAGGAACCGTCGCCATGAAGTTCATCGAGAAATTTTTCAAGCACGAGTTGGCTATTGACCTCGGAACCGCCAACACTCTTATTTACGATCCCGACCAGGGAATCCTACTCAACCAACCATCCGTCATCGCCATCGATCGATACGACAATGAAGTCGTTTCCGTTGGACACGAAGCGCTGAAACTCCTTGGCCGCGAACCGCGAGGCATCGAAGTTTACCGACCGATTCGTGCAGGCACTATCTTCAATTTTGACGTCACGCAAAAAATGCTGCGTTCATTTTTGACCAGTGTCATGGATGGCTACCGGCGTGGACATTTCGTCGTGGGCATACCGGGTTCAGCAACAGCTGTTGAACAGCGATCTATTCGCGATGCTGCCCATGATGCTGGCGGCAGTCGCATTGAATTGGTTGATGAAGGTCTGGCCGCCGGTCTCGGCGCCGGCGTCTGTTTCGAGGATGAACGCGCTCACTTAGTGGTCGATGTGGGTGGTGGTACCACGAATATTGCGGTCATTGCATCTGGAGGGGTTGTCACATCCACGAGTTTTCCATCGGCGGGCAATGCAATGGATGAAAGTATTCGCGACTTCATTCGCTCAAACTATTGTTTGCAGATTGGCGAGTACACGGCAGAGGCGATCAAGAAAGAGCTGGGTGCACTCATTGACGGCGAAGCCTCAGATAATCAGATGGAGGTCGTTGGCAAGCACTTGCTGGACGGCTCAGCATGCGCCGTGAAAGTTAGCTCCGTAGAAGTACGTGAAGCTCTCGAACCAATCCTCACTGAAATCGTCAGTGGTGTTCGACGAATCATTGAGGAGGCACAGCCAGAAGCGGTCGCGGACATCTACTACTCAGGAATTATTCTTACGGGTGGTGGATCGTTGTTAAAAGGGATGAAAGAGCGACTCCAAACTGAACTGAAGCTCCATGTCAGCGTTCCCGAGGATCCGATAACCACGGTGGTTGTAGGGGCGGGCTCCTTACTAAGCCGACCGGACAAGCTTTATCGCTGTTCGATCCGCCAGAATCTTCCAGTGTGGCAGGCTTCCGAGGAACTTGTGGTTAGTTGTTAGTAAAGAGAGAGGGCGCCTCCTTGGAGTGCGGGGACCTGTCACGGCTTTGGTACCGGGCGCCATAGATACCCGAGATTCGCTGTACCAGCGGTGACAAGTCCCCGCACTTCAAGGAGGTGCCCACTCCTGAGACGGATTGGCCCTTCAAGCCGACCGTTTGAGGAATTTCAACAACGCCCGCTCAGCTTCGTGAAGGCCTCGCCCCCGATATCTCAAGAAGCTTTCAACAGAGGTGAAACAATCGTCGACGGTCTCGCCACGTTCAAACGACGTGAGAATAGCGGGACAAATGTAAGAACCTCGGCAAACGGCAGGCGTGTTACCTAACGCTTCTGCCGTTTCCTTGACAGCCGCAACAATTTTCCTCTTCCGTGCCGTCGCTCTTTCTGCTGCGCTTGTTCCAACACGTGCGAGTGCACAGGCGCAGATGAGAGTCCCTGCCCAGGTGCGAAAATCCTTCGCACTAAAGCTATCTCCCATGACTTGTTTGATGTAGTCGTTAATGTGACGGCCGGTTACATCGACCAAGTCACCATCTCCATTCTCAAATTTAAAGACACGACTACCGCGTTCCTTCAGCAGGGTTCTTATGACCTTTACGACTCGACGATCTTTTAACTCTCGCTGTTGTCGAACACCTGACTTTCCCGGGAAATCAAAATGAACCGTGTTTGCTTTAACGGTGACGTGCTTACTCCGTAGCGTTGCAATTCCAAAACTGCCATTCTCACTGGCGTAGACTTCACTTCCAGGTCTCATCGAGCAACTGGAAAGAATTCGCAGTACACAGGCAAGAACACGGTCACGACTTAGTCCCGTTTGGCTTAAGTCTCTGGTAATGGCACCTCTCATTTTTGGCAGCGCCTCTGCGAACTTCGTCAAGCGTCGAAACTTTTTCTCGTCCTGGGTACGGGTGTGGTTCTCATGATAGAGATATTGCCATCGTCCCGCCGCATCTTGTCCAACCGCTTGCAGTCGTCCCTTAGGAGCTGAATTGATGGCGACGTGTGTCCACGCCGGTGGCACTTTCAGATTCTTGATTCGCTCGAGATCGGATTTGGTAACGACTCCCGCGTTCAGACTTCGATAGCGAAAGCCTCGGTTCGATGTTCCGACCCGTTGAATACCGGTTGACTGTAAGCGTTCGAGATTTGTCATTAGCTCCGCGAAGATTCAGCTTGGGAACAGGAGTTGTCTCCGTGCCAGTAGATACTCCTCGTAAAGGTCAGTCCAGGAAGGTGAAATTGAGTAAGAACATCCGTCAAAAAAAAGCCAAAGGTCTGCGTCGCGAAGTTTCTTCTGAGTTTGAAGTTGTCTGTTCATGGTGTGGTGCATTGATAAGATCAAGTTCCCAAGCCGATTCCGAACAAATGTGTTTGATCTGTCATGCGCGCATGCTCAACGAGTATTTTCAAAACCTTAGAAAAAGAAGCGACGGGAAACGGGAGACGTCTCGCGCCGCTTCTGAATGATTTCCTGAGTTCCTCGCTATTTTCTTTTCTGATCTCCGCGGTCGCCTTGGCCTGGAGGTACCTTGTGTTTTGCCGCCTGCTTCCGATCCTGAGCGAGAGAACGACCTACGTCAGAGACATCGTCAAACCGCCCCATCTCATCTCTACGAACGAATCGTTTGTCTCTGTTTGTGTCGATCAATTCCCGATGACTCTTAGCTTTTTTCTGCGCCATTTCAGCCTCCTCCAAGTGTAAGTTTCCTATACAGCGACACCCTTGAGTTGTTTACTTCCCGACCACTCGTACCCCTCGGTTCTTCAATTTCTTTACGTTGGCAAGCCAGATGCCAGCATCCTGACAAGAAAACTTCAGCTTAATCTCACACCACCGCCAGAAGGCGCGGTGTTTGCAATGCACAACGTCACAGAGGCTCGATTTCATGGGAGTAACTAACGAGATGAATGAAGCAGCAACGTTGGAAGCTGATGCGGCAGATGGAGTCGAAGCGGCACTAGGTGAGGGAAGTGGCGACAAGTCTCCATTTTCGATTGGACTACTACTTGAAGCCGCTCAAAAAGAGCGTGACAGTTTGGAGGCCATTGAAGAGAGCATGGAAACATTGCGTCTTTCGCTTGCGAAACGCCGCAGAGCAATCGATCAACAAGAAGAGATTCTTAGAGACCTCTCAAAATACTTAAGTCAAGAAAGGACCTGACGAGATGCCACAAGGGGACAAGTCGAAATACACGAGTAAGCAAAAACGAAAAGCCGAACACATCGCGGAGGGTTATGAAGACTGCTTTGTTTGTTTTTGGAGGTAGGATGTTTAGTGGAAACAAGAGAATCGATGTAAACATTCAAACGCCAAAGTAGTGTCTAAAAGCTGGGACACTACCGGCTCCATACTGAAAGTCGAGTGGTCTTTAGTTTTCCGAGCCGTATTCTGCCTCGGTTTGGGTTTTAGTCACACCCGCCAATGTACGGAACCGTACATCTTCTGTTATAGTCTGCGCCCAGTTAAGCGAGCAGTCTGGTACTAACCGTTAATACCGGTTCACTTAGCACTTTGACCGGGACCCCCTCCCAATCGAGATTCGTCCTTTCTCATTGATGGCTACGAGCAGTTAGGTAACTGAGAAAAAACCATTGAAGATCCTTCTCTATAATCCGGATAACGGTGTCACTCGGAATTTCATGCCGCACCTTTGGATGTTCCTTCTTCAATCCCTCACCCCGTCAGGTCACGAGGTTTTGCTTATCGATGGAAATGCAAAGGCGATGACCGATCGGCAGCTGGTCGACTTCATTAAGCAGGAGCGAATCGGACTCGTTGGGATTGGAGCTATGACGAGGATGATCGCCAAGGCCTATCGAGTCGCTGATGCGATTCGTCGAATTGGTGTACCAGTAGTGATTGGAGGTCCGCACGTAACTGAGGTACCAGACGAAGCTCTCGGTCGCGATGGTGGCCCGCGTCATGCCGATGCGGTTGCACTCGGAGAAGCCGATGAGACGTGGCCACTGATAGTCGACGATGCAAGTCGTGGCGAACTCAAAGATGTCTATCAACCCAAGCGCGACTCAAAAGGACTGGATCAAAAACCTACCTTGCAGCCGTATCCGCTGATCCCATGGGAGACACTAGATCTTGATCAGTTCAGTTTGATTCCCAGACTGTTGCGTCCTTTGATGTCGAAACTGGGAAGCGGCTGGGGCACGTTTCATGTTGTTCCGATTGAAACTGGACGTGGCTGTCCTTACGGATGTGAGTTTTGTACGGTGACGGGCTTCTTCGGCGATTCAATTCGTTTTCGCACGAACGAAAGCGTGGTCGAAGAGTTGTTGCGTCTCAAGGCTCGTGCCCATCGTGAACGTGGCCAGATCGCAGTGTTCTTCATCGACGACAACTTGGCGATCAATATCAAACGCACAAAATCATTATTGAGAGAGATCATCGCTGCAAAAGCGCAGGTACCCTGGGTCGCGCAGATTAGTGCGAACCTCTTACGAGATGAAGAGTTGCTTGATCTGATTGCGGAGTCGGGGGGTAGATGGATCTTCATTGGTATGGAGTCAATCGATCCAGCGAATATGGCTGATGTAAACAAGAATTTTAGTAAGCCCGGTGAGTATGGTGCCGTGTTGGAAAGGCTTGCTCAGCGCAACATCTACGCAATTACGTCTTTCATATTCGGAATGGATAACGACTCGACCGGAGTAGCAAAGCGTACTCTGCAGGAGATTCGATCCTGGCCGCCTGGCCTCCCAGTCTTTGGACAACTGACGCCATTTCCGGCAACTCCTCTATACAGTCGACTCCAAAAGGCTGGTCGTCTGACAAGGCCAAAACATTGGTTGGATTTTGCACCATTTGAGATGGCACATGATCCACTGAAAATGACCATCGCAGAAGCACGGGCAGAGACCGACTACGCGTGGGCTTCGTCATATAGTCCTCACCGAAACGCTGAAGCAATTGAATTAATTAGTGACAAACCGTTGCAGTACCGTATCAGTCACCTTGTTGCTCGACTGTTCTTTCGAGGTATCTATTTCCCACAGATGGGCTGGCGGGCGTGGTTCAGGGTCCTCGCCCAGAATCGGCGTCCAGTATTTCACTTGGGAATTAAGTCGGCGCTTGCTCTTTTGAAAACTCGCGAACAGGCACGCCGCCTTCAGAATCGAACCAGACAGAACCGCGTTGAAGTAACGACCAAACACCGAGAGGTCGGTTCGTTTATGAGTGAGAGTGCCCTACCGGAGATCGAAGAATCCCCACGCACCAGCGCTGTGAGCAGTAATTAGCGATGGGAAAAAGCCGTGGGCGCCTTTATGACGCCCGCGGCTTTTTGATTGTAGCTTTTTGGATTGTTCGCACTCGAACGTCTTGAAAATCGAAGATGGTGAGTTGTTTCGCGATTGAAACTTAGACAGCTCTTCGACCAGTCAGGAGATTGATGATTAGAACCACGGCAGCAACCACGAGCAGCAAATGGATCAATCCGCCACCGACGTGTCCTATTACACCCAGCAACCAAAGCACCAGCAGAATCACGAGAATTGTCCACAACATAATTAACTCTCCTTGTTGAGTTGGTTCACAAGTTTTGGCTACCCAACAGATGAGCAACGTCTATGCCAACCTTTGTTGCATGAACTCTTTGTCTGAGTCGTCAAAACGCTTAACAAATGTCCCGCCAAGTTGTCTTACTCTACCTTAGAAGTTTCGCAATCCTGCATCACATTAGTTCGGTTTTCTTGTCTCACTTGGAGTTCTGTTTGGAATTCGTGCAAGTCGCTCGGTCTTCCAAAAAAGCGGTCTTTCCAATGGTGTCCTAGTTTGCGCAGAGAAGAAATCTGACTTAGGGCACCACCGTCTTTCCGAAACCCTTGTCGAGAACCAAACAACTGACTATCATTCCTTGCGTAATTTAATCCCAATCTCTTTAGTGGGCCGCGACATATCCCCCAAGCTTCGGGCCCACACCGGAACAAAACACATGACTCGAGAAACGGAACAAACTCCCGCTGAGGCTCTCCCTGACGGGAAGTATGTCTACTGCATCATTGAGACCGCCGAACCACGTTCTTTCGGACCGATGGGTATTGGCGGAAGGGGCGACGACGTCTATACGATTCGCCACAAGGGGCTGGCAGCAGTCGTTTCAAACACTCCATTAGTGGTTTACGACCCAACGCGCGAAAATGTGTTCGCTCATGAGCAAGTCAACGAAACTGTGATGCGTGAGTTCACCGTTCTACCAATGGCGTTCGGAGCTTTATTTCGAACTGACGACGACATCATCGAACTGATTCGCGGAACTTATGACGCTCTTCGTGATGTGCTCTCGAAGATGGAGGGCAAAGTTGAATTTGGTTTGAAAGTAAACTGGGATCGCGACAAGGTTACCGGCGAGCTCGAAGAGAAGGACGATGAAATCCGCCACCTAAAGGAACAGATTACTTCCAAGACGACAGGCTCAACCTACTTTGCGCGCATGCAACTGGGTCGCTTGATCGAGACAGCGTTGACGGATCAAGCTGACGCATATATTCGAGAAGTTTATTCGCTCTTACGCGATACGGCGGTGGCATCCCGAGCAAACAAACCGATAGGTGATCGAATGATCATGAATGCCGCCTTTTTGATAGAACGTGACCGAGAAACAGAATTCGATCAAAAAGTTAAAGAGATTGCTTCCAAATACGAAGGCAAACTCTCGTTCAAGTACACTGGGCCCTGGCCGCCCTATAACTTTGTCCATATTCGACTAAAGCTGGAACGTGGAGAAAGTACTACGGAGGCCGTCGCTAGTTAGAGCACAAGTAGAACCATGTTCCTAATCGACGATATCCTTCTCGCTCCCGTCAGCGGTTTCAAGTTCATTCTTGGCCAGATTCAAAAGATGGCCGATAAAGAATTGAACGACGATACAGTGATCAAGGAACAGCTGCTCGAACTGCAAATGCGTTTGGAGTTAGATGAGATTTCTGATGCTGAGTATAAGGAACGTGAAGCAGAATTGTTTGCGCGCCTTCGCGCGTTGAAGACCAGACAATTGGAACTATTGCATCAAGTTCACAGCGCTGAATCATCGAGTTTTGTTATTGAAGTTGGTGGCGACGACCAGGGTGGCTTTTGGGAACCGGGCGAAAGGGAATAGAGCGTGACTGCAAAGAGACGTAAGTCTCCTCGCCACTCGCTCCCTACCTCACGCGCATCAGTCAAGAATAGCCTTCCAGCACTTCTTCCCTCAGCACGTTACTTTTTCTTTGGCGGCAAAGGCGGCGTTGGAAAAACTACGGCGGCCTCGGCTACTGCTCTCTACTTGCTGAAGCATGCACGGCGCAACGAAACAATCCTTTTGTTTTCGACAGATCCGGCACACTCGCTCTCCGATAGCCTGACAAAACGAATTGGCAACCGGCTGGTTGAGATTTCCCGAAATCGTGGCGCCAAGCTGTTTGCCTTTGAGATGGATTCGAAAAGCGCGCTCGATGACTTTCGCAGGAAGCACGGCAAAGTTTTAGCCGAAATCGCCGAGCGTGGAACTTTGCTGGATAAGGCGGACATCAATGAACTCCTGAACCTCTCCTTGCCTGGACTAGACGAAGTCATGGCGCTTTTTGAACTCAGCGAATTGGATCGATCGGCCGCTTATTCACACATCGTGGTAGATACGGCTCCGTCCGGTCACACAACTCGCCTCTTCCGTTTGCCTGAAGTCTTCGCACGGATGCTTGTTGCACTTGATCGAATGGGTGACAAGCATCGTTACATGGTTGCGCACTTTGCGCGACGACGTTTAGTGCTTGATGAGGTCGACCTGTTTTTGCGTGATCTTAATGAACGAATCCAACGTGTGCGGAACCTTCTGGCGCAGGCAAGTTTCGCTTTAGTCTCCATTCCGGAAGCGATGAGCGTAAGGGAAACTGAACGATATGCGAGCGCACTCCGAGGTGAAGGCGTACATATTACTGATGTCATCATTAACCGTGTCGAAGAGGAACACAAAGATTGTAACTTCTGTCGCGCGCGTGTTGCTGCACAACGACCGTGGCTGAAAGAACTGGAGAGACTGTTTGAAGGTGTGCGGCAACATCGAGTCCGTCTGCTTGCAATTGAAGTCTGCGGAATTGACTCATTAGAGTTGGTTGGTCGACAGATTTGGATGCCTACTCGTTCCAAAAGGAATTCAAAGGCAAAACGTGCGGTTGGGCGCTCGAGACCAACAGCAAAAATGGAACGCCAAAGCGATTTCACTTTCGCGAAACGACGCATTTGGGTCTTCGGTGGTAAAGGCGGAGTAGGAAAGACAACCGCGGCGGCCGCGTATTCCCTTGCGCTGGCCAAAAGGTATCCAAGACAAAAAGTCCTGTTGTTTTCAAGCGATCCAGCGCACTCGTTGTCGGATAGTTTTGCTGAGCCGATTGGGGCGCTGAAGAAGCGGGTTGCGGGAGTGCGTAATCTCGACGCCATGGAGATCGATCCCGGCCAGTGGTTCGACGACTTGAAGCAACGTTATCGTTTGTGGACTGACGAGTTGTTTGCTTCATTGGCAGCCGGATCCAGATTGGAAATCAAGTTTGACCGAGAGGCAATGCGCGAGCTTGTGGAACTTACGCCTCCGGGAATTGATGAGATCGCGGCACTTGGTGTGATTAGCGATTTATTGGATCAGAATCGCTACGACTCGATTGTGCTCGATACCGCGCCCACGGGCCACCTCATAAGGTTTTTGGAGTTACCGCAAGTTGCGTTGCATTGGGTTAGAACTTTCATCAAGCTCCTGCTTAAATATCAGAACGTTGTGAACGCAAGTCGTGTTGGTGAAGAGTTGGTCACGCTATCGAAGCGCATCAAGCGTGTGCTGGCGTTGTTGACAGATTCTGAACTTTGCGAGTTTGTAGGCGTGGCGATTCCTGAGCGAATGAGCTTGCAGGAGACAATCGACCTCGCAACATCGCTGGCCCAGTTAGCCGTACCGATGCAGCGGTTATTAATAAATGGAGTGGTACCTGATGAAGTGGCCGCACAGTGCAGTTTTTGCAAATCGAGACGGAGGAGCCAGGATTCCATAGTGAAAGCTTTTCGGAAGCACTTTGGAAATGCCCTAGAGTTGTTTATTGCTCCGCAACGAAACCAGGACATCACAGGTGTTGATTCACTGCAGTCACATTTCGATGGCTGGCAGTTCTTGGCCGCAGAGCGTGGCAATACACGTGGGAATTTGCAACGGACGCCCATTGCAGTAAAGAATGTCAGCAAGCCAAATCAAAAGAATGAGCGAAAGCGAACCGATAACGTCGAAGCAAAATAAGTATCCTTCGGGGGACGGCTACTACGTCTACTGCATTGCGGAAACGATATCCGCCGAAGAGATTGTCGGCGACTCCATTCCGGCAGGTATTGAGGAGGGTGGCGATCTTGAACTCATTACCCGCGACAAACTAACGGCAATAGCGAGTCGGGTTCCAATGTCGATATTTGGTGAGGAGGCATTAGTAGAACGACTTTCCGATGCCGCCTGGACCGCGATTCGAGCCATGCGACATGAACACGTGGTCGAGCATTTTGCAAAGCAGACCAGCGTCGTACCTCTGCGCTTTGGGACAATCTATCTCGATCGCTCAGGTATTGAACGAATGCTTGGCGATCAGAAAGAGCAGCTCACTGCAATAATTCTGAAACTGCAAGGCAGAGAGGAATGGGGCGTCAACGTTTACTGTGATCGAGACGCTTTACTGGAGAATATCACTAGCGTGAGCCCAAGATTACGTGAAATGGCTGCAGCAGCGAAACAGGCGTCGCCCGGTGAGTCTTATTTGCGACAGAAGAAGATCGACGCGCTTCGTGCTGACGAAGCTAAGGTTGAGATTGAAAGGGCCGTAGGGGAAATTGAACGCAAACTGACAGCTCGCAGTGACGGTGTTACCAAGCTGCGGATATTAACAGTGGAAACTACCGAACACGGTGAACTTAAGGCAAAGTTTGCATTCCTGGTGCTAAAAGTCGAATTTGAACATTTTCGTTTTGCAGCCGAAGAACTAGCCCGGCAGATGGAAACTGCAGGGATAAGGATCGAGCTGACCGGACCGTGGCCAGCCTATAATTTTGCCGCGCCTTAAACGCGGACCTGATTCAGAATGGATTCGTCTTTTGAGCAAGTAACAGTTGACAGCGACCTCGAGTTCCCGGGAGATGCCGATCTCTCGTTGCTTGAGACGCTTGACCATGTTCTCAACCGTGGACTCGTGATTGCCGGAGAAATCACTATTTCTGTGGCCGACGTCGATCTCATCTTTGTTGGCTTGAACGTATTGGTAAGTTCAGTTGAGACAGCTCATGAAGTCCTGCGAGAGCGACAACGGCCGAGTGGGCCAACGTCAGAGCTGGCTGAAGGGCCAGGCGATGAGTCATGAAGTTCTACGTTTATTGCGTTGCCGAAAGTCGGCCAAGCCTGGAAGGTATATCGGTTGGGA
>DASYRR010000061.1:0-9729 GCA_036004125.1 Pyrinomonadaceae bacterium | reverse complement strand
TGTGTCGCCGCCGCCGACGACCAACACATCCTCGTTCTCAATCGGACGCGTGGTGATGTCAAACATCAAGCGATCTTTAAGAGAGGGCGGTAACCGATACTCTTTCGGCTTATTCGGACGACCAAGTATTCCGATTGCAATCGTTAGCACCCTGGCGTCGAAGACTCCCTTTGATGTTTCAACGTGAAAGTATTTAGTTCCTGCCTCTTCGCTTTGCTCAACCGAGTAAGCTTCGATTCCATAACAGATACTTATTCCGTGACTAGCGATCACCTGATCGAAAAAGGCGATCGTCTCATCCTTGGTCATATCCGTAATACACAACAGGCCTTCGCATTGCGCTACATGGCCTTTGTAATTGGCGGTAGTCTTTTTGTGTGCCGGATAAAATTGCCTTATGGCCCAGTTGTGCGCTGTGCCTTTCTCAATGATCAGCACGTTTGAAGAATCATGCCCAACGGCGCGCGCCTCAGCCGCCAAGGCTATGCCGGCAGGCCCTGCGCCGATGATTAACAAGTCGTACATAAGATTCAAGCTTTAGGAATGTTGATGCCAATTGATTCCAGGAATCTAGTAGGTGGGGCGCCTCCAATCAAAGCAAGAACGTAGTCATTCTCAATCTCCGCCGTCTCTTCTTTAGTCCTCGTATCTGCCAGGACGACTTCGCACTCGCGAATCTCTTTGATGAAAGTATCGAAGAGAATCTTGACCTTGCCTTCATCAATGCAATGGTAGAGTTGTTGCTTATTTCCGAACTTGACGTCGTTAGTAAAAGCGGTTCGTAAGATGAACGTCACCTCATTGATCTCTTTGGGACCGCGAAATGCGATTTGGTTTCCGTTACGTCGTGCGACTAGATCAACTACAGCCTCGACCGAAGCATTGCCGCCTCCGACCACGACGATCTTCTTCTGCTTGAAGTCGTCTGGGTTTGACAGTGCATAGAGCACTTTGTCTTCGCTTCGCCCGATCCGAGCGATCTTCATGCCTTCGCCCGGAGCTCCAAGTCGCATCGGCGCGCCACGATTGCCAACGGCAAGCACGACGCGTCGTGCGCGATAGCTGCACGGCTCCCGTTTTTCACCCTTTTCGGTTTCGATGATCAAATAATCTCCATCTGTCGCACGCTTCGCCGTCTTGCATTCTTCATGTTCGTTAATGACCACTCCGTGACTCATCATCGTGCCAATCCATGTTTCCAGGAGTCTCTCCCGCTGATCGCCGTTGCCTTTGATAGCGATGCCGCCACGCGCTTCCATCGACTCGGGCTTAAAGAAAAGATACTTGTTCTTCGGATAAGCGACGATAGTAGCGAGCACTTCGGCGCGTTCAATGCCGACGTATTTCAAGTTGTGTTGTTTGGCACTTATAGCGGCCGATAATCCCCCGGGGCCAATACCGATAATCGCAACGTCGAATTCTGCTTTCGCTTCGTCTGGTGAGTTTTTTAGTTCCTGCACGATGTGCTGGATAACATCGGCGCCTTCGTTGGCGGCGTTCTTTATCAGCGGGGTCCCTGAAACATCGCCAATGATGTAACACCCCATAACGTTGGTCATGAACTTCTCGTTGCGTGTGGGAACGGGTCGAGGTTTGATAATCTTCGTGGTGTTAACGACGATGCAAGCTTTAGGACTTACGGGACAGGCAACCTGGCAGGAGGTGTCTTCCATGCATTCAGCCCGAGCTACGGGAACCGCGATGTTATTTATCATCGCCAGCACACTATGAGGGCAGGCATCGACGCACGCCTGACAGCCGATACAGCGATCCGCAATTACTACAGGGTGCGGATAGTCAGGTCCACCGGGATCATACTTTTCAAGTAACTCTTTCGAGAGTTGAACCCTTTGCGCGTTCTCGTCAAGGTGTTTCTCGATTGGCTCCTCGAGCAGTTCGCGCGCCCGTCGCGCATCGCGAAGTGCAAACAAGATGCCGGCGAGCGCGAGAAAGACGCTAATACCAGCCCAGCCATACCATGGCAAACCGCCCAGGTATCTTCTTAGCGAAGAAGGTTCAGTGAAGCGCTGATTTATTACGAGCAGCACTGACAGAAGCGTCAGGATGATCAGAAGTTGAGACTTCCTCATTGTGCTGAGTTTCCAAATTAAGTCCCGAAACTTACTCGATTCTCGGCCTACTGTTCTGCCACGCTTGCCTGAGTGATTCGAAGGGGTGCCGCCCAATGCATGTCCTTGATGTGCTGGACATGGCAGGAAGTACAACTCGGTCTGTCGATGCTGGAGACTTCCAAAGTCTTTTCGAAAACCTTAGTGTTGTGGCAATGCCGGCAGGTTGTGCGTGGATAATCCCGGTCAACGTTGGCGCCCATATAACCGGTCTTGTGACAGCTGTTGCATGATATTACCTCATTGACTGCATCGGCACCTTCGATTCCACTTATGCCCGGAACGACATGAATGCGATGGACGTGTATTGCGTGAAATTGAGCATTCCGCCACTGCTGCGTCTGACTGGGAGTAACTCGGTTTTTTTTCAGCAGCTCTACTATTTCAGGCTTGGCTTCAAGTTCTTCTGAGTCCAAACCCCTCCACACCCAGACGCCGTTAATCACCGGATATCCATAAGTGCCTCCGTGCGCGGTGTAAACACCCTTGCCGTTGTAAAGGTTCTTATTGAGGTCGTTATGACAATTGGCACAGGAATCAAGCGCAGCGTTCATGGGTCGGAAATTTTCGCCTCGATGTTCAGTGTGGCAAGCTGTGCAGGTGAGGCCTGCCGCGCGATGAGCGGAAATGACAGTCGGCACAAAGCTTTCGGTGTAATGGCAGGCAGCACAGTTTGCGTTCATCTTTTCCTTATTCTTTACACTAACTCCAAGCACATGGCAGGAAGTGCACGAACTTCCGTTAGGCTGTTTGGCGATTGAGGGGGTTAGAGTAAAGGCTGTCCTCGTATGTGCCGTGGAAATCGGCTCAGGAGCGAAAGCGATCCTATATTTGAAGGCCGCCGCGACTGAAAGGGATCCAACCACGATCGGAGCCCAAATAAAGATGGCGAAAGGCCACGGACGAACAAGGTCCCTGGTCGGTATCCAGTTAAATCGAATCTTGCCGAGACGTGGAGGCGTTCGTGGGTGCAAAGGCGACGGACGCCCCGCCTTTTCCCGTGTGCGTTTGCCCCAGAATACCTTGAGCGCATTGGCTACATCTGATAATGAACCGGTAACTCGCTTCTTAATTATCAACGGTCCAGTATCGGCGTGCATAGTGTGACGCGCTTCTTGTTCTCCGACGTTGAGAGCGAACTGAACCGTAACGCTCAGTCTGCAAACCTCATCGGTCACCTCAACGTTTAGGAAGAAGGGACCGATCCGGATGATATCGCCGTCAGCCAGCGCTTCAGCTTCATTGAAAGGAATCGCTCGGCCATTAAGTGTGGTCGCGCTCGACGCACTCAGATTGATGAGGTAAAAATATTCTTCGATCTTATTGATGCCTGCGTGCAGGCGTGAGACCGTCGAGTGATTCAGCCAGATATCGGAGTCCGGTAGTCGACCAATCCGCAATCCCTCGCTAACAACAGTCTTCGGATCGACGGAGCGGTCCTCGCGCGCGATTATGAATACGCTTTCATGTACAGTGCCCATTGGGAGTTACGCTCTTTTATTTCATCGCACAGTAAACAAAACCACTTGAGTGATATGGGCCAACATTAGTGCCAGCATGATGGAAGCCGCGACGACGTGCGGGGCAAGCCAGAGTTTAAGCAGTTGATGCAGGTAGATGAGCGAGTCCACCCGGCGCAGTGTGGCGGTCGCTTCAACCGCTTCCATCAAAAAACGGCGCGCGTTTGAATCTTTCAACGACTCTGCGTCGGGGCTAAATTCTTCTCGTGCCTCGGCCAGAATCCTCGACAGTTCTTCACGTCGCACGTATTGCCGCAAGAGATAACCAAACGAGAAGAAGCGTTTGCGCATCTTAATCTTGATCAGATTGCGCAGCTGAGGGTCGCTCGTGTCAATCAAACCGAGCTGCTCGCGCAATTCCTGGCGACGGGCACGCAAGTCTTCAATGAGCAATGGATCTCCCTCGATACTGGTCATAATACGAGGAACAATGAAGTAGCAACTGATCCCGAAGATGCCTGCTACGATTGTCACATCGAGTGAGATCATCAAACACGAAGTCAATAGACCGCCTGAGTCGCGCCCTCCATGTATCAGGAGGACAATGCCTGCAATGAGACCCAGATAGGCGTGTGCCAATTTCCAGTAGCGGAGAGGACCAGCGCGTCGTGTGTAAATCTGTTTGCGACCCGGATATGTGATAACGGCCGCAATGCTGCACAAGCCGAGCAAACCCGTAACCCAACGTAGGGTGAGCCAGGTCCCCTTAAGATGACCGTCCAACCCGTATCGATTCGAGGCCCAAAGTACGGCCCACGCTATAGTGATGATGGCGAACACACCACAGCAGTGAACAATCTGCGCGGGAACGTCTCGTTTGTGAATGTTGCGTCCAATCGCATGAGTCTGGTCCTGAAAAACAATGCCAATCGCATTCTTCGCTTCGCTAAAATACTCACGCGGGTTGACACGCACGAGCGCGCCGGTGGGACAGTTTTCCTCGCATGAGTAGGCAGGTTTTTTCGATCCATTCGGGTTGAGTCGCGTGTTCTCGCAGAGATTACACTTGATCGCCAGTAAATCCTCTGTCTCTGTAACGGGCCGCGGCTCTGTAGGAGGTTTGAGACTTAACCAGCTTTTAAGCGTGCCCAGAAGTCCTGGTGACACAGGCACGGCTGATTTGCGCGGAACCATGGAGATGGCGTTATAGGGGCACTGCGTCGCGCAATCAGCACATCCGATACATGTCTTTGGATCGATATCAATATGCCCTTCGGCAAAACGCGCGATCGCGCCGGTCGGACAGCCAGTCATACATTCAGGGTCCTGGCAGTGAAGACAGACTGAAGGTAATAAGACATGTTGCATGGAACGGCGGTTCGGTTTGACCGGTCGATCGATGTGAATTCCATGACGCAAGAGGCGTGATTGACCATGGATCTTATGGCAAGCCATCGAGCAGTTTCCGCATCTAACGCATAAGTCCATGTCCATCACTAACAGGTTCGTTCCGTCGACGATCCCAGTGCTGATCTCTTTGGCAGCGGCGACGACAAGTCGTCTGTCTTCGGGCGGTGTCGGTGGCTTCTTATCTACCTCCGAGAAAGCGGGCAAATAATCTGATACTACTTTCATGAGCAATGGATTCGACCGTAGGTCCGCAATCCTGATCACCAAGGCCTCTGTGCGTGCCAATACTGTCGCCGTATAACTCCACGTGGTTTGGTCTTGGTCTGTAATGCATTCAAGACCCAACCAGTTACCCGCGCCGAGAAAATCCAGCCCAACGTCCTCATCAACTTCCATCACCCTTTCGGCCAACATTGGTTTGGCAGTGATGCCGCGTGACATTGCCGCACTAGATGCGATGCCGCGCACACGACGCACCCAGCCACTGTTAATGAAGATCAGCCTGTCAATTGGATCGCCTTCTTGAAACAGAAGATGATCCTTAGCTTGGACGGTGAATCGCGCGGCTTCCTTCAACCGTGCGAGCAGTTCGGAACTGAATGCGTAGGCAGTTTTCTCTTGTATCTCCAACAATGTTCGGTCGAGACCATGTTGACGATAGTTCTGTTCGAACAGTTGGCCGAAGGTTTTCAGTTTTTTCAAGAGCCGAAACGCAGGACGTTGAATTTCCAGAACCGTCGCTTCAGTTCCGGTGGAGACAATGACAGTGGCATTGCGAGGTTGTCCGGCGAGCACTGACATCTCGCCGAAGCTTGTTTGAGGATTAATCTTACCGACTCTGATCCTTACTCCCTGTTCATTATTGACGTAAACATCGAGCTTCCCATCAACCAGAATGTAGAATGTGTTCCCTCCCCAGTCGCCCTCATGGATTATTTCTTCACCAGCGGAGTAAACGAGCAGACGAGCATAAGGACCAACCTTCTTCCCGGTATAGTTCCGTCCATAAACCACGAGTTCAAGGTCCAACTCATACTCGTAGTGGTCTTCGTGCTTTTCAACCAGCTCAGAGATGACACCGCTGTTACGGATGGCCTCTATGATTGAATCGTGGTGTGTGATTTCGCGAGGCATAACCGCTATTTCGTTAAAACTCAGCTCTTGGTATCTGCCGTCAAAGCTGGAAAAATAGAGCTTTCAGGCGCAATATATCGGAGAGTATCGGTAAAACTATTTATATCACTAACCAGTGACCACGGATAGACGAATAAGCGCACGCGGCTCCTGACATGATAGTGAACCTACTGCAAGCCAAAACCAGGGAGTGCCGGTAGAGTTACTTTTCACGCTTCTACATAAGAGGTGAATTATGAACGTAGGATCTCTGTTCGTTACCGTGAGAAGACTACAAGTCACAGCAACTGTACTGTTGCTCGTTCTCATTGGCCTGATGTCCACACAAATTGTAGGTCAAAGAACTGACCGTGGGATCAAGTTTGACTCGTCCAACTCGATCAAGGTTTTGCCCGGCAATGCCAAGCGCTACGCGTTAGTAGTCGGCGTGGATCAGTACGCGGACACGCAAATCACAACGCTCGGCGGCGCCAGCAATGATGCGAAGACACTAGCAAATGCTCTTATTCAGTATGCAGGCTTCCCCGCAGAACAAGTAACATTGCTTGCTTCGGATCAACCGGCTGAGCGACAACCGACACGCGGTAACATTCTCAGGCGATTGTCTAACATGGCTGCAGTAATTCCGCCGGACGGACTGTTGCTCATTTCCTTTGCCGGACACGGAATCGAGCGTGGCGGAAGAGCTTTTCTCCTTCCTTCGGACTCGCAAGTTAGTAACGACGTTGACTTGCTCGAACAGACTGCCGTTGACGTCTCTCAAATCAGGGATCGGATCAGAAAGATTGGTGTCAAACAGGTGCTAATGATTCTGGACGCTTGCCGCAACGATCCAGTTGGCCGCGCGAATTCTGACAACCCTCTAACTGCGGCTTACACGCGCGGATTCAATTTCGATCTGCGAAATCGTGAAGTGCAGGCGTTTGTTTCGCTCTACGCTACTGAAGTTGGTCATCGGGCATACGAATACAAGGAGAAGAAACAGGGATACTTTACGTGGGTCCTGGTCGAAGCTCTCAAGGGTGCTGCTGCGAATGAAAAGGGCGAGGTAACCCTCGCCAATCTTGTGCGTTACTTGCAGGAGAGAGTACCCAAGCGCGTGTTACAAGATTTAGGCCCTGGCAAAGATCAGAAACCGTTTGCAGTCGTCGAAGGTTATCGCGCTGATGAGTTAGTGATCTCTGTACCCAAAGCAAAGTTAGTCACGCAGCCTGCCTATGCGCCTGACATGAGTACGCAAACTGATGCTACCGGAAGGGACAGCTCCATCGAACTCAAGAGGGCTGAAACGAACGCGTCACTCGAGGGTACTACCTGGACAGGTACGAGTCCTGAGTCCGGTGAGTACGTGATGAAGTTTATAAAGGATGGTAAGCTCCAATACATCATCGACGTACTTGAAAACGGCGTCAAAGCACCTCGCACGATCAAAGGAACCTGGAAGCAATCTGGTAACAATGTCCAGATTGTGATTGGCAACTCCTATTCAGTTTTACAGGGCACGGTCGATGGCAACATCATGAAAGGTGAAGCCAATAATCAGGAAGGCGTATCGTGGAAGTGGACTCTTTTCCGAAAAGAATAATCCTCGCCTTAGTCGCAGTGTCTCGGTCTTAGAAAACATACCGCAAGAAAACAGTTTGTTCCATTAGAATGTGTAGCGCAGAAAAACAGTCGCTACGTTCGCGTGATAGCTACCATAGCGCGCATCCTGGAAAAGATATTTCGGAGTGTCGCTAGTGAGATTTCCATGCACGTAGGGCTGGAGAACATTGAAGCTGAAGTCATCCTGTGTGTATGGTTCATACCGATAACGTACGCCCATTTCGAAAGTCTCGCTTATACGGCGCGTAATGACAAGATTCACGTCCTGACGCCGTACCACGGTGTCGGGATAGGGATTCGCCCCGGCATGCAGGACCGAATCTGCGCGAACAGGGAACGGGTTTACGGTACTGATTCGGTCGCGAGCAAAGGAAAGCGCATAAGAAAGATCAAACTCCCACTTTTGCAGCTTTCCTTCATGGGGCGCTGCGTTGATGCCGAATTCAAAACTGTCCAGGCTGCTTCGGCTGGTGCGCTCCCATGTATTGGCAATGGGGAATTGAGCAAGAACCCCCTGAACGATAGCGCCTGGAGGAGCGGGGGGGTTTGGCAGGAGATGTGCAATGTCGCGATATGCGAAGCGGTTCATCTCTCGTGAATAGTTGGCATAAAGGAAACTTTCGTTCTCGAAAGCATGCGAGAACTGGGCATCGACAAACGAGAAGCGATTGAAGAGAAGCCCGTAAAGATTCTTGTCGTACTCGTCCCCCAGGTAGCGATAAGAAGCCGAGAAATTCGTGTGGGGTCCCTTCAGCAACTCCAGCGAAACGGTTCCGTCATGTCGGATTCGATCCGTCTCATCAAATCGGCGGAGAAGATTGAATTCAATGCCGAGGCCTTCATTCATCCTCGTGTTATTCGTAACTACCCAGGCTGTTGAGGGACCATTAGGGGGAGAACCGGCGAAATTAGTAACGAAGGTCAATGGCTGGGTGTTGTAAGCCAGCGCGCGCCGGTTCGAGTAACGGTAATCTGCTTTAAGCCGGAGGGTCGTGACTGGGTTTGGCTCAACGTCTTTGGCTGCGGCGCCGTTTTTTCCACCCCCGGAAAGATTAACCTCAAAATCCAGCCGGTTTCTAAGGCTGTGCTCATTGTTACGGTTCACATCCCGAAACTTACGGTTCCAGATCTCCCAGTCATAATCCAATTTCCAGGTGAGATTGACCTTTCTCGGACGGCTGGCCACAGAAGTTCTGCCATCGACCGGCATGCGTTCCTCCGGCAGCACATCCCATTGAAAGCCGGCGTCAACATTCTGGCGTCTAAAATCCCAATCGAGGTTCTCGATGGGCAAGTTGTAGAAATCTGTCCTCGGCGCGCGCCACGTAGAATCGCCAAACGCGGCATAACCCGGGAACCTAATCGAGGGTGTTTGGTTGTCCAGGCTCTGCGAACGGTACTGAGCCTGGAAGCGGAAGTTCTTACGGCGGTTCACCAGCGCATACTCCTGGTTGATGTTTCGCATCTTTCCGTTCGCGCTCCTCGCCGGAAGCTGATTTACATCGGCGGCATTGGTTACTGGACTGAGCCCGTCCCAGTGCGTGGGAACGATAGCCGTGTTCAGCGTCCAGGCGAGGAAAGGGTCGTTCTGCGTCCAGTAGGACAGCGAGAAAAGACCGCGCAATTGAGTTTGCGACGTCAGGTCCACTTTGGCCCAAAAACTGATGGTGTGAGAATCGTTGTTCGGAGGCAGGTCGGACTGCCACCGAACCTGGCGGAATCTATTCGAAGCCCCGCATGTGAGCACTGGCGGCGGCGCCGGATTAGGAGTACATCCCTCCTGGTCGGTGACCCGGAAGGGATTTTCGAAAATCACGGATCCGATACGGTTGCGAAAGAGCGAAAGATCGTAGTCAACGCCGGCATTCCATCGTTTGCCGTGCATCTGCGCTCCCACATTGAGACCGTACGTTCGGTGGTTGATGGGCTCCAGAAACTCTTGTCCGATCCCTTCCCAGGAACCTCCGATATCTGCGAGGCCGCCTCCGGGA
>DASYRR010000060.1:0-14932 GCA_036004125.1 Pyrinomonadaceae bacterium | reverse complement strand
GATGCCCAGACGAGGACAGTCGGTAACATCAGCGGCACTGTACGAGATCCAACTAGCGCCGTCGTTCCTGGAGCCCGCGTCGTAATTCAAGAACAGAGAACAGGCTTCTCGCGCACTGTGGTGGCGAACGACGAAGGATTTTATTCGGCTCCTAGTTTGCCTTTCGGGCGTTATTCTGTGAGTACGGCGCCACCAGGATTCAAGAAGACCCAATCCAGGGAACAAGAGCTCCATGTCAACGAGAACCTGGTTGTTAACCTGACCCTTGAGATTGGACCAGTTACGGAAACTGTAATTGTGTCGAACGATGCCGCACCAGTCGACACGCGCAGTGGTGAGGTAAGCAGTCTGGTCTCCTCGGAGCAAGTGACGGAGCTGCCACTCAATGGACGCAACTATGCTCAGTTGGTGTTAATGGTGCCGGGAGTCTCGCCGACCAACAACGATTTTAAAACCCGCGGTACAGGACTTGATTCATTCGTTGGTGCATCGGTTAACGGCAATGGTTCAAACCAAAATCTCTGGACCGTTGACGGTGTCAACAATATGGACGTGGGCTCAAACCACACGCTGCTGGTCTATCCATCGATAGATTCTATTCAGGAGTTTCGAGTTGAGCGCAACAGCTTCAGCGCCGAGTTTGGGCAAGCACAGGGCGCGGTCGTCAATCTGATCACCAAAGGCGGCACCAATGAGTTTCATGGTACTGCCTTTGAGTTTCTTCGTAATGATAAGCTGAACGCCAGTGACTTCTTTCTTAACAGGGCGGGACAGCCTAAGGCCGCGCTGCGCTACAACAATTTCGGCTTCAACTTCAATGGACCAATCAAAAAGAACAGAGCCTTCTTTTTCTGGTCAGAGGAGTGGCGTCGCGAACGGCGAGGTTTGGTGCGTGGCGCCAGAGTTCCTACCGCATCGGAAAAGCTGGGAGACTTCACCGGGTTTCTAACTGATCCGCTGCCGCATGATCCAGCCACTTGTAGGCCGGATCCTAACGATCCAACAGCAACAATCTGCGACCCGTTCCCGGGCAACAGGATTCCGGCCAACCGCCTCAGCGGGGTGGGCCTTGCGTTGTTGAAAGTCTACTCTGATCCCAATAATCCGGGAGATCCAGGCCAGAACTGGGTCGCGGCCCCGAAAGCACCGATTGAAACGCGCCAGGACCTCATTCGCGGTAATGTGAATATCACAAGCAAGGTTGACTTGATGATCCGTTGGATCAGTGAAGACTGGGTTCGCGGAACTCAAATATTTGGGGACTCTGGATTTCCGACAGTGGACTCAGATTGGGCGCAACTGAGTAAGAGCTTGGCCGTAAAGTTAACGAGTACGCTGTCCTCATCATCAGTGAACGAATTTCAATTCTCACGTTCAGGCAATGATATCTCCATCACGACTGACCCGGCAGGTCAAGCACTCAACGACGAGATCGCTTCCATGTTCCCTACGGTATTCCCGCACCCGCAGGGCTCTCCATTTCCTACTCTCTTCGCGACGGATGGCTACGCATTTCTGCTCCACGCTGCGCCATGGGGCAATAAACAGGACCTTTTCATCTGGAAGGACGACTTCTCTAAAGTGCGGGGCGCCCACGACCTCAAGGTCGGTGGACTCTTCAGCCATAACCTCAAGAATGAGGACAGCATCCTCGGCTTCTTGCTCTACCGGTTTTGCGGCACTAGCACGCGCACCGGCAATGCGATTGCTGACACACTGCTCAAAGACTTGCCACTGGGCTGCTACTTTGAAGCCGACCATCAGGAAAGAGTGTTGGCCCGCTGGCATGATCTGGAATTTTATGGGAATGACACCTGGAAGGTACGCCCGACGGTCACGCTCACTTTCGGTCTGCGGTGGTCCAGATACGGCCAGCCGTATTCGGCCAATGATCGCATTACTAACTTCATTCCGAGACTTTACGATGGCGCGGATCCTAATAGCGCGCTGGTTAAGGCAGGCGCCAGCGGGTTCAGCCGCGCTTTGGTAAAAAACTACGATAAGGGCTTCCAGCCACGAGTGGGCCTGGCCTGGGACCTCTTTGGTAATGGCAAGACCGCGCTTCGCGGCGGCGCCGGACGCTACCTCGGCCGAACGAAAATAGGGAGCGTGCTTGGCTTGGGCGGCAACCCTCCCTGGACTCAAACAGTCGATGCGGGTTGGGGAGGGAGCAGTTCCTCGCTCAATGATAGCCCTAGCTTCCGCAGCCTCGACACCATCAATCCAGGCCTGAAGAATGCGCGGGCTACAACGACGTCTTTCAATGCCGTTAGTGAGGACTTCCGTCCGCCGGAGAGTTGGCAATGGAACCTGACCATCTCTCGCGAGGTCATGAAGAATACTGTGGTCGAAGCCTCTTACATTGGAAACCATGCTCTACACATCGAGCGACCGTTGGAGTGGAATGAGGTTGTTCCCAGCGCTCGACTTGCAGTTGCCCAGGCCGTTCGAGCCAATGATCCCAGTGCGACTGGCCTGATCAATGCCGGTCGCAGGTTGCCGGGTGTTGCATCCATCTTCATGACTGAGTCCACCGGCGATTCCAGCTACAATGCGCTGCAGGTCTGGGCCAACCGCCGCTTCTCGGACCGTTTGGCTTTCCAGGGTGCTTACACCTGGAGCCATGCGATTACGAACGTTCCGCTATCGGCTTTCAGTGCCGGTGCAACCGATCCCTTCAACTACAATTTCGACGATGGCGATGCAGACCTTGACCGAAGGCAGATGTTTGTCACCAATGCAGTTTACCTCTTGCCGTCGTTCAGGAAGTGGGGCGCTGTCGCGAATCAAATCCTGGGAAACTGGCAGCTCAATGCGATCACCTCCCTACTGGGAGGCATTCCGATTGACGTGACTTCGGGGGCCAACACTGCCGGTCTAGCCATCAGTGATTTTCTCCGCCAGCGCCCCAACCTTGTTCTCGGCGTACCGATTTACCTCCACAACGCGGGTGACTCGCTGCAATACCTCAACCCGGCGGCATTTTCCTTACCTGAGGTCGGGCAGTTTGGCAGCCTTGGTCGTGGCTCAATCCGAGGTCCGCGCATTAAGAACTTTGATCTTTCGGTGGTAAAGAACTGGAGGATCCGCGAGCGTTATAACCTTCAATTCCGCGCGGAGATGTTCAATGCTTTCAACCACGCGAATTTCAAGGATATCGATGCTGAGCTCAGGTTGAACAACATTGCCGGTGACGAGAACTTTGGCAAGCCGCTCAACCCCAACTTTGGTCGGATTACTGCGACGCAAGGACCGCGCGAGATCCAGTTCGGATTGAAGTTCAGTTTCTGACGGGCTGAAGCTGTAAAAACTCACTATCTCTCTGCGGCAGTAGTTGGTTGAAAACCCCTTCCAAAGAACCCTGACCTTCGCATTGTGGACACGGTGCTCTGGCTTTGGTCCCCATAAAGAGCACAACACGTCCTGACTAGCTTCGTAAGAATAAGAAAAGGCGACGCTTACAAGTGTCGGCTCCATTGCTGAGCCAAGCGGGCGTCGTTAGATGTAACTGCGGTGTACACAACAAATCTTTTTAGCGTAAAGCCTCACCCCGTCTAGAAATTTCAAAACAACGTCTGAAAAAAGTGTTGACACTCAACTAATCGTGGAGTATATCACCACCATTAGTAATCAATCTGGAGAAAAACTCCATAGAAAATAGAAGTTGAGGGGGTCGGTTGTCGATGCCCAAAACCAAGCATATTGCGCCGACGAAAGCTGGCTGCTTACTAAGGATTAAGAGCGCGATTGAAATGTTCAAGCCCGCGGAACGAGCTGTGGCCGAATACGTTCTCAGTCACCCGGAAGCAGTGATGAACATGTCTGTGTCGGAAGCTGCCAGAGATATAGAGGTGGGCGAATCAACGGTTATTAGATTCTGCCGCGCTCTTGGTTACAAGGGGTATCAGGAGTTCAAACTCAGACTCGCACAGGACCTCGTCGAACCGGTCGAGTTCATCCACGAAAATATTAGTTTTGGCGATAGCACTGCCGACCTCGCACAGAAGGTTTTCCAAACGAACATAAAGGCTGTGGGCGACACGATGAAAGCACTCGACCCTGAGATGGTCGAGGTGGCCGCACAGGCGCTGGCCCATGCCAGACGAGTTGACATTTATGGAGTTGGTTACTCGTCGTTCACCGCCCTCGATGCAAAGTTGAAATTCGTGAGACTCGGTTTGGTTGCTGACTCTTATGGAGATGCTCATCTGCAGGCTATGGCGGCTGCGTTACTTAAGAAGGGGGATGTGGCAATTGGTATTTCCCATTCGGGCAGTACGAAAGATGTGGTCGACGCATTGACTGCGGCGAGGAAGTCTGGAGCTTCGACAATTTCCATCACAAATTTTAGTCCATCACCTATTACAAGAGCCTCGGATGTAGTGCTCCTCACGGCCTCTCCAGAGTCACCTCTAGGTGGCGAGGTTCTAACTTCACGAATTGCGCAACTCTGCGTGCTCGACGTGCTCTCTGTGGCGCTCGCCGTAGCACTCGGCGACGGCTGCCTGGATTTGATTAATAAGACCTCTGAAGCGGTGAAGAAGAAGCGTTATTAAGGTCCAGCCAAATCACAAGTTGGTGCGACTTTTTTCCTGCTGGCTAAAACGCAAAGAACAGGTAGACGTGACTCTGGCCGAGTCAGGCTATCGCAAACATTTCCCAGACGGTTCCAAAAACCCCCTACGCGTTGAGGAGATTGCCATGAACTTAAAGAGTAGTTTGAAAGTCGGCTTAATAGGGTTTTCACTCATTCTGTTGTCGCCGGTATTGCTGTTTGGGCAATCGGAGAAAGGTGCAATTCTGGGCGTCGTCACAGACCCCAACGGTGCCGCCGTCCCTGGCGCGACTGTTACCATTACCAATCTGACAAACAAAACGAGTCAGACTTTAACGACTAATGGCGAGGGTCGGTACGAGGCACCGTTTCTGAACCCTGCCGCCTATATGGTGATCGTGAAGCTCACTGGTTTTAAGACCGCAATGGTTAACGAAGTTGTCGTAAACGTTGGGCGGCGTGAGAGTGTGAACGTGCAACTCGAGACAGGAGACATCTCGGCCACCGTAGTTGTTGCGGACACAGCAACGCCACTGCTGCAGACGGAAAGTGCGAGCATTGGCACAGTCGTAACGACCAAACAGCTGACCGATCTCCCGTCTCAAGACCGTAACATCTACGGCTTTCTAGCGCTCGACTCATCTGTCACCAGCGGCTTTAGTGGCAACGCCGAGGCGTTTCGACTTGAGAGCGGCGGTACGTTCGTTATCTCAGGCACGAGGGCATCGTCCATAACTTTTAAGATTGATGGGCAGGCCAACACCGACCCCACCTTCGGCACGCCCACCATTACTCCGACGATGGATTCGGTGAAGGAGTTTCAGTTGCAGAACAACGCATACTCCGCCGAGTATGAAGGCATCACTCAAGTCAACATTGCCAGTAAGGCTGGCGCCAGCTCGTTTCATGGCTCCGCGTTTGAGTTCGCGCAGAACGACTTCTTTCAACCTCGCAATCCACTGTTAGCCCCGGATAAGAGCGGCAAACCTGCCAAAAACAGACTCCGCTTTAACCAGTTTGGTGGAACCATCGGTGGCCCCATTTGGTTACCACGCTTTGGCGAGGGTGGAGCGGCAATGATTAAGGACCGTACTTTCTTCTTTTTCAGCTACGAAGGTAAGAGGCTAAGCGGTATTACTGCCGGCTTCGCTCGGGTTTTGACGGCAGCAGAACGGAAAGGAGATTTCTCTTCGAGCTTGGGCGCCTGTGTTAAGTCAGGAGCGACCGACGTCCCTCTGCTCAATCCGAACGGAACCCCCTCAGGGCAGTGCATCAGGGTTGGTCAAATCTTTGACCCGGCGACCACAGTTAGCAATCCACTGTTTAGCGGCACCCCCTCGGCGCTTAATCCGCAATTCATCCGCCAGCCGTTCGCGAATAATCAGATCCCCTCCAACCGGCTAAACTCGGTAGCGCAAAACATCATCAACTTGCAGCAACCTCTGCCTAACCAGCCTGGCACCGACTTAAATTATTTAGGGACTTCCGGAGCGCTGCTAATCAACAACCAATATTCCCTACGAATCGACCACAGGTTTTCTGACTCCGACAACATCTATGGACGATGGACGTGGCAAAACAATATCCGCGACAACGTGTCGATTCTTCCATTGCAGCAGAAGAACATAACTGGGAACGGACGGGTCTTGAACCTGAGTTGGACACATCTCTTCAACGCCGGGCTTGTTAACGAGTTTCGTGTAGGCTACGTCCGCGGAGTCTATGGAGATAGCATTGAAGAGTCGGACCCGACTGCTGTTGGTGTCAGCAATACTCTGCTCAACACCCTGCCTGGTCTCTTATTACCCAACAGCCTCAATTTCGGCGGCTTCACAGGCTCGATTCTGAATACTGTGCAGAACACTTATCAGATCGCCGATAACGTTTCGATGGTCCGTGGACGACACGCTTTCAAATTCGGCTTCAAGATTGACGAGAACCGGTTCAGGAATGGCGAGCAGGGGGTTGGCAACGGCAGGGCCGACTTCAACGGGATGTTTAGCACCGGGAACAGCAGCATAGCGACCACCGGCAACCGCAATAACCATGTCGCTGATCTTCTGCTGGGTCTTCCCAGCAGCCATTCGTTGAACACGAACCGACTAGCCAATCTGCAGAGCCGGCCGTGGGCGGTGTACTTTCAGGACGATTGGAAGTTTAGCCCGCGTGTGACCGTGAACCTCGGACTCCGTTATGAATATCATCAACCCTTCAGAGAAAACCTGTTGGGCGGCAGGCGGGTGGACTTCGCAAACGGCGGACGTCTTATAGTGGCCGACCCGGAGATTGCCAGGCTGGCCAATAGCCCGTTAGTTGTGTGCTGTACCAGCCCACGCGTGGTCGATGCCGACAAAAACGATTTCGGCCCCCGCATTGGCGTTGCGTTCCAGCCGTTCAAACGTGACTCCATGGTCATCCGCGTGGGTTACGGCCTGTTCTACTCCGACTCGTCACAGTTTTTTCACTGGCAGCAATATACGCCTTTTAGAAGCGGCAGTTTTTCGCCGACGGTCACCAGTTTCCAGAACCCGACAATTTCCCTCAGCAATCTCTTTCCTCTTAACCAATTTACACCGACCACCGGCAGCGGAATCACTATTTCTGTTCCCGGTGGTGTGAATCCTGCGGTAGTTCCTCAGCCGATTCTTAACGCTTCGGGCCTGGGTTCATACGATACGCCGCAGACACAGCAGTGGAGCGTGAGCCTTCAGCGGCAAATCTGGGGTGACATGGTAGTAGAGCTCAACTACGCTGGTTCGGTTTCAAAGAACCTACCGCTGCAATGGTTCTTCAATCAACCTACCTTCAGTGCGACTGTGGCCGATAACAATAGCTTAGTCCCTGCGGCCAACCCCTATCTGCGAAGGCAGTTTGCAAACTTCACTACCGGATCGAATATTGTGGCTAATGTGTTGTCGTCGAACTACAACGCGGGAACAGCGAAGGTCACGAAACGTTTTTCGAAAGGCTATAGCTTTACTTCAACATACACCTGGTCGAAGAACATAGATCAAGGGGCCGAGATCTTTAGCGTTTTTTCCAATCACGCGTTCGTCGGCAACAATCTAAACTTTAACGACAGCAAAGGTGTTTCGGCTCTCGATGTCCCACACCGTTGGGTTACGAACGGCACCGTGGAGTTGCCATTTGGTAAAGGGAAGCGCTTTTTGAACAGTGGAGGGTTAACCGACAAGCTGGTAGGTGGTTGGCGTCTCTCAGGTGTCGCGCAGCTTCAATCCGGATTGCCCATCAACCCTTACATATTCAGTCTACGAACCAATACGGGACTCAGTATCCCTGAACGCGGTGACCTTGTTGGGCCTGCATATTTGACCGGCGACGCGTGGGATGCTGCTGTCGACGCCTGGGAGCATAAGGGTCAACGGCTGTTTCTCATTCCATTTGGATCGATTAGCCTCAATTACGCGGCGGGCACTCTGGGAAATATTCCTCGAAACTTTTTCCGTGCGCCTTACGGACGGCTCGTGAATCTTTCGGCGGCTAAAGTTACTCGCTTTGGTGAGGGCAAGAGTATTGAACTGCGTATGGATATGTTCAACGTGACCCGCGAAGTGCTACACCGGATCGCCAGCGCTACGAATTATACGCAGGCTAACGCACTGACGAGCCCTCTACTTGGCAGTTCGCCGCCGCGCAGCGCCTTCTTTGCCCCGCACATCATTCAAGTTGGTGCGAGGATAACCTTCTGATTGATTAAGTGAAGTCAGGGCTGCTATATCCGGGCGGCCCTATAGAACCAGGAAAAGATGAGACTTTCGTGGCTAACTGCCGCATTGCATAATCCACGAATCTGAGGAAGACGTTGCTAACCGTAGGATTCAGTAAAGTTTGTATCTCACCACCTGCAGGTGCTCCGCTCGCGGGGTTTGCTGCACGCGAAGGAGTTTCGCAGGGCATCCACGATGACCTCTTCGCCCGTGCGCTTGTGTTGGCAAACGAAGAAGCGGTGATCGCGCTGGTCAGTGTCGACCTGCTTGCTCTGTCAGGCGACTTTATCAAACGCGTGCGTGAGGGCATCCACCGAACAACAGGTATATCTCCAGAAGCGGTAATGATTGCTTCCACACACACCCACGCAGGTCCTGTGACTATCACAACCTTCTTCAATCCTGACGAGAGTGTTGACTCGTCTTATATGGATTCGCTTGCAAGTAGCATTGTGGAGTCTGTGACTAACGCGTGGGAGAATCGCTTTACAGCGAGAGTCGGCGTCGGAGTGGGACATGTTGCCGGCGTGGGAGTCAATCGTCGAAGTCCAGATCAGCGCCCGGTAGATGAGGAGGTTGGGATTATCAAGATCGACGATGCTACCGGTCGGACGCGAGCGGTAATCATCAATTATTCCTGTCATCCGACGGTACTGGGTCCAAACAATCTGCTGGTCACTGGCGACTTCCCGAATTTCTCGATAGAGCGAATTGAAAAAAGTATTGGTCCAGATGGTTTTGCTATGTTCGTCAACGGCACACAAGGTAATATCAGCATGGGCCATTCCTCCGAACTGAGTGCGATTGGAGTGATTACACCGGGCCGGACATTTGAACGTGCGTCCGAACTCGGTCATTTACTTGCGGATGCGACTCTGAACAGGTTGCCTTCAATAACGACCGACGATTCACGACAGCTTGCCTCCCTGAGCATCCCGGTTGATTTACCCCTTAAGAGATTCCCTTCGATTGAAGAAGCAAGCAAAAGCTTGAAAGAAGCTGACGATCGGTTGGCCAACATCTCAACTAAAGATGCCTCGCCAGAGCAACTAATGACTGCGAAAACAAATAGGCTTTACGCATCGATTACAAACTTCTATACGCAGGAGGCGCAGGCGCTGCGTGACGGACACTTGCCTATAGAACTACAGGGCGTGCGAATTGGTGATGCTGCTTTTGTGGCCGTCCCAGCTGAAGTCTTTGTTGAGATCGGGCTCAGGGTGAAACGTGAATCGCCTCACCAGATTTTTATTGTGGGAATTGCCAATGGTTACATTGGTTATCTGCCGACTAAAGAAGCGCATGAAGCAGGAGGTTACGAAGTCGTATCATCCAAATGCCGACCCGAAGCGGCAGACGTGCTGGTTGAGAAAGTATTCGAGGTCAGCCGGCAGTTGTTCACCAACGGCGCAAAGCCGGCCTCGCGTTAGTTTATGGAGAAGTCTTTGGAAATCGAATGACAGAAAAGGTTCGAATCGGGGTTATCGGTCTCGGCATAATGGGCGAACAGTATGTGCGTATCTACAACGCGCATCCTTCAGCTACTGTGACCGCCATCTGCACACGCAAGCGTGAATGGCTTGATGAGATCGGCACAAAGTACGGCATTCAGAGTCGCTTCACCGACTATAACGAGTTAGTGGCTCAGGGAAATGTTGATGCCGTCTGCGTTGCCACGCCCGATTTTGCTCACTACGCACCAGTCAAGGCTGCGCTTAATGCGAACAAGCACGTGCTTTGCGAAAAACCATTTACCACCCTCCTGAATGAGGCTGATGAACTGCTGGCCTTGAGTGAAACACGAGATCAATTAACGCTTCAGGTTGCTTTCAATCATCGCTGGCTCTCTTCCTATTATCAGGGTTTCGCAAGTATCAGAGCTGGCGCGATTGGCGAACCCATCGCCGGCTACGCGCGCAAGAACGACACGATTTACGTATCGACAGAGATGATTGATTGGGCCAGCCAGTCAACACCCATTCACTTTCTGGGAGCGCATGACATTGACCTGATGCGTTGGTATTTCGGCAGCGAGCCTGTTGAGGTTCGTGCTTATGGAGCAAAGGGTGTTCTGGCGAGCAGGGGAATAGATACGTACGATCTGATTCAAGCCCAGGTCAAATTTGAGAGCGGGGCATTCGCTACATTCGAAGCCGCCTGGATTTATCCGAATACTTTTCCGACGATTGTTGATTCGTTCGTTGAGGTTGTTGGCACTCAAGGCCACTTGCACTTCGATCGTAAGCGCGAGTCGATTGAGATGAGCACACCTCAACAATTCACATACCCGAAAACATTTCTGACACATGAAATCTTCGGCAAGTTGCGCGGCGCTTTCGTTGAATGTCTTTCCGACTTTGTCAGCTCAATTATTAACGGGACCAAACCAAACGTAACCGCGTTCGATGGTCGACAAGTGACAGCGGTGCTCGACGCAGTTACACGTTCACTTGCTTCAGGAAAAACTGAGACTGTGACCAAGGCTGCACTGCGGCAGCAAGGTTAATCCGGTGCAGTAGCCCGACTGTCAAGGAGGGCTCTTCAGTGTTGTCGCGCCTTTAGTGATTATTGAGGAGCCCTCCTTGACAGTCGGGCTACTGCACCGATTTTTACTCAATGCCAACCGGTCTTCAAACAGCGGATCACATCATTATCATTGGCTACTTTTTGTTGCTAACGGTGATTGGGATCTACTTCTGGAAACGAATGAAGCATGTGCGCGATTTCTTCACCGGAGGCAACGCAATTCCGTGGTGGTTGGCTGGCGTTTCATTCTACTTAACCGGTTTCAGTGCGTTCACCTTTGTCGCTTATTCGGAGATGGCCTATCGCTACGGTTTCGTTGCGGTCACATTGGCGTGGAGTTCGGCAGTGGGGATGGTTGTTGGCACCTTACTTCTCGCCAAGCGTTGGCGACGCGCCCGTATTCTGAGTCCGATCGAATTCCTTGAAGCGCGTTACAACAAACAGATCCGTCAGGTACTGGCGTGGGCGGGGCTACCACTCAAGATAATCGATGACGGGCTGAAGATATACGCCACTGGTGTTTTCGTATCCGTCGGACTTGGATACAACCTAAGAACGAGCATCATAGTGAGTGGTGGTGTCATGCTGCTCTACACGTTCATGGGTGGGCTGTGGGCAGTCGTAGTAACTGATTTTATTCAGTTCATTATCCTCACTTTGGGTGTAATCGTTCTTTTCCCGCTCGTATTTGCACATGTCGACTCTCTGAGTTTTTTTACACAGGGAGCACCTGCTGGTTTCCTTACGCCAATAAGTGAACCGTTCTCTCCGCTTTATGTTATTGCGTTCTATTTCCTGATCATTCTTAGCTACAACGGCAACTGGTCATTCGCGCAGAAGTTTTACAGTGTGCGCGACGAGCGTGCGGCGAGGAAGGCCGGAATGCTTGCGGTTGCTTTGAAGATAGTTGGACCACCGCTGTTCATTCTCCCGGCCATGGCCGCTCGCAGCCTGATGCCCGAGTTGATGCAGCCGCCAAACTCACCACAGTTTACCTATGCTGCGTTGTCGTTGAAGTTTCTTCCTGCTGGTTTGATGGGACTGATGATTGCGGCAATGTTCTCGGCAACGATGTCCACACTTAGTGGCGACTACAATGTTATGGCGAGTGTAATCACCGAAGACATTTATCGTCGCCTTTTTGACAAAGAAGCAAGCCAGCGCCGGCTCATCATTGTTGGCCGCCTCGCTACACTCCTCGTTGGAGTCCTTACTATCACTATTGGCGTCACTTTGATCGCTTCTGCACGTAAAGGTCTATTTGAGGTGATGGTCACGGTTTTTGGTCTGTTTGTGGGGCCGATGCTGATCCCGATGCTGGCAGGGCTCTTGATTCGCCGGGTCACCTGGCGCGGGGCAGCGGCAGGAATTGGCACCGGCTTCGTCAGTGGCCTCTCGCTCTATCTCTACAAGGTGTTTTGGCTCAGCGGTCAGCCTGGGATCGACGCAAACTGGCTGCGTTACAACTACGAGGCAATCAGCATCTTGACTAACTTCGGTCTGACGATTTTCGCCATGGTGTTGACCACAGCGCTGGAAAAAGTAACGCCGCAAGAGCGGCCACGCATAGACGAGTTCTTTACACGACTCGCGACGCCCGTCGATCCTGAAAAGACGCACGCTAAAGTTGCGGGTGAGGTTTTTTCTCCCTTCTACATCATCGCCTGGATTACGGCGGGTACGGGGTTGCTGCTCCTTGTGGCAAGTCTGGTCCAGCCTGGTGGAACGGGGCGCGTCATAAACATCACGTCAGGAATCGTGTTGGGTGTTTTAGCCCTGGGCCTCCATCGCTTGCACAGACGCTTTATGCGTCGTGAGTCTGCACTTGCACATGCGGCGAAGGAAGCTTTACTCGGCCGCGAGGCAGCTGAGATCCGTGTGGTCAGCTGAAAGGGTGTTTGCGCGCTAGTTGTTAATCTTGGCGTGTAACCTGTATGCGAATAGCCAATTTCACATTTAAAGATGGCGATATTCAAACTCCTCGACCTGGAGTCGTGATCGCAGATGAAGTTGTGGATCTCAGGAGGATTTCTGAGTCGGCAAGTGTCCCGCGTGCTGCCGAACTCGATGGCGCGCGAGACATGTTGTCTCTTATCTCGAAGTTCCCCGACATCCGCGCCGGGTTTTTCGATCTACTTGAGCGAGCCGGAAACGAAGATGCAATTCGAGATGCCTCGACTAACCTCAACAATGTCAAACTCACAGCGCCGGTCGAGCGCCCGGGCAAAATCATTTGCCTTGCCGGGAATTATCGCGAGCATATCAAGGAGAGTGGATACGTCGCGCCCGAGCAAGCTGATGTCATCACCCAGCAACTGTTTATCAAACCCTCAACTTCAATCATCGGCAATGACGATGAGATTCTGATCACCAAAAGCAATGTGCGAGTTGGGTGGGAGACAGAACTCGCTGTCGTAGTAGGCAAACGAGGAAAGAACATTCCTTCGGATTCCGCCCATGAATATGTTTTTGGTTACACCATTCTTAATGACGTTTCCGAGCGTGGACTGAACTCCAGAATTGAGAACCGTAAGCAACGTGAAATGGATCGCTTCCTGGATTGGCTAGCGGGCAAGTGGTTTGACACATTCGCACCTTGCGGGCCCTGGATCGTTACGCCAGACCAAGTCGGAGATCCCCACAATCTAAATATCCAGCTAACGATCAATGGTGAAGTCCGGCAACGAGGCAACACCCGTGACATGCTCTTTAGCATTCCGGAGCAGATTGCCTACGCGTCAACGATCATGACGCTTGAGCCGGGCGACATCATCTCGACTGGTACTCCGGCTGGGGCAGGTACCGGTGGTGGTGACAGTTCATTGCACGATGGTGACGAGCTTGTTTGCGAGATCGAAAAGATTGGCATGCTGAAAAACAGAGTGAGGTATGTAGATTGAGAACGTTGGATTGGGTGGTAGTTGGTTTTTACTTTCTATTCATGCTCGTCGTTGGCCTTTACTTCATGCGCCGCGCGAGCCGAAGTATGGCTGACTATTTTGTCTCCGGACGAGACCTGCCCTGGTGGGTAATCGCACTCTCCGCAGTGGCCACTTACACGGATGCAGGTCTTGCGCCGGCAGTTACCATGCTGACCTATCAGGGCGGGTTGCTGGGTAACGCCGTGTGGTGGATCCCTTATGTCATCTGGATGCCCCTCGGAGCGGTGCTCTGGTCTAAGTACTGGCGCCGTCTTGGGACTGTTACTTCCGCTGAACTACTGAACATCCGATATAGCGGCAAATTTGCTCACATGTATCGCGGAATCTACTCCGTTTTCATGAGCTTTGGATTCATCGTGGTGCTGATGGGTTATGTATCTGGTTGGCTCGGTGCCGCTCTGGGACCGATTCTTGGTTGGGAGCCAATCAGTCTCATACTCTTCTCAGCCTTCGTGACGGCTGCATACACGGTGGCTTCGGGTCTCTCTGGCGTCGCTTACACCGATGCTTATCAATTTGGGATCTTCCTGATCGGAAACATAATTCTTGTGCCTATCGTGCTCGCGGGAGCCGGTGGCATGGAACATGTGTATCAGACAATTGAGGCAACGCGTGGAGCTGCCGGCGCGGAATCACTTTTGCGAGTCATCCCGCCAGCCGAAGGTTTAGGCGGATTGACGATAATTGCTTTCGTCGTGCAAGGGCTTTTCTTCGCTGCCTCTCCTACTGGAGGCGAAGGTTTTACCGCGCAGCGCTTCATGGCTGCACGAAATGAATTTCACGCGCAGGTGGGCCAACTCTTCAACGCGATCCTGACCCTGATTATTCGGGTTGTGCCATTTCTCTTCTTAGGGCTGATCGCCGCCGCTCTTTATGCACCCGGAACCGTGGCTGAGCCGGGCGAGATTTGGGCACGGATGGTTCGCAGCTATGCGCCGGTGGGATTGTTGGGTCTGCTTGTAGCCGGAATCTTTGCTGCCTATATGTCGACGATCAGCACATTGATGAACTGGGGTGCGTCATACGTTGTTAACGATCTATACAAGCCATTTATTAGACCCACTGAAACTGAGCGGCACTATGTCTGGGTAGGACGTATCAGCTCGGTTGTGATCTTTGCACTTTCACTCTTCGTCGCTTACTACTTCGTAGCAGGTTTGCGTGCGTGGTTTCTGTTCATC
>DASYRR010000059.1:0-15965 GCA_036004125.1 Pyrinomonadaceae bacterium | reverse complement strand
GAGCACGCAGGAAAGTGATAGGCAGAAAACCTCACAGTAGAGTAAGAATTCCGATGATGCCGAAAGGCGTTGAGCACCGCAGCTTTGCTGCGGTGCTCAACGCCTTTCGGCATCGTCGGTCAACAAGTCCCGGTTACTTACTCTGCCGACACAGTGCCTTACTCTGCTCGATACAATGCGTAGACTCTCACGTTCTCCGTACCCCAGACAAAATTATTGGCCTTTTCTTGGCCTCTTTTTCGGAGCCTACTTCCAGCGCACCACTAAGCGAATAGGTGCTCCGTAAGAGCGTTGCGCTTTTCTTGCGTTCTCTTTAGGGACGTGTGGGAAATGCGGGACATGAGAGCCAGAATTAACGAGGTTCCTAAGCCTAAAGAAGCTAGCAGGATTTAGATTTCTTCTGAGCTAGAAGCGAAATAGCCGACAGTTTTGCACCTCGGTTGTTCCTGACTGAATGAGACACTCACCAACTTTGTAAGTGTGAGGCTTATTTTGGGCTGTGGTGCCGAAAGTCGGAATCGACTGATCCAGTTTACCGAATAATAATTTATAGACGCCGACAGGCGGTTACCGTAGAATGACCAGATGTAAATCATTGAAACTAAAGGGCTTGCCGAAGGGCCCCGCAATTCTCAAAACGCTGAGGTTTCCAGCTTTTCCCTTGTTTCTCACTCGAGCCATTGAGTTAATCGCTGCTTCGCTGTTGGTCACTAAATGGACACTAAATTCTCTCTACGAATAGTGTGGCCTTGCAGCGACCCTGATCTCGGCGACGCGTTTGTCAGGGTACTCCCTTTGACCGATCTTCATCGTTTTTCTTCTTACATCACGCGCGAGGAATCATAAAGTCTAAAGCGATCAGATTCGCTTTCTAATCCAGTCGGCTAGCTGCTCTTCCGTAAGAGTCTCCTGGGCCAATTGTAGGAAGGTTAAGTATTTCTCATCCTGATTAGCTTCCAGGTTGACGCCATTCAGTAGTAGAAAAGTGCGGGCCGCTACCAGCGCCGTTCGCTTGTTGCCATCCACAAAGGGATGGTTGCGGGCAATTCCATAAGCGTAGGCCGCAGCTAAGACTGCCAAGTCTGGTGGAGGTTGAGCATAGGCCAGGACATTTTGGGGACGGGCTAATGCAGAAGCAAGCAGTCCTTCATCTCTCAAGCGTTCACTTCCGCCATGCTCTGATATTTGGCGTTGATGGATCGCTATGACCGTCTCCTCCAGAAGCCAAACGATTTGAGCCATCACGAGCTATTCCGCCAGCTTCTTCAAGGCATCTCGGTCTTCGCGCATCACACGCTCGGCAATCTCCACCTGTTGAGCAAACGCAGGATCATACGCCGTGAGCTGAATCCCGTTCTTCGTTTCGACAACGTAGAGACTGTCTCCTTTACCCACCCGCAGGCGTTCTAATATCTCCTTGGGCAAAATCACGCCAACGGAATTTCCAACTGTTGTAACCTTCAAGACGCTCATTCTTTCACCTCCACCCGGCCCGAACCGCAATTTCCCGGATCATTGCGCCGCTGGAATTATAACGCATGTTATAACCGGCGGCATACGAAAGACTTCGGTATAGATTTGCCGGCTGCCTTTTTGGCCCAGTAACCGAGTCCTGGCCTGGGAATCTTAAGCCTCTTGCAGATCTTTCCGAGGCCAACGTCGGACATGCTATATCTTTTCGCAACATGCAGGATGGGTTCCGCCCAGATCTCCTCATAGATCTTTTCCCGATTGTGCCTCGACATAAGATCACGAAGGATCCATTTACGATGCGCCTCTTCCAGCCGTTCCTCCTCTGCTATCTGTTCCTTCGTTCGAACATCGAATCCTAAACGCGCGAAGTTTCGACTCACGGGTGCTAGGTGTTTCCTCATCGCGGGCGTCCGTAGAAGGTTATGAATCATGCCTTCATCACATGCCCTGTGCTTCATCATTTGTCCGATTAACTCTAATGTCACATCCGGTTCGCACTCGAACAAACCGCGCCGTGCATCGCCGGCGAGCGCTACATCTCGTTGACGAAGTTACAAGTCGCTCGGGTGATACTTCTTCGACCCAAATAGTTCGTTAGATTTAGAAGCAACCTTGCAATACAGCGATTCGCCCGCGTTTTGGCCCAGAACCAACGTGACAACAATATGTGACTTAACAAACGTCCGTTTGATTGATGCGCCAATGAAACCTGAGCACATCTTCGAGAAGAACGCCCGTATCTCATCAAACCCACTGCGCACCATCAATCAGATGGATTGTTCGCCCAGACTCACTTGAAGGAGAATCCCTTATGAATACGTCCCTCTGCTTTCCATGGAAGATTGCGGTTGCAACATCAAAGGCTTTTACGCTGTTCACGAACTCGCCCGCAGCACTGAAACTAGCGATTGCAGCCACAGCATTATTCTCAGTGGCAGCAAACGCTTTAGCCCAAACGTGTGCTGGTTGTTTGGATCCAACCTTTGGCGGAGGCGGTGTAGTAGTCACAGCAACCACAGGTCCTGCCATTGGAAGTACGGAAGTCGATTCTGTACTGCAAAGCAACGGGCAACTCGTGTTGCTGATGACTGCCGCAAATCCTGGCACTACCATCCGCAACTCAATTGGTCGTTTGACCGCGGATGGTAACGTCGATACTACATTTGGCGTTGGCGGTTTCCGAGATATTGTTTGGAGTGCGCCAAATGGCGGAATCGCTTCAACGATTGCGATTCAAATAGTTCAAACTGGGAGTGGCCCAGGGGAGCGTTTCGTCATTGCCGGCGGTTTTCCATGTGGTCGCAATTCTTCGTGTCTGCACATAGAACGATATACCAACGCAGGAAGCCTTGATACGAGTTTTGGAAGCAACGGCGTGTCCACGCTTGATTTCTCACCTTCTTTATGTGGAAGCGCAACACAGTCTGATCAGAAGGTATTGTTCGCGTGCGGTGACAATGTTGCGCGAATCAATAGCAATGGTTCTGCAGACTCGAGCTTTGGAAAGAATGGTATTTCCCAAGCAAAAACTGGCTTGTTTATTAGAACAGTAACTGTTCTTTCGAATGACCGAATCCTCGGGGTCGGTGAGTTGCCAAAAGGAACAAACAGAGATTTTGCTGTCGCTCGTTTCAACGCAAACGGATTTCGTTGCGTTGCATTATTCGCAGAACGGCTTGCCCGCTTTAGCCGAAGTAATAAGGAAGAAAGTTAAGTTCGTGTCTTAGTCGTAAGAATCTTTCTTAAGCCATGCAGTTCGGCTGACCGAAACACTCAGAGGCCGTCGATGCGGTCGACAGTTCCGCTCGACGGCCGTTTCTTTTTTATGTTCGAAAGTTCTCGATTCAAAAAGACCAAAGGAGATCTCATGCATCATAAAGTGCTCCCCCAGGGTTTGCTGCAGTCGTTCTTTCTTGCGTTGTTGATTTTAGTCGCATTCGGCACTTCATTCGGCAATGACTGCACTTTGCCACTATTTGGAGCACCTTGGCATTTCTCGAATGGAGCCACAACAGTGCGCACCGCGATCGCCGACTTTAATAACGATGGCAATCTCGACATTGCTGCTACGGCGCACGACGCAGGGTTTGTCGGCGTATTCATTGGCAATGGAACTGGCAGTTTTGTCAGACAGACAGTGCTATCAGCTGGAAACTTCGACGTCCCAGTAGCTGCAGGCGACTTTAATAACGACGGCAAACAGGATCTCGCCGTTGGTAGTCGAGACGGAACAGTCTGGATTTTCATGGGCCTTGGAAATGGCAACTTTGCGTCACCAAATAGATACGCAGACGGACCCGGCGAAGCGTATGAAATGGCGGTCGCTGATTTTAATCAAGATGGAAAACTTGATCTGGCAATCGGACACCAGTTCGCCGGACTCGCAATCATGATTGGTAATGGCAATGGGGGCTTTTCGCAGTCGAGCACTTACCTGTCCGGCTTAGGTCCAGTGAAGGTTATGACTGCGGACTTCAACATCGACGGAAAGGCGGACCTAATTACGGCGAACCAACATTCACAAAGTGTATCTCTGCTATTGGGAGATGGAATTGGTGGATTTAATGTCACTACCGTCATCTCACCCTCTTTTAACGATAGCTATTCTAATTCTGGATTTGCTGTTGGCGACTTTAATGGCGATGGGAATACCGACTTTGCTACCAGCGGGAATGGAGCTTCTCTTGTTGTCCTTTATGGGAACGGGCACGGAGCATTTCCGGGCTCTCAAACGTTCGTGAGCGCAGCGAATAATTTTCCATATGCCACCGACCTAAACGGCGACGGCAACCTCGATATCGTTGCAGTGAGTCACACCGATAGTATCGGGTCTATCATTTTCGGAAACGGAACAGGCGGATTCAGCCCATCGACTAGCTTCGCGGTTGGGAACGGCCCACAAACTTTATCTGTAGCTGACTTGAACAACGACGGTAAGCAGGACCTGGTTACGCCAAACTACTATGGCGGAGATATTACTGTTTCCATAAACAACGGTTTAAGCACGCAAGATACTTCACCACCAGTCATAAGCTCAGCACCAAACATCACTACATACGCAAACGTTCCTGGTGGTGCGAACGTCGCATACCAGGTAGTTGCATTCGATAATAGCGGTGTTACGCCAACATTAGATTGCGCTATTCCTTCAAACAGTTTCTTTCCAGTCGGAACTACAGGTGTGATGTGCGCCGCAGTAGATTCCTGCGGAAATCGCTCGGCTAATTTCAGCTTTACCGTCAATGTCACATGTGGACCTGTCGATCTTTCACCGCTTGCAGACATGCAAGTGGCCGCGACCGGTCCATCCGGAGCAGTCGTTAACTACAATTCGTTAAGTGGTGTTGCAGGAATTAACTTCAGTATTGCGTCGGGCAGCACATTCCCGATCGGAACGACTCATGTCAGCTACATTGTTACTGAACTGTGTGGCAACACGTTCGGAGGCAGTTTTAATGTGACCGTGGTGGATGAACCACCCATGCTTAATCTTCCAAACAGCATTTACAGCAACGCGACGAGTAGTTCAGGCAGGACGATCTATTACACTGCCACCGCGAGTGACCCAGTCTCCGGCAATCTTTCCGTCAACTGTACTCCTCCTTCAGGAAGCACCTTTGCAATTGGGCAAACTACCGTGACATGCAGCGCAACGGATAGTGCAAACCAAACGACGACCCAAAGTTTCAATATCTACGTTTCGGGTTGCATCGGATGTACGCTGCCTGATTTCGCTGGTGGTATCCAATACGGAGTTGGATCAATCCCAGGTCGGATCGCAATTAACGATCTTAATAGAGACGGCAAGGTCGACATGGCAGTTACGAGCCCGGACTCCTCTTTCGTCGCGGTATTCCTCGGCACTGGGAACGGCAGTTTTGGCGCGCCCTCCTACCTATCCGCAGGCGGTTTCTCCGTTCCGGTTATGAGCGGAGAATTTAATAATGACAACAACCCAGATTTGGCTGTAGGCGCCAGTGATGGAACCGTATGGATCTATCTCGGTGATGGAGCAGGTGGATTTACCGGTCCCACGACCTTTGACGATGGACCAGGTGAAGCATACGAAATGGTGATTGATGACTTTGATCGCGATGGCAGCCAGGATCTAGCGATCGGCCACCAGTTCGCAGGTCTGGCCGTGCTTTTCGGCGATGGGACGGGGGGTTTCTCGTCACCAACCTTCTACATCGAGGATCGCGGACCCGTGCAGGTCAGAAAGGCGGACTTCAATAACGACGGAAAGCTTGACCTTGTGACATCGAATTCTGCCGGTGGTGGTTCGTCAATCCTTTTGGGCGATGGGCTCGGTGGTTTTTCTACAACTACTCTCGACGTCCCGGGGTACGGGATCGGAGTCGGCGATTTCAACAGTGACAACAAGATCGATCTCGTTTTTCAAGGCAGCGACGGAACATCTGTTGGTCTTTACCTCGGCAACGGAGCAGGTGCCTTCACTTATTCCAGTTCATATCCGACGAACGGTAATTTTGGCGATATGGAGGCAGCGGACTTCAATCAAGATGGGAAAGTCGATGTGGCTATCCTGGGTTACGACACGATCAGCGTGCTGTCTGGTGATGGAATGGGCCACTTCAGTTCACCTCTCGTTTTGCCAACGCTCAGTAATCCTGTGGATATCAACGTCTCAGATCTGAATGCGGATGGTAAACCGGACATTTCAACTGCTGATTACAACGATGGCACGGTTTCAGTCTTTCTGAACTTGACCGTTCTCCAAACAGCTGTCACTCAAACAGGCTCCAACGTGACTGTGCAAACGATAGGCGCTGACCTGTCGTTTACCAACGTCACATCCGCCGGCGTGACATCTGTCACACCGATAGCGGATCCTGCGATCGCAGGTGAGATACCCGGCGGCTTTGCGATCTCAGATTCAATTGCTTTTGAAGTCAGCACGACGGCTGCTTTCAATGGACCCGTCAACGTCTGTTTCAATGTAACGTCGGTCAACGACATGACGGAGTTCAACAATTTGAGAGTACTACATAAGGAGGGCGATCTGCTTGTTGACCGGACGAGTTCTCATGATTTTCCGAATCGAAAGATCTGCGCGACGACGACATCCTTCAGTCCCTTCTATCTCGCAACCGTAGATAAACAGATCCAATCGCTGTTTGATCGATCGAAGGCTTTCAAATCGGGAAGCACGATTCCCATCAAGATCAAGATCTTGAATGGCGGCGGACAGAACGTCTCCTCGGCAACAATGGCCGTTTCAGTGCGTGGTCTGCGCCGAATCGGAAACGCAACAGCATCTGTTGTGAATGATTCCGGTAACGCGAATCCAGATTACACTTTCCGGTACGATTCGGGCCTGCAAGGCTATATCTATAACTTGAAAACAACGGGGCTCGCAGCAGGCAAGTATGCACTGAGTGTTTATGCGGGATCTGATCATTCGTTCTTCTATACGTTGGCGTTTGACATCCGCTGATGGCGCGCTATGGCTGAAGTTATTTAGAAGGAAATGAAGTTCGCGCCTTAAGCGGAAGACTTTAACTAACCGAACCCGTTCGGCTGACCGAAAGACTCGGAGGCCGGTATCAACGACATCACGTCGAAGATGCCGGCCTTTTTGATGGCCTTCCAAAGCAATGCTCATTCAATTCTCAGGAGATTAATGACATGGATCCTCGTAATCAAGCGAATTCGGTATATCCTGCAAAACTATGGAGTGCATTTCGGGACCAGCTTACTGCGCAAGGACTGACTTTAATGTTGGATTTGAGTAGTAGTCTCTCGTTTCAAATCCTCCCGCAGGTGTGGTCACGACCATGAAAAGACTCACACTAGTATTAGCCCTTGCTTTTCTCTTATCCCTGCAAGCCTTATCGTAGCTCAAAACGATAATAGATCCACTCAGGCCAGCTTGAGTGCGAACAATTCCAACCCCAATGCTACTTGTCGGCAGTGGTGTTGGACTTCTCGTCGTAGGAACCTGTTTGGGATTCGTGCTAGGACGAAAAACCGCACAGTTAGAATAGACGAGCAAAGTTATTTTGTTCGCAGATCGGTCGTTGACAAGCTGAGTGGTACCTTGCGGACTCTATGAAACGTGAGGCCATTAGCGTTCAAAGTTAAGCTAACAGTCATGCCTGATTTGCCGAAGGGGGCTCTCGGGCGGCGAGCGGATTGGTTGACGCTCAAATTGGATTAGTTAAGGCCGAGTTGTTGGCGCAGGACATTTACATCCAGATCTCACCGCGGCTGGCCAAGCGTTCGTGAACGGCAGATGAAACCGAGGGGTTTCTCGGCTCACCAGGACGAGTGTTTGAGACGTGCCTTGTGCGCCTCTTCAATACTGTGAAACTTGAAGACGCCACGTGGATACCGCTTTGGCGCGATTGCCCAATACTGAGCACAAAGTCGGACGAAACGCTCGAATGGCGGTTCTTGAGAGAAGGGCTCAGGCGCTTTGTTCATTTCCTCAATCGAGCGAAACTTCTGTACTGGCATATCATTTCTCATCTCTTAAGTTGAACCGTTCGCGCAGCGCTGCTGCATCTGCCTGATCCTGCAAGCGAACGCTTCCCTTCTTCAGTCGGTACAGCGCCGCCGGTGTCGCGACCCTCACCAATGTACCATCAATGTCCTTGATCTCGGCTTCGACGGTTTCAAAACTTGCAGCTTCACCGAGTCGCGTCAGTACATCGAGGTACAGATTGCCCGTCGGCGGGGCATAACGGACGGCCGGATATTCTCCCAGCAGGTCTTCGGACGAGATTGCGTTTATCTCGGGATCTCCTTGGAAAGCCTCTCGCAGTGCGGTGCGAAGGCGTTCGATATTCTCTGGAGTAGCACGAATGAAAAAATCGAGATCCGCGGTTGCCCTGACGAGCCCGTGAAATGCCATCGCAGCCGCACCGATGAGCACGTATTCGAGCCCCGCCGACTCAAAGGCTTGCAGCACTCGCATTATTTCGTCACGGTCCACGCCGTTAGGATAACGTGTCGGTCGGCGCGCGTCACGCCTAGCTCGAAGCTTCACTCAATAACGCCACCGTCCAAAGATCTTCTCGTGAAGAGTATTCGTTTGACAGGAATTCTCTTGCTGGACGGAGAGAACCTTTTCGTCGCATCATCAATTCAACCGCGACACTTTTATCATGAGTACCCAACCGTCCTTTGCAAACTGAACTTTGTGCGCCGTGTTATTTTTGTGTCTTGCTCACTCCAAGGAGCTCTAATGCCTGAAGAAGAGTTAACGGCGGAACGGTTAGCCATGTTTTCGGATGCGGTTTTCGCCGTCATCGTGACGATCATGGTCCTGGAACTCAAGGTTCCGGAGGAAGCGGCGTTTTCAGCTCTCCTGCCTCTGTGGCCCATACTTATCAGCTACGCAGTTAGTTATCTTTTCATAGCCATTATTTGGCTCAATCACCATTATCTGATGCGCTTCATCGGCGCCCCTACCCTGAAACTGATTTGGATTAACTTCGTTCATCTCTTCATGGTGTCGCTGCTGCCCTTCGCGACTGCGTGCGTGGCGCGCAGCCGGCTATCGTCCGGCGGTGGTCTCTTATGCAGCGTTGTTCGTCTGTATCGACATTGCTTACAACTTCTTCGAGCGCGAAGTACTGATCGGACCTGCGTGCAACTCACTCTCCGTTTATAATCAATGACGCGCGTTATTTTTCCAAATGGAAGGTGTAATCATGAAACCTGAATCCAGGATAGAAGACACAAAGAAATCAGACATTATCATACGTCCACTCCGAGAGACTGAGCTCTCCAGCGCTGACTCCATCATGCGACTCGCATTCGGTACATTCATCGGCCTGCCAGATCCGATGGCTTTTATGGGTGACGCCACCTACGTTCGAAACCGATGGTTCGCTAATCCACAGGCCGCTTTTGCTGCTGAGTCTGCGGGAGGACTTATCGGTTCAAATTTTGCAACTAACTGGGGCAGCGTCGGCTTCTTTGGTCCATTGACGATCCGTCCTGATTTCTGGGACCGCGGCGTCGGCAAGCGTTTGATGGAACCCATCATGGGACTTTTCGACAAGTGGGAAACGCGGCACGCTGGTCTTTTTACTTTCCCGCATAGCCAAAAGCACGTTGGCCTTTACCAAAGATTCGGATTTTGGCCCCGCTTCCTAACGGCGATCATGTCAAAACCAGTCGAGCAGATAAGGACCGCTTCGCGATGGACAAGATTTTCCGCAGTGCCGGCGGCTGAACGAGATTCCGTCTTAAGCGCGTGCCGCGAAGTGACCGATGCAATTTATGAAGGCTTGGACGTTACGTCCGAGATCGAAGCCGTCGACGCACAAAACCTGGGCGACACGATCCTCTTATGGGACGACAGCAAGTTGGGGGCACTGGCTGTCTGTCATGTTGGACCAGGAACAGAAGCGGGAAGCGGCGTTTGCTACATCAAGTTTGCCGCGGTGCGTCCGGAGCCTGCTGCCGAAAAATATTTCAGCCGCTTAATTGATGCGTGCGAAGAAATGGCCACGGCCCAGCAGCTGTTGCGTCTCGTCGCGGGGGTTAATACCGCGCGTCATGAAGCTTATCGGCAGATGCTCGCACGCGGATTCATGACGGATATGCAGGGAGTGATGATGAGCAGGCCAAACGAGTCGGGATACAACCGACCGCAGGTATACCTCATCGACGACTGGCGTTGAGGAACTAGGTAATAGATTGGTTTTCCACAACTTTCCAAAAATGCCCGCGACGTCAAAATCAGGGACGCCCCTCTTGTCGATTGAGCCCATTTTGTTTGGTTTCAATCATGATGGAGAGTCCGCCATCCTCACCGGTGAATGTATCCGCAGAGTTGGCAGCCTTAATTGCGTCACTCATGGAGATCCCAAACCGCTGCGCGATTGACCTCGAGCAACGCATTGGCCACCGACAGAAACGCTCGAGGCCGGTCCGCATCAGAGTTCTACCGTAGCAACAACTTGCCAGGTAAGTATTGAACCGTCAAACCTTGTAGTTCTTCTCTTTCGATCCCTCCAGAGAAATTGCTGGGAGAGCGCCGCAGTTGCCGGTACGCGAACTACTCTGTCGCGTCCCAGGCCGATGATCGCAACCGCTAGATCAACCCGCCTCGCGCCGGTAGTACGTCCGGGCCTTATTTCGGTTGCCGCAGTCCGCCATGCTGCACCACCGTCTCGTGCGGGCGTTGGAACGGTCCAAAAATAGCCAGCCGCAGCCTGAGTCTTCGCATTGACGGACCAAACCGCGCGAAACCGAGGTGAGAAGATCGGTTGCTGCAGTGAGGACGGGATAAAGCAAGTAGTCCGTGCACCGCGCACCAGGTCGCCAGGTCCAGCGAACCTCCGCTCCCTCAATGGACAAACATCGCCTGGCGCAACAATCCTGCAACGCATTGCCAACCTGGGCAAGCGTGTCCGCCGGGATCGGGTCATTGCTTGCAATTGCATGAAAAACCGCAAACAGCTGTTCGCGGACTGCGCGGATGCGCCGCAGCCCCGCAGTCTCCGCCAAGCAGCCGGAGCTGATTGCAGCCCGGTCCGGCAACTGAGCCTGGCTAGCCCACCGGTACACATCCTCGGCACGTTGCAGATGGTCCTTCTTCTTCCCGGGATCCGCTCGAAATGCGACCGTGTTGGCGAAATCGAGCGCGAGGTTTCCGGCGACAAATTGATATCTGTAATTCCCGCTATCCATGGTGGCTGTCCAATATAACCATATCGCCACATTCTATACGGTTATGTTAGTCTAATTATATCAGTGGAATTCATATGGTTGGAACGACAGCGACCTCGATCGACACAACACAACGCAAACTAATCCTGGGCATCGTCATAGCGACGCTGTTGGCATTCGCCATCGTGATCGCCGACTTGGCGAGCGGTGGCCGCCCTGATCCGCCGGCGCTGCGCGCCGCAGCTACTCTGCTCGATGGCTCCTGGCGATTCCATATCGGCGATGACCCGCACTGGGCGGACGCCCATATGGACGATAGCGGTTGGGAGACGATCGATATGACCGCCTTGCCGGGTAGCCACGACGGCGACGTAGGTCTGCCCGATTACGTAGGCGGGTGGATGGCGCACGGTCATCCCGGCTATCACGGCTATGCCTGGTACCGGCGCGCGGTAGCGGTGCCGGCCGGACGCGAGTCGTGGGACATCCTCGGGCCGACCCTGGTCGAGGACGGCTACGAACTCTATTGGAACGGCCAATTGCTAGGCGGGTCGGGGAGGCTCGGCCCAGCCCCGCGCGTGGTCGGCACGCGGCCGCTGCAGTTCGCGCTTCCCGCTGAAGCGGCGGGCGCTCGTGGCGTTCTCGCCGTCCGCGCATACAAGCTTCCTGGTTCCGGGGGCAGCGCAGACGACGGCGGCATGCACAGCGCGCCGATACTGGCTCCCCGGCCGATCGCCGATGCGCTCCACCGCGTGCAATGGGAGCGAACCATCGCCGGTTACATCGTCGAAGTGATCGAGCCGGTCGCCATGTTGGCAGTCATCGGCCTGGCGCTCGGGTTCCTGTCTCGCAGCAGCCACAAAGGTTTCCTGATCTTTGCCAGCATCGCGCTTGCGCTCATGGCAGCCAGGAGGCTCAACAATGCAATCGTCGCATGGACCGATCTGATGGATCTGCCCACCTATTCGTGGCTGGCGTCTTGGATGTGGGTGCCAACTGTGGCCTTCTGGACGTTGGCCTGGAACCGATGGCCGCTGCGTCCGTGGCGCATCATCGATGTGTTGGCTGTTGTGCTGGCGATCGCCGGGATTTTCGGCGCCGTGATCCATTCGGCGAGTGTGACAAGTGGCAGCAGGCTCGGGTCGATCGCGCTCTTTGTCGTGATTGGCGCGCGCATTGTCCGCAGCGGACCGCCGCGGATCCTGGCGCTCGTCACATCAGCCTCGATCGTAGCCGCGTTTTTCGGCGGTGAACTGCTCGATCCGATCGGCGTGCCGGGCATCTGGTTTCCGTTCGGCATCGGCGTGTCACGGACGCAGTACGTATACGCGATTGCCGTCCCACTCCTGGCCTTTTTGATCATACGAACCTTTAAAACGATAAGTCGCCGATCGACTGCTCCTGCAGCAACTACGTAAAATCACAAGGTAGTTGCAGGTTCAACCACCCATTGATAACGTGTCATTCGTTGATACTTCTGCCGAAGGACAAAACCCGCAGTGTGTGGTCCGCTTCTCAATTGCTTAAACCGGAACTTTCCCCAATCTCTGATACTCGCCGCATCATTTCTAGTCATTGCCGTCATTCAGCCAGCATCAGCGCAGAGCGTTGCCGACCATCCCGAGTGGCCCGGCAAAGGTCAACTTTTTGTCGGAACTTGTTACCAGCCGATAGATCGCACACCTGAGGAAGTCCATCAAGATATCGCCATCATGAAGAAAGCCGGCTTTAACCTGGTACGCATGGGCGACCTCTCCTGGGATTCCTTTGAGCCGTCTGAGGGACGGTTCGAGTTCGCCTGGTTTGACATGATAATGGATGAAATGGCGGCGAATGGCATCAGGGTAATCCTCGACATTCCTGGCCTTCCTGCGCCCATCTGGCTCCATCGTAAATACCAAGGTGTGAATGTCGTCACGCAATATGGAGTAGTGCTCCATCCGGCAGAGCGGTATATGGAAGATATCAGCGATCCCGATTACCGGCGCCTCGCGATTCGTCTTGCCGAGGCGCTGACAAGGCGGTATGCCCATCATCCTGCTCTGGCAGCAATAGGCTATGACAATGAAATCGGTAATGGCTTCATGTCCTACTCGGCCGCTGACCGTCTCAGGTTCATCGATTGGCTGAAGACGAAGTACAGAACTATAGAGGCCCTCAACAAGGCTTGGGCGACACAACGCTGGTCACGCAGATTGAACGAATGGGATGAGATTGATCTGCCTTATGGTGACGGACCGGGCGCGCCGGAGCGTTATCTAGACCTGCGTCGCTTCTGGTCTGATCAAACAATCAGTACGCTCATGGACCTCGAGGCGGTCAGGAAACAAAACATCCCCAATATTCCAGCAATCTCTAACCTTTGGGATACGGCCCCACGGAAGGGGTTCGATTATTTGAGTTCCTATAAGAAGTATGTGAGTTATGGCGCTGAGGGTTTCTATCCTGGCGACGCGGTGGGAACCAGCCTCGGCGCAATGATGGTCAAGGGCGATCTCGACGCGCCTCTATGGTTCAATGAATTCACCGCAGGCGGCGGTGGTTATTACGGCACGAAGGGCCGGAGTCGCATGTGGGCCTACGTCGGGCTTATCAATTACGCGCAGACAATTCTTGCCTGGACCTTCAATTCCCACCTCGGCGGCGAAGAGCAAGCACTGTTCGGCTTGGTGGACCACGACGGCACACCGTCGTGGAAGGTCGACGAATTTGCCCAGATCGCGTCGGAGTTCCGCAAATTGCGGTCTCTGGGATTCCCGCGATATCGCAAACCAGAGGTGGCGGTCGCCTATTCGTTTGATAGCTATATAGCTTCAAATCCGCCGGGCCCGAGTTCCACCGTCAAACAGTATTACCAGCTCCCTTATCAAGACCAGGTGCGGAACGCGTTCGAGCCGTTCTTCACGGACAATATCGATACGGCGATCATTAACCTCGCCCATGGCTCGCTCGAGAAATACAAACTCGTCGTCGTGCCCGGTCAATACATCATGGACGAGAAAAGCGCCGCCGCTATTCGACATTATGTCGAAGCTGGTGGCACTGTCGTCATGACTGCCTATTCGGCGAAAGCGGATGAGCACGCCCAATGGTTTAATACACCGTTGCCGGGACAACTAGCAGATGTCTTCGGCCTGCATACGAAAGAGTTTTACCGCTCGGACAAACCTCTGGAGGTCATAATTGGCGGGGAGTTGCGTAAAGCATCGGATAATTACTATGAGGTTCTCGATCTCGATACTGCCAAACCTTATGCGAACTTCCTGAACACCCCGGAGAAATCCCCCGCCATAGCAATTAACCGCTACCACAGGGGACAGGCTATCTACCTCGCAACGGCGGCAGTGCCATCGATCATCGGTCCATTGGTTCGCGCACTGTATACAAGTCTTCATATCGAGCGGGGACCAGAGACACCGGCGGGCGTCTACGCGCGCGATATCGAAGGACGTACGCTCTACGTCAATACAACGATGGAGACAAAATCCGTTAGCTTCAAAGGCACCAGGATAGGCGTCCTCTCAGGGCGCCACTTTTCCAGTTCCCTTCTTCTGGGGCCTTACGGTGTGGAACTCCTATAGAACAGACATCAAAAACCGTTTCACCTAAGGTGAAACTCTTTTGTGGTTGGTCCAAAGCATTACCGTGTCAAAACGCGGCCCCGATACCACGCACTACGCGCTATCGGTCTTGCGAAAGACAAATCAGCGGCTACGGCAAAAGTTGTTATGCCCAGGTTGGACTTCGCGTCGGTCACTTCGATTTCGACGACCGGACGTGAGTCCACGCACGATAAGTCTTCGGCGCGTCCCAAGACTTCAGCTCCTTCCACGCCCTGATCGCCTGTTCGCGCGTGGCGCCCTTCTCAGTTGCCAGAAAGTCGCTCAGGAAATTGATGTAACACACGTACGGAATCTTCGCGAATCGCCCCTTGGTCTGGTTGAGTCGAACGTATTCCTCAACCAGGTCCCGGTACGTTAGCTTCACTCCCTTGGCGAGCTGCTCCTCGCGCCAGCGATTGAAACGGTAGCGAACGCCGGATTTTCGCGTCATACCCGGAACACGCTTCTGCGACTCGCGCTCGAGAAACGACTTCGTCTCTTTGTCGTTGGTAAAACGTACCACCTCGAGTTCGAGGCTCAGACCTCGTTCAACGGCCTTGATACCGGAGGTCGACAAGTTCCTCTTAGTAGGGCTACTGGCCTTGCCTGTCACCAGAAAGGACCGAATCGCCTTCTCGAGCTCAGCCTTTCGCAGTTTGCCCGCCGACGGGATGCCGATCGCCTTGGCGAAGGCTTTCAACTGGGTCGCGTACCAATACCCATTGTCGAACTGGCGCAAAGTCATCGATGGCGATAATTTCTTTCTCCGATTCAAAAGGACCTCCGAGCGGTGATTGAGCGCGATCCGCAACCGCCAGTTCGCCAGCTCGCTAGCAAATGTCCAGTGTATAGGCTGTTGCCGAAGGTTACTAAACATTGATATCCAAGCCTATAATGACGTTTCATTTCATAGGCTCAAGGATTTATCCCAATGCTCTGGCGCAAGAGAACAGCGTGATGAAACAAATTGCTCACTTAATGGTCGGTCTCATATTCGGCTTTCTGTTAACGGCCCTGACGTTTGATGTACCGTCCAGAGCTGCGCAAGGGGTGGTGGAGATTCAGCCGGACAGAGTTGCTGACGGGGAGTCGCGCATCAACTGGTGGCGTGAGGCGCGCTTTGGCATGTTTATTCACTGGGGGCTGTACGCCATACCTGGGCGCGGCGAGTGGGTGCAGTGGAACGAACAGATTGCTGTCAAAGAGTATGCAAAGCTCGCTGACCAGTTCCAACCGTCAAAC
>DASYRR010000058.1:0-4683 GCA_036004125.1 Pyrinomonadaceae bacterium | reverse complement strand
CGTGCCACGAATAGCAGTCAGTCTCGCTTGGGTGAAAGAGCAAAACCAAAGCAGTAGTTAGAGCGAACGCAGACAAAAAACAAAAACCATCGTCATCGCATTGCCTGTTGACCCTTGACATTCACATAGCAGTGCGGGGACTTGTCACCGCTTTAGTACAGCGAATCTCAACATCTCGAAACGCCCTGTACCAAAGCGGTGACAAGTCCCCGCACTCCAAGGAGGCGCCCTTCCTTTACGTCTTTATCCCTTTGGCACTTCCAACGGATCACCCGTTTTGTGTTCCTTGATCTGGAACACCAGAAACTCGTGAATCGCACTCAACGCCTCAGCGTTCTTCGTAGATATCCTGATCGCCGCACCACCTTCCAGCTCCTTAAATTCATAACCGATTTCCGCCTTTAACTTCTTCATCGTCTCGATGCCGGGTGGTGTCTGATCGTGGATCAGCATCGGAGCGTGGAAGTTACCATCGCCGAACATTGATGCAATGTGTCGGAGGTGCTGCCGGATCTCATCACGACTCTCCTTATCAGTCGCATCGTTGGCCTGAATTTGTATTAAGCCGCCATCATCGCGAACGAGAAAATGATGCGTGGTCTTCATTTGATCGAAGCCCATCACTTTATTGCCGCGCTTCATCATTTCATCCGTTTGTGTTTGCGACATTGAGGAGTCGCGTTTAGGTTGCTGTTGAGTCTGAGCTAGTAACGCAGTCGTCAAGACCATTACCAACGTAGCAGCACATATGTTGATTCTCTTATTCATTTTTGCTTTCCTTTTGTTCTAGGCTTAGGTCTGCGGAGAAGGAGATTAGTTGAAGAACGTCGTGCTGGCGCACCTGAAGCAAGCGCCTTGAGCAGCCCGGCTCGCTCACCCGAGTGCGTTTTTGACAGGCGGGCATCCCAATCCCGTAACGCACGCTGCAGTTCATTCCTCAACTCAGTAACGTCCCTTAAATGTGCGTCCAGTTCTGCCAATTTGGTTGCTGCCAGGGCCCGCACTTCATGACAGGGAGCGTCTCCCCGATCGAAAACCTTGAAGATGGCGCTAAGCTCGTCGAGAGTGAAACCAACCGCAAGAGCGTGCCTGATCATTTGCAGTCGTTCCAGCGATCCTTCCGGAAACTCCCGATAACCGTTGCGCGATCGGCGAGGTTGCAGCAATCCCTTCTTTTCGTAGTGTCTTATCGTATCGGCACTGACGCCGGCAGTCTCCGCCAACTCACCTACCCGCCAAATGCGTTCAAGAGATGTGCTGTTCTTCATCGAATGCATTCTAAACCCTCGAACTAGTTCCAAAGTCAAGCATGTTATTACGAGCCATGCTAGTAGCTTTTTCCCGCTCGTAGAATCTGCTGTTCCGAAGGGCCTAAGCGCTTTTTCGCGCCAATCCATAACGCTCAGCCTTCGGTTAGAAGCCTCTGTACCCGCTTTGTTACTGCGAACCAAAACCACCGACGCCCTGTACCAAAGCGGTGACAAGTCCCCGCACTCCAAGGAGGCGCCTGGTCAACGCTCCTAGCCGTTGAAGCAAGCCGAATAGCGAAATAGCCAGGCTCAGATGTCCGAGTCTCGCCGTTTCTTCTGACGGCCAGTCACTGCTTTACGTTCAGGCGGACAGTATCGAAAGTGATATGATGCTGGTCGAAGACTTCCACTGACACCCAAGTCAATTCGTGCAGCTTAATTGATGTAGTCGACCGTCATCTGATCCAGGCTACTAGTCGTCACAGCAAGGACTGCAACCATGATTAGAAACAACCTCAAACGCAGAGACTTTCTCAAGCACGCGGCGACGAGTGCGGCGGTCGCGGCGGTCTTGCCGGCGAGCCGTGTGCTCGGTGCTAACGACCGCGTGCGCCTCGGCATAATTGGTTTTGGCGCGCGTGGCCGGGAAGATGTACGCGATGCGCTAAACGTTTCGAACGTCGAGTTTGTCGCAGCCGCCGATGTCTTCAGCCGGCGACTTGAAGAGGCGAAGGTGCTCGCGCCCGGCGTGAAGACTTTTACCGATCATCGACGGCTCCTGGATCTGAAAGACCTTGATGCAGTGATCGTCGCTTCGCCGCTTCATTGCCACGCACGCCACTTTCTGGACACCGTCGCTGCCGGCAAGGATCTTTTTTGCGAAAAAACTATGACCTGGTCTATTGAAGAGGCGGAGAGGTGTCACGATGCCGCACGTAAGTCTAATCGTGTTATCCAGATTGGCCTCCAGCATCAGAGTTCGGGCCCACTGGCAGACGCCAGGCAATGGATTAAGGAGGGACTGGTTGGCAAAGTCACGCATGTCGAGTCCTGGATGAGTCGTAACACACCAAAGGGCAAAGGTCAGTGGGTGCGCGCCATTCCTGCTGACTGCAACGCGTCAAACGTCGACTGGAATCTTTTTCTAAACGGGCGTCGCTCAAGACCGTTCGATCCAAACAAGTTCATCAACTGGCGTTTGTATTGGGAATTCTCGGGCGGAAACGTGACTGAGAATATGGTTCACCAGATCGCTCTGATCATGCGGGCGTTGGCTCTTCCATTACCAACTTCCGCTTATATGACCGGCGGAGTTTTTTCGGAGAAAGATGGTCGTGAGGTGCCTGATACAATCGCCGTGACGCTCGACTTCCCAAACGATCTCACCGTGACCTGGCAATCAACTTTCAGCAATAGCCATTACGGTTTGGGTGAGCGGTATCTTGGATCGCAAGGCACCATCGAGCGATTGGCAGGAACGACCGATATGGTCACTGGAAAATCACAAACTGGCATCTGGTATTTTCCAGAGAAAGTGAATCGACCCGATGGGGCGACAGCTGAAGGACAGAGCAAAGACATGGATCACATGGCTAATTTCATCGATTGCGTGCGTTCACGCAAGGAACCAAACGCATCGATTGAGATTGGTTATCGGTCGGCTATGGCAGCGCACATGGCCAATCTTGCTTATCGTCAGAAAGAGCGCATCACACTGGAAGCAGTCAGGCGGATGTCGACGCGCGCTTAGCACTGAAGGGACTGTCAGTTCACTGTGTTCCACCTCGTCAGGGGTGCCATGTTTATAGATCACGGAAGCACAAAGCTGCGCACTCCTTTAGGGAGTGCCATGTTTATCCCCGTCATAACCAGTCGTCGTTCTCGTGATTCAAAGACATTGCACTCCTGACGGAGTGCAGGGACTCTATTCTTCTGCGGGCTATAAATATTGCACTCCTAGCGGAGTGGGCAGTGTCGGTTATTTCCTGGACGCTCAAAAGATTGTCAGGAGATTAAGATCCTGAGAACTAGCTACAGAGACACACAGAGAAAAACTAACTAGTCTTAAAATCAAGGTCCGTCAAGTTTGTAAGCTGAAAGGTGGTGGCGTGAAAATCCGCTCTCTAATTATCTTACTGATATGTGTACTTGTGCCGCTTGGTCAATCGGCCCAGGCAAAAAAGCGAACTTGGATTTCGTTGTTTAATGGCAAGGATCTTACCGGCTGGCACCTACGAAATCCGTCCGGTGCAAACGGTTGGAAAATCCAGGATCGTGTATATATCAACACACCTCCGAGCACCGATATTCAGACTGACAGCGACTATTACGACTTCCAACTGCATGTTGAATTCAGGGTGAGCGAGGGAGATGGCAATTCCGGTGTCTACCTGCGTGACAGATATGAAGTGCAGATTTTCAACAGCTATGGCAGGCCTCCAGTCGACAGTGGCTGCGGCGCGCTTTACCGACGAGTTGCTCCGGCAGTAAACGCATCAAAGCTCGCAGGTCAGTGGCAGACCTACGACATCACTTTCGTCGGCAAGCATCTGATCGTCATCCATAACGGAAAGAAAGTTCTCGATGTGGCTGATGTTGGACCGATGGGCACGGGGGCCAGCAGCAATCGCCCCGACGCACCGGGGCCATTGCGACTGCAGGGTGACCACGAGATCGTTTCATTTCGAAATATTCGCATTCGCCCACTTTCAAAGAGCGAGGCTAATAAGCTGGTAAAAGGGTGAATTAACCGGGAGGGAGCAATGAAGTCACTTAAGTCAATCGCAATTCTGTTGGTGTGTTTCTGGGCCGCGGGCTTATTGACCGTTGGCGGCCAATCCCGGGCAAAAGCTTTCAAGTCCCCAGAGGCTCTGGTCGCTGATCTTTACCGGGCAAAAGGGAAGCGCAGCCCGTTTTTTCAAACCCGCAGTCGCGCCCTGGTTTACAAGTACTTTGAAAAGGACTTGGTGGATCTGATTTGGCACGATGCCGTCAAATCAAAAGGTGAGGTCGGAGTGATTGACGGTGATCCGCTCTACGACGCCCAGGACATGGAGATCAAAAACTTCTTTATCAATAAACCGAGATACGAAGCGGGCCAGGCGTTGGTTGATGTCACGTTTGAGAACTTCGGTCAGAAGAAGACCGTGACTTTCGCCTTGGTCAAGGGCGCATCCGGCTGGAGAATTCATGACATTGTTTATGGCGAGGGTCGCACTTTGAGGAGCGAATTCAAAGAAAGTTCATGAGCTTTCGTGAGGATTTGCCATATAGCGCCGTCAAGCGTACAATCTGCGGCAATCGGCTGAGCTGCTAAATGTAGCTCGCCAAGTGATTGCCGGGGTGAGGACGGTGATCACAAATTCACGGTCTTAATTGATTGTGAGAACGATTGCGGCAGGGTTCACCATGAATTCTGCCGCTTTCGCTTTTT